>NZ_JBAMDA010000001.1:0-325833 GCF_036964665.1 Nitrobacter sp. NHB1
CATTAAACAAGAACGCGCCGATGTCACGCGTCGCCGAGACAGCCTAGCGCATTAGCTGTCGTTCGATTCTGGGCGGACTGCGCCATCAATATGCCAGGGTTTGATTTGCGGTAGGCACAGCATTGGTTTCCGACACGATGGATCGCTCCACCAGTTGGCGCTCGGAGCGCACCGAGTAAAACGCTTGCAGCGGCATCGCCCGCAGCAGCTTCTCTGGCGCGATCGACGGCCGCCCGATACCCGCGTAGAGCGCTGCGAAATCGTGCTCCATAATAGCGAGCATCGACGGATCGTGCGAAGCGGATGATCCTTCCGAACCCGGGCTTCCAAATCCACGTTGCTGAACAACGATCCCGTTCTCTCGTCAGACCCTCGCAAATCCGCCTCCCTACAGCGGGTCAATTGAATCACGATGGCATTCTGAAAACGAGAGACCTTTCAACAGCCTGCTAGAAGTCAGCATGAGCATGCCTGGCTCCACTTGGCTCATGACTGGTTTGGCACATCTATATAAGCCGATATTTTTGGTTTTACGACGAAGATCGCGCACGGTTTTTTTGCAACAAATATGATTGATCCGTGATCCCTCCGATCCGCTTCCCGCCGACCTTGCCGCGTGCATGCGATGATCCTGGCGCCGCGCGAGTTTCTGACGCTGGCGAAGAGGTGAGGTGACCGTCGGCCGCCTGGAAATCGAACGGCTGCTGATGCTGGCCAAGGCACGGCGCAGCGCGAACAGTACGGGCAACCGCAACACGGTCTGCGCGTCCAAAATCCCGAAGTAGCGGACGACCATTGAGCGGTTACAGCGGGCATTTCCAAAATATGATACTGTCTGAAGCGGATTGATCGTTGGCGGCCTTCAGCCGATTGATGCCTCCGGAGACGACTGAACGTGATGCCCCGAACGCCGGGCTGCCATCATGTTGTCGTTCTGATCAGCCCGGTTTCGTTTCCCGGCAATCGGCGTCGATCCCCGAGATGGGTCATATTCAAGGATATTGAAGCAGGATCTGCGTGATATTCTGACCCAGCTCTTTTTTCGTTAGCAGTCTCATATGGTCGCTTAGCCGGAGAACTTCCCATTAGTAGGTCACGTGCCAACGAACTTGCGGTGAGAAGATCCGCGCCAGCCCCTCGGCCAGTGCTCCGGGATCATATGACGAAACCTCGTCGGAGAGTGCCTGGCTGATGCTGTCGACCTGATCGTCGTGCCGTGATTGAGGAAAAGAAAATAATTCCGCCTCCAGATCCGCTAGCCATGGAGCGGAGAGGGGCAAAAAGACCTTTCCGCTTTCAAACTTTGCGGCCACGATCTGCGCCCTGGTGAGTTTATCGTTCACCGGCCGTACGCCTACGACGTTGTACGGCGTAAACCTCAGCTCTTGTATCAGGGCCGAACCTGTGCCGGCATCCTCAATCAGGATCTTATCCGGCCGATGCTTTTGTGCCTGTTCCAATACAAACGCCTTGAGAAAAGGATATTCCAGTCGTCTGCGCGTAACGTCTGTCAACCAATAACAATGGTCATGGACCTGCCAAGTTGTTATAACTGAGTAGTCATTGAGAGGGCCTGCCTTCGTTGCGGTGTCGATGCTCTGAATGACCAGGGAACCGCGTGCTCGTGGCGGCAATATCTCGTAGCGTCTAGTCCAAGCCCGTTTGATCATATAGCCACCTGGAGGCACCGGCTCTTGTTGGTATTGAGCCTGCCAGGTATCGCTTCCGACTTCTTCGCGGCGCTTGTTAAGCTCCTCCAGCGATATGCGCTTCGCATGAAGCGGTTCACCCTCGCGACGCTCGTAAGTCAGATTTGGCCCAACCTGGATAGTCTCGTTGCATGTCGCGATCGCTGGCAACTTCAAGTAGAGCCAATCTTCCGACGATCGCAGAAGCGTCCCGGCGAGATCGTCCTGGTGCAGTCGCTGCATGACAAGGATGATGGCCGCGTTGCGAGGGTCGTCCAGCCGCGACAGGAATGTCTGGTAATACCAGTTGTTGACGCGCTCGCGCCGGACGTCTGACAATGCCTCGCCGGGCTTCAAAGGATCGTCAATGATCGCGATATCGCAGCCACGGCCGGTAATCGGACCGTCCACGGATGTCGCAATCCGGCAGCCGCCCGCGGTGGTCGTCACCTCGCTCTCGGTGTTCTTTGCAATATGAACGGTCGGAAAGACCTTTCGATATATGTCTGACTCGATGACTGTGCGGAAATCGTTGCCGTGCTTGATCGCGAGATCTGCCGCGTAGCTGGCGACAATGATCGATTTGGACGGGTCGTGCCCCAATATGAATGCCGGATATGCGACTGACGTGATGATCGATTTGAGATGTCGGGGCGGCACCGACACAATGAGGCGTTTTTGCTGACCGAGCCTGATCTGCTCCAGTTGATGCGCAATCGCCTTGATATGCCAGTTCATCAGCAGCTTTGTCGTCGGCTTCAAAATAAAAAAGCAAAGCTGAATAAACGTAACCAGATCGTCGCGTGCAGCCGCAACGAGGGCATCGACAACTGTGGGATCGGCGCTTAACGATCTTGCCCGAACCGGTCGCTTCGCACGGCGAATCGTCTGTCGAGGCTTTGGCTTTTTCATTCCGTGAACCCCTTTCGTTTGAAATACTCGGCCAGGATGGCCCGATCTTGCTCGGGCGTGGTGATACGATCAGCCAGCGATTCATCGGGGCCACTACCTACGCCTGCAACTGCGATCAGGAAGCTGAATGCCTTGGCATCCCCGGTCATCGCTTTGTCGCCGAGCCTGCGCGAGGCGATTTCTGCAACGGTCATCGATTTCTTTCGGCCGTTGACGGTGACCACAACCTTCCGGCTGAGCTCTGCCTTTGCCAGGCTTTGAGCGTTTTTCGACCCCTTGGGTCGGCCCTTCGGATTTCCGCTCCTGCCTGCCTTGAAGCGCGTCGCGACAGGGGAGCGTCCCTTGCCCACGGTATATTTTCCGGTTCGATGACGATTAGCCATGGCTGGCCCCCCGACGCGAAGATCGGGTCTTTTGGGCAGGCTGTGTGACGGTGGAATTGCGTTCTGCCTCGACTTCCTCGAACGTTTGGCCACTCGATTCCAGAATGGCGTCGCGATGGGTAAAGGCTTGCCAGCGGCGGATCGAAACGTCGGCGTATTCGGGATCGATTTCGAGACCATAGACGTGTCGGCCGACCATTTCGCCGGCCAGGAGGGTCGAGCCTGAACCCATGAATGGGTCGAGAACGACGGATTGAGGTTTTGAGCAGTCGAGCATGGCGTCGGCAATCATGCGGACCGGCTTCACCGTCGGATGCATTGCCAGTTCGTCGTCACGGCCGGATTTAAAGGCATTAAGTCCGGTATATTCCCAGATATTGGTTCGGGAGCGTCCGTATTGGCCTAGCTCAAACGTGTTGATGTGCGGTCCCTGGCCTACCTTGAAGGCGCATATCAGTTCGTGGCGCGAGCGATAGAACGTGCCCATTCCGCCGTTCGATTTGACCCAAACGCAGATGTTCTTAAGCTCGGAAAATACATCAGCCCCTGCGTCAAGCATGATCCGAAGGTGGGCCCAATCAATGCATGAGAAAACGATGCTGCCGTCGAGGCTCACGTCGGCGATAAGCCCGAATACGGTTTGAAGAAACCGCAAGAATTCGACGTCTGACAATTCACCGACGCGATCGCGAATTCTCGATGTTTTCTGCGTCCGAGCCCGCGCGCGTGTTTACGGATCGAGACGTTGTAAGGGGGATCGGTGAACGTCATGGTGGCGCGCCGGCCCGCCATCAGCGTGACATAGCTCGTTGGCTGCAGCGCATCGGCGCAGTAGAGCCGGCCTCTATGGCAAAGCCAGAGGTCGCCTGGTCGAGTCACAGGGCGTCCAGGCGCCGGTAGCTCGGGTTCTACCGGATCGGGAGACGGGTCTCCTCGATCAGACATGATCTGATCAAAGTCATTGATGCTGAATCCGGTCGCCTCGAGTTCAATTCCAGCTTCTGGCAGGGCAATCGCGAGTTCGCCAAGCTCAATGGCAAGAAGCTCTTGGTCCCATCCGGCATCTTCGCCAAGGCGATTGGCGGCCAGGACATAGGCTCGCTTCTCGATCTCATTCATATGGCTGATCTGGATGGCGGGAATTGTGTCCAGTCCAAGTTCGCCGGCAACCTCGCAGCGCAAGATTCCGGCTAAAACATTGTTATTTTCGTCGATAACGACCGGATCAATAAATCCGACTGTCCGCAGAATGGCAGCCAGCTTTCGCCGCGAGGCTCGGTTGTGAGTTCTCAGCTTGCGGGCCGGTAGCTTTAGATCGCTTAGAGCTACCTGATTTATCGCTGGATGTTGAAAAGGGAGGATGTCGGCTGCCGATCGAGCAATGATCTTTTTTCTTTTCCGCATGGCTCTTTGCTCCGCTAAACGCGGACCAATTACTAAGGGGTGGGTAAGCTGTTAGGCTACGGAACTCTGGCTGAGTTCCGTAAAGTCAGCCACTCACAAACCGGCATATCGCAAGGTTGCTGATTGGAGAGGGCGAAGATACGCAGCTGATGCCCTTTCAGGCTCGCTATTGTATGGATTCGTTGTTTGGTAGCGAGGAACGCCGACCATAACCTTGTTCTCGAGCGGGTCTCATTCCCGACTCTCTCAGGGTGCGGGTAATCGCCTGTCTCAGGCTACGTCGGCCCTGCCATTTTCTGAAAGCGGTGCGGCCTTCGGCTGTCAGAATATCGTTCCGCTCCCACACGTCTTGCAGACGGTCTTCCAAGCGATTGAGCAGGTTCTTGAGTCGCTGAATCTTGACCGTTGAAACTCTCGCAAAATCAAGAACTGCCAGTGGTAGAATGCCGGGCGCAAACTCACGGAATACCTCGTAGGGGAGCCCCTCGAGAGCCAGCTCTACGACGTAGCTGTCAAATTCCGACCAGTGGTAGGTGGGGCTTGCTTTCAGAAGACGAAGATTGCTGACCAATAGCCCATCCGGAAAACCCTCTTGCTGGGCCAGTTTCACAGATCCGTCAGGAAAGATCTGAGCACCATCGAGCGCCCAAATTTCCGTTCGAGCCATGGGAGTGCCGTCGATCAACGACGCCTGAAAATCCTTGAACGAAACCAGAGGTATCGCGAACACCTCATCGCCATGCTTCATTGAAGCGGCTGCGAATGGCACCGGTCGGCGATCGGGGGCGCGGTAGGCTCCGACGGATAGGACGATCTCAGCATCCTCGGACGCGACACCGCGTCGCCTAAATTCAGCAAGGACGCCCTCTATGGATTCCGCCCTGGAATCTAACAGCAAAGGCATTTTGCGTGGTCTCTCTCATAAGAGATCATTTTGATTTGTTGGTCCTAATCTAAGCAGATGACCTTCCCTGATACCATCAAAGTTTTTCCTGATAAGCTCACTAGGGAAAACTCCCCAAAAGTGCTGAAAAACCCGGTGTTGAGGACCCGCCCCAAGCCGCTCCGTAGCAAGAAACGCCGTTTTCCCTGTATTTTTCCCTGTTAACAGGGAAATCGCAGCGGAGACCGGTTCGCATCTGACTGCGTCCGCCACCACTCAGTCTACTATTTCTCGCATTTCCAGGGGCCGATGAAAAGGGCCCGCCGTTGGCGGGCTTTTCTGACGCTGGTTTTGTGAGTGGCTGTCTCCGTTCGTGGATGTGCCCCTTCTTCGGCCTCCGTCTCCGGTCCAAGAATTCCCGTTCCTGGCAGGGTTCCAGTCAGCTCAGAGCCGCTCCCGCGTCAGACAGATCTGGTCTGGTTCCGGGATCTGCCCAGCTTCCGGGATGCGAAGGATCTGTCCTGCCGGCGAGAGTGCCGATTTTTGGAGCGAGTGGAGCAAGGGTAAGCGGTGTTTTCAGGCCACTTCCCTGGTATCCAGCGCAGCGGTATAGGCCCAAGGCAGCAGGTCGTCGATCTGGCTGTTGGGATGGCCGTTGACGATCCTAGTGATGACGTCGGCCAGATAGTTATGCGGTTCGATGCTGCAAAGCTTGCAGGTCTCGATCAGCGAGGCGATGACGGCCCAGTGCTCGCCGCCGCCGTCGGAGCCGGCGAACAACGCGTTCTTGCGGTTGAGCGCAATCGGCCGGATTGAGCGTTCGACGACGTTGCTGTCGATCTCGATGCGGCCGTCATCGAGGTATCGCGTGAGCCCCTCCCAGCGCGACAGCGCGTAGCGGATCGCCTCGGCGAGTTTGGTCTTCTGGCTGATCAGGTCGAGCTTGGCACGCAACCTTTGCATCCCGGAAGCTGGGCAGATCCCGGAACCAGACCAGATCCTGCCGGGCGTAGATCTGGGATTGGCGGTAGAGCGGCAAGTGATCGGCGTATTTGGCGACGAGGACCTGCGCCACTGTCGCTTCGGTCGGCAATCCGCCCTCGATCAGCCGTGCCGGCGCCGGAGCCTGCACCACCACCTCTTCGCAGGCCCGACAGGCATACTTCGGCGATTATGCGGGACTTGACTGGTTACTTCTGACGGAAGAATGATCCTCTCCAAGTGGGTAAGTATTGCTGACATTTGCAGGCTGTTGCGGATTTCGCAACAGACGTCAAATCGCTTGCGCAGGCGCCTTGCCCCGTCCGGATTTCTGTCTCATCTTCGCTCCTTGCGGCTACGATGAACCAGAAATCTTCCCTTCGGAAAGTCCCTCAATTTGTCTCAGGGGTGCTGACGGGAAACACGCAGTCTCGACCATAATTGGCAAGGGGGCGCAGAATTGCCAGGGATTTGTCAGGCCACCCAGGCGCGGCCGGGCTTCCACTTGCCGCCCACATGGACTAAGAGACCGCAACACTTCTTTCCCTCAAAATGACCTCATGATCCGTCTCGACAACGTCAGCAAGCAAGCTGGCCACCAGATCCTTTTCATCGAAGCCTCCGCAGCGCTCAACAAGGGTGAGAAAATCGGCCTCGTCGGTCCAAACGGGGCCGGCAAGACCACGCTGTTCCGGATGATCACAGGCCAGGAACTGCCCGACGAAGGGCAGGTCTCGATCGATCGCGGCATCACCATCGGCTATTTCAGCCAGGACGTCGGCGAGATGTCCGGCCGCAGTGCCGTGGCGGAGGTGATGGAAGGAGCGGGGCCCGTCAGCGTGATCGCCGCCGAGCTCCGCGAACTCGAGACCGCGATGGCCGCCCCGGATCGCGCCGACGAGATGGAGGAGATCATCGCGCGCTACGGCGAGGTGCAGCATCGTTTCGAGGAGCTCGACGGCTATGCGCTCGATGGCCGGGCGCGCGAGGCGCTGTCAGGCCTCGGGTTCAGCCAGGAGATGATGGAGGGTGACGTCGGCGCGCTCTCTGGAGGCTGGAAAATGCGCGTGGCGCTGGCGCGTATCCTCCTGATGCGTCCCGATGTCATGCTGCTGGACGAGCCGAGCAACCATCTCGATCTCGAAAGCCTGATCTGGCTCGAACAGTTCCTCAGAGATTATGACGGCACGCTGTTGATGACCTCGCACGATCGCGAGTTCATCAACCGCGTAATCGCCAAGATCATCGAGATCGACTCTGGCTCGCTGACCACCTATTCCGGCAACTATGAGTTCTATGAGCAGCAGCGTGCGCTGAGCGAGAAGCAGCAGCAGGCCCAGTTCGAGCGCCAGCAGGCGATGCTCGCCAAGGAGATCAAGTTCATCGAGCGCTTCAAGGCGCGTGCCTCGCATGCGGCGCAGGTCCAGAGCCGGGTGAAAAAGCTCGACAAGATCGAGCGGGTGGAGCCGCCCCGGCGCCGCCAGACGGTCGCATTCGACTTTCCGCCGGCGCCGCGCTCCGGCGAGGATGTTGTCGCCTTGAAGAACGTCCACAAGGGGTATGGCAGCAAGCGGATCTATGGCGGGTTTGATTTCATGATCCGCCGGCGCGAGCGCTGGTGCGTGATGGGCATCAACGGCGCCGGCAAGTCGACGCTGCTCAAACTGGTGGCCGGTGCGAGCGAGCCCGACGCCGGCACGGTGGCGGTCGGGGGCAGCGTCAAGATGGGCTATTTTGCCCAACACGCCATGGATCTGCTTGACGGCGACCGCACGGTGTTCCAGTCGCTGGAAGATGCATTTCCGACCGCGGGGCAGGGCAGCCTGCGCGCACTCGCCGGCTGCTTTGGCTTTTCCGGCGACGACGTTGAGAAGCGGTGCCGGGTGTTGTCGGGTGGAGAGAAGGCGCGGCTGGGGATGGCGAAGATGCTGTTCGATCCGCCGAATTTCCTGGTGCTGGACGAGCCGACCAACCATCTCGATCTTGCGACCAAGGAGATGCTGATCACGGCACTGTCGGATTTCGAGGGCACCATGCTGTTCGTCTCGCACGACCGAAATTTCCTCAGCGTCCTCTCCAATCGCGTGCTGGAGCTGACGCCGGAGGGCATCCACCAGTATGGCGGCGGCTACACCGAATACGTCGCACGCACCGGCCAGGAAGCGCCGGGGCTGCGCAGCTAACACCGCGGCACGATCGCAATCCTTGCGCAAGTGCGGGACATCTTCATTCCCGACCTGCATATCGACACGATTGCTGTGAAAGGGCATAACGTCCGTTGTGACCCGTCAAACCGCCATTGCTTTTCGTGGCCGAGGAACGACTTTAAGCCATGACCTCCTCAGCAAAAATTGTCCGTCCCGCGTCCGCAAACGCGGCAGCGCCCATCCGGTTCGACAACACCTATGCCCGGCTGCCGGAAGCATTTTATCAGCGCGTGAAGCCGGCGACGGCGGCCGCGCCCAGCCTCCTGCGCGTGAACGATGCGCTCGCCCGGCGGTTGCGCATTGATCCTCAGTTCCTCAAAAGTCCCGCAGGAGTTGCCGTTCTTTCCGGCAACGTCATTGCACCCGGTTCCGAGCCGATCGCGCAAGCGTACGCCGGACATCAGTTCGGGGATTTCGTACCGCAGCTCGGCGACGGGCGCGCCATCCTGCTCGGTGAAGTCGTCGACGTTGCGGGCAAACGCTATGACCTTCAGCTCAAAGGTTCCGGCAGAACCCGCTTCTCAAGAGGCGGCGATGGCCGCGCCGCGCTGGGTCCTGTCATCCGCGAATACATTGTCAGCGAGGCCATGGCCGCGCTCGGCATTCCGACGACGCGCTCCCTCGCCGCGGTGCTGACCGGTGAAAACGTCATGCGCGAACGTATGCTGCCGGGCGGTGTCCTGACCCGCGTTGCATCGAGCCATCTGCGCGTCGGTACGTTTCAGTATTTCGCCGCGCGGGGCGACGTGGAAAATCTTCGTATTCTCGCGGACTACGCCATCGAGCGGCACTATCCGGACGCGCGCTCGGCTGAAGACCCATATCGCGCCTTCTACGACGCGGTGGTCGCGGCCCTGGCCCGGCTGGCCGCCCGATGGATGCTCATCGGCTTCATCCACGGTGTTCTGAACACCGACAACACTGCGATCGCGGGCGAGACGATCGACTACGGCCCCTGTGCCTTCATGGACGCCTACCATCCGGACAAGGTCTTCAGTTCGATAGACCAGTTTGGGCGCTATGCGTTCGCCAATCAGCCCGCCGTCATCAAATGGAATCTGACCCGATTCGCCGAGACACTGCTGCCGCTCATGGCGGATGGCGCCGACAAGGCGATTGAAGCCGCGAACGCATCGATCAAGCTCTTCAACGCGCATTACAACGAAGCATACCTTGCCGGCCTGCGGCAGAAGCTGGGTCTTGCAAGCGAGATGGAAGGCGATCTCGAACTCGCGTCAGGTCTCCTGGCATCGATGGCTGAGAATCATGCGGATTTCACGTTGACCTTCCGCGCCCTGTGCGAGGCCGCAGCAGATACGAAGGGCAATGCAGGCGTGCGGACGCTTTTCGCAAACCCGTCCGTCTTCGACGAATGGGCCGCACGCTGGCGCGAGCGCCTGTTGCTTGAAGAGCGCCCCGCCGAAGCCCGCCGCACCGCCATGCTGGCAGCCAATCCGATGTTCATCCCGCGCAATCACCGCATTGAAGCGGCCATTCAAGACGCCGAAGCGGGACACTTCGATAAATTTCACGAACTCGTCGAGGTGCTGGCGTATCCCTACGATGACCAGCCGCAGTTTGCGGACTATGGAAAGCCGCCGGCACCGGGGGAAGAAATCCAGCAAACCTTCTGCGGGACATAGCCGGTAAGCCTGTGTGAGGAACCACGTCTTCAGGCTTCGCGTTTGCCGTCTTATCCAGACGTAAGAAAGCCTTTGTCAGCCATAAGACTGTCAGCCATAAGACCAGGCTTATCCGTGTCCGGTTTGCCAAGCGCAGATGTGACGGATTGCGCCATTGGTGCGCAGCGTGCAGTTGATGCTCACGTACTTTCCGGCGCCGACTCGCGCCGGCGCACCGAAATGCGCCGGGCGAGTTCGTACTACTCAGGCTCATGCGTCGCGGGGCTGCCCTACCATTCCAGCTTCTCCGTCTTGCGCACGACGACGTGGGTGTCACGCGTTAAGATACCAGTCGGACCCCAGTAGTTCCAGCCGTATGTGAACTGGGCATATCCACCGGCCAAAAACAGCGGGTTGATACGAGTACGCGTCAGACTGTTGTGTCCGCCACCACGCCACTTACGCTCCTGCGACTTCGGAATGTACACCGTACGCTCGACCGCGTGGTAGTACATGCAGGTGCCAGGCTGAATTCGGCGGCTCACGTTGGCGCGGGTAACAACCACACCGTTGTCGTTGTAGACCTCGACCCAGTCGTTATCCTCAATGCCTACCTTCTCCGCGTCTCTGTCATTGATCCACACCGGATCCATGCCGCGAGACAGCATCAACATGCGGTGGTTATCTTTGTAGGTCGAGTGAATGTTCCACTTTCCGTGCGGCGTGATGTAGTTTAGCACCAGAGAGCGGTCATCGACCCGGCTCTTCACGATGTCGCCGGTCTTGCGCGGATTAAGCCGCGGCTTGTAGGTTGGAATATGCTCGCCGAAGTCGAGGTACCACTGGTGATCGATGTACAGCGTTTGCCGGCCGGTCAGCGTCCGCCAAGGCACCAGGCGCTCAACGTTCATACACCATGCGGAATAAGCGCGTCCGTCGTTGATCATACCCGTCCAGCAGGGGCTCGTAAGGAGTCGCCTCGGTTGACGCGTAAGGTCATAGAAAGTCGTCGTGACGTTTCGGGTAGGCTCAGCAAGATCAACAAGCGGCAGGCCGACGTGATGCTCCTCATTATGGAAGGCCTGGTAGCACACCTCGCCGTTCGCCTCCGGCGCACACAATAGTATCGTATTGCAGCCGTCCAGCACGTCCTCAAGGCTCGGATACCGCTTGCCGCCCCACTCGACGCACCGCATATGCCTTGGATCAGGCATCGGCATGATGGGATTGTCGAGCATCTGGTCGTACTGCTTCTTGATCGGGACATTCACACCGACCGCAGAAACGCCATCCTCCCGCGCCTTCGGTCCGAACGAGATGAACTTGTTGTACAAGTTCGCGTAGTCGCGCTCGATCACGCGCACGTGCGGGAAGGACTTGCCCGGCACCGGCTTGCACTCGCCCTCGGCCCAGTCGAGAATCTCCGGCTGCGCCAGTTCGTCCGGGGTGTCGTGCATGAGCGGCTGAAGGACCACATCGCGCACCGGCTTGGAAAACGCCAGCGGAGCCAACTCACTGACCTTCTTGGCGATCAGCTTGAAGATATCCCAGTCCGTCTTGGACTCCCACACCGGCGGAACCGCCTGTCCCAGCACGTGCAGGAACGAATGCAGGTCCGTCGTGTTGAGGTCGTTCTTTTCGTACCAGAACGCCGTCGGCAGCACGATGTCGGAGTAGAGCGACGAGGTATCCATACGGAAATTGAGGTCGACCACCAGGTCATACTTCCCGCGCGGCGCCGTGTCGCGGTATTTTACCGTATGCGTCTTGCCTCTGGCACGATCCTCGGCGATCGCATTGTCGTGCGCCCCGAGGTAATGCCGCAGGAAGTACTCGTGTCCCTTGGCGCTGGACTGGATCGCGTTGCCACGCCAGATGAACCACAACCGCGGCCAGTTCTCCTCGGCATCGGGATCGTCGATCGCCATCTGAATCTTCTTACTGACGACCTGATCGATGACGTGAGCGGCGATGTCCTCAGTGGTCTTCGCGCCAGCACGCTCAGCGTCAGCCGCAACGTCGAGCGGGTTGCGGTTGAAGTGCGGCGTAAACGGCATCCAGCCGTTATGCACCGCTTTCGCCTCGAGGTCGATCGAATGACCCTTGGCCCATTTCGGATTTGGTGCCGTCAGGCCATACTCGGTAAACTCCTGCTCGTAGCGCCACTGACAGCTATGGGCGTAATGCCAGGTCGACGACTGCACGACCCGCGGCGGCTTGGACCAGTCGAGAGCCAGAGCAATCGAAGCCCATGGCGCAACGGGCGCAAGCTTTTCCTGGCCGACGTAGTGGTTGATACCACCGCCGTTGACGCCGCAACAACCGCACAGGATCAAGGCGACCGTAGCCGACCGGTAACAGAGGTTGTTGTAGAACCAGTGGTTGGCGCTGGCGCCCACGATCACCATGGATTTGCCGTTGGTGAACTCTGCGTTGGTCGCGAACTCACGCGCAAATCTGATCGCCGTCTCGCGACCGATACCGGTGTGACGCTCCTGCCATGCCGGCGTATAGGGCGCATCGTCGTCGTCATAGCTGGTCGCAAACGCGCCTTCCAGGCCCCGGCTGTGGCCGAACTGGGACATCATGATATCGAAGCCGGTCGCGCACAGAATCTCGCCCTTATCCGTAGCGACACGCCGCACCGGCACGCCGCGCGAGACGACGCGACCGTTCGCGAAATCGTCGAACCCGACCTGCACCACGTCATCGGATCGATCGATAAAGCTCAGCACCGGATCGAGCGGACTATTGTCCAGGGTGTCCTCGCCGGACAGGTTCCATTTACCGTGCACAGAACCCCAGCGATCACCCACCTGACCCTTCGGCGCCCGCAACTCGCCGCTGTTGGCGTCAAGCAACAGCATCTTCCAGTCGCCGTTCTCGACATCCTTGTAGCGCGGAACATGCTTGGCACGCAGCAAGCGACCCGTCTTGTACGTGTTCTCGTTGGGCTCCAGCTCCACCAGGAACGGAAGGTCGGTGTAACGCTTGACGTAATCAATGAAGTACGGAACCTGGCGGTCGATGTAGTACTCCTTGAGGATGACGTGATTGGCCGCCATCCACAGCGCCGTGTCCTGTCCCGCCTGAATCGGAATCCACTCGTCGCAGTATTTGGCGATCTGGCTGAAGTCCGGCGCAAGAACCACAAACTTGGTTCCCTCGGTGCGTGCTTCCGCGATGAAATGCACATCGGGGGTACGGGTCATGTTCAGGTTCGACGCCATCGAAACGATGAACTTGCTGTTGTACCAGTCCGCGCTTTCGCACACGTCGGTCTGATCGCCCCAGATTTCCGGGAACGAGGTCGGCAGATCGGCGTACCAGTCGTAGAAGCTCAGTAACGATCCGCCCATGAGCGACAAAAAGCGTGTGCCGGCCGCAAACGACAGCATCGACATCGCCGGGATCGGCGAGAAGCCCATTATCCGGTCCGGCCCGTGGTTGCGCGCGGTGTGCAAGCTGGCAGCAGCAATCAGCTCGACCAGCTCCTCCCACTTGGCGCGGCGGTAACCACCCTTGCCGCGTGCCTTCTGCATGCGCTGCCGCTTTTGTTCGTCGCCAACCAGCGCACCCCAGGCCTGCACCGGATCGGCACTCGACGCCTTCGCTTCCTTCCACATGTCGAACAGCGGACCGCGGACATAGGGATACTTTATCCTGATCGGGCTGTAGACATACCAGGAGGCGGAAATGCCACGCTGACAGCCACGCGGCTCGTAGGGCGGCAGACTGCGCTCAAGGAGCGGGTAGTCCGTCTGCTGCATCTCCCAGGTGATGATTCCGTCTTTTACGTAGATCGCCCAGGAGCAGCCACCGGTGCAGTTGACGCCATGCGTGCTGCGGAAAACGTTATCGTGCGACCAGCGGTTGCGATAGAACTCTTCCCACTTGCGCTCTCGGGGATTAACGAGGTCAAGTATCCAGCTCATCAGCGTCTCCTCGGTGCGTTTGTTCGGCCGCGAGGCCTGTTGTCACTCACATTTTTTGTCACTCACATTTTTTAAATCTGCCCATCCAGCCGTCGGCATACTTACCCGTAAGCCAGCCGCCGCATTACGGACCCGTATTCGTCCGATCATGGGTTATCGGCCACGCCCGCGTGCGCTTGACCGCGCAAGTTCCACCAGCATATGGGCCACCTGGTAGGAACCATGTATTTCAAGCCTCAAACATCAACGTGGACACTTGGTTCCGCCAATGCCTCGAGTTGCGTACATGGATCTCGATCACTTTTCCGGCATGTGCGAACACCGACTGTGGATTTCTCGAGGGCGGCGCCATCAACGCCGTGCTCGCCGCCGCCGCCGCCGGGTAACCGGTCTGCAAAAAGAGAAGGACGGCATGTTCAGACATTTCGTTGCTTCGACATTTGCTGTTTCCGCAAGTGATAGGACTGTCTGCTTTTCTGCTGATTGCAGCCACGCCATCCCCCACGCGTGCGGCCGAGATCAAGCTGCTCGGCCCGGCTTCCTTTCGGGTGCTGTTCCCCGAACTCTTACCGCAGTTCGAGAACTCGTCGGGCCACAAGGTTACGGCCGCCTATGCACCGCTCGACGTCATCACCGAGCGCGTTATCAAGGGCGAGGACGTCGACGTGGCGATCGTCTCTGGCAAACAAAACGAAGAATTGCAGGAGCAGGTAAGCTGCTCGCGGGGAGCCGCGTGGAAATCGCTCAGGTCGGCTTCACCGTTTTTGTCAAGAAAGGGCGCGGTCAAGCCCAACCCCAGCTTCGCGGATGCGCTCAAGCGCGCGCCGCTGGCGGCAAAGTCGGTCGCCGTTGGCGATCCCGCACCTGGCGGCGGTGCCAGTCTTTACACGATCGCCCTGCTGAAACGCTTGGGGATTTCGGAAGTGAAGGCGAAAAGTCGACTGGAACCCTCCGGTACTGAAATTGCAGAGGCGGTGGCAAAAGGCGAGACCGAACTTGGCATCGGGGTGGCGAGCGATTTGAATCTCGTAGACAACCTGCCACCCTATGACGCGCGGTTGAGAAAGATCGGCAGCCCCCGCTTATCTGCGTAGATGGGGCGGTAGCGTTCCGTGTTGTACGTGCTGGCGACGTCCAATTTGCGCGGCCCGAGATTGGCGTCAGGGATGGGCACCAGGTCGTAGCGGCCCTCTACCAGCGCTGACATCAGGCCGGTCCTGCCTTTCAGGACAGCATCGTATGCCATGTTACCGAAAGTCAGGGCGACGAGCTTGTCGATGAAGTCCGGGTCGCCCGATCGCAGGTCATAGGTGAGGTCAGAGACGATAGTCTCCTCGCCGGCGCGCCCTTTGATTTCGTCGGCAAGCACTTCGGCGACGCTCGCCTTCTTGCGGTGACCGTAGGAGTCAGGCTCGCCGTATTCATGCACCTTGTAGCCCTCCCACTCGGCGCCCTCGCTGAGCACGATCAGCGCGTAGTTGCTTGGGTTGGCGCGCTTCTCCTCAAGGAGCAACTGGATCAGCTTGTTGAGATCAACCTTGTACTCCGGTATGACGCACCGGATCGAGGCCGCATACGCGGTGTATAGCGCGGTAAATCCGGCATCGCGGCCAAAGACGCGGAAAATGCCAATGCGCTCGTGCGAGCCGACAGTGGTGCGCTGCCGCTGGATGGCGTCGCTGGCGCGGGTGATCGCGGTCGAGAAGCCAATGCAGTACTCGGTGTTGCGGACGTCGTTGTCCATCGTCTTCGGAATGGCGATGATCTTGACGCCGAGTTTGTTGAGCCTGGCCGCATAACTGAGCGTGTCGTCGCCGCCAATGGCGATCAGGTGTTCGATGCCTAGTCCTGACAAGTTCGCGAGCACCTGGCCGGTCAGGTCCCAGGTCCTGGTTTCGGTGCCGCCGTTGGTATTCGTGGCAACTGGAAGGTCAGTGCCGACGAGATGGTCGGGTAACTTTTTCATTTTGGACGGATTGGTGCGGCTCGAATGCAGCATGGTGCCGCCGCGCCGGTCGATGGTGCGGGTGTTTTCACGGTTCAACGGGATGAGGTAGTGAAATCTGCTGGTCGGGTCCTCGAGGTTTAGGTGCGTCAGGGCCTCCCAACCACGGCGGAGACCGACGACCTCGATGTCGTCCTCACTGCCGCGATAAGTCACGGTCTTAATGATTGCATTGAGACCGGGGACGTCGCCGCCGCCCGTGAGAATGCCAATGCGTTTCCTCGCCAAGCCCACCTCCCAGCATTGCCATGTCGCTATGCACAGCGGAGCGTTCTTACCTGCCACTTCCGTTGCGCTCCTCGCGCAGCCGAAAACGCTTCAGCACCGTGGACACGGTGTCGGGCGACTGCGCCGGGGCAAGGCGCTGCTCATTCGCGGAAAAGAACGTCTGATGTTCCGTTATGTTCCACAAATGCCCTTCTCTCGAAAAGCTCGCGCTCATCCGGTAGCCGTAATCATCGATCACGGTACAGATCTCAATCAACCGCGCCATGCGCGGTCTCCTTCGCGCTTGCGACGGAATGCGAGATGGGTGGTGACCATCATCGATGGCGCCGTCGTAGACTTGGCCGATCAGTTGCGATAGAAGCGCCGCCAGTATTCTGCCTGCCCTCCTGTCGCCGATGTCAGGAGCGGTGCGTACGAAATTAGTCAAAAATGGATTTTGAGCCTAAGGCGTCGTCGGATGTGAGCGGCGTTCCGCGCTTCATCACATGGGCGGCGCGTCGGTTGAGAATCAGGTCGAGATGGTACGGTGCCAGTCCATATCCTGGCCGAATTGCGCGGATGTTGCGCTCAATGAAGACCTCGCCCGCGGCAACGGCCTCGACCACGTAGAGCGCACGACGATCTGAGAGGGAAAGCCGGTGACCGTAAAGGTGAAAACTCGGCCGCGCGCCACGAGTCGGTCATAGCATTCCTTCAGCGCGCTGACGGTTACAAAGGGAGCTGTTGGATAAAGACAGCGGGCCAATTTGGCCGGCTCGCCTTGGTTGGCGAAACAGGAAAGCCACCACCACTCGCCACGTCGTTGATTTAGTCTGACTGACCTGTCATTGACATCGCGCGGACTTCGGTTACGCCATTCCCAGGTAAAGAGAGGTCCAAGTGTTCAACGGCAAATCCGTATTTATTTCCGGCGGTACGGGCTCTTTCGGGCGCAAATTTGCGAATGTACTACTCGAGCGCTACGACTTGGCGCGCCTCGTTTTTTATTCACGAGATGAGCTCAAGCAATTCGAGATGCAGCAGGAAGTAAACGCGCCCTGTATTCGTTGGTTAATTGGCGATGTGCGTGACCGCGCGCGTTTGATCGAAGCGACGCGTGGGATTGACTATCTCGTTCATGCTGCCGCTATGAAGCAGGTGACAGCATCTGAATATAATCCAATGGAATGTATCCGCACCAACATTCATGGCGCGGAGAACATCGTGGCAGCCGCGCTTGCCAACGACGTTGAGCAGGTGATCGCGCTCTCAAGCGATAAAGCGGCTAACCCGATCAATCTGTATGGCGCTACCAAGCTTGCATCGGATAAACTGTTCATTGCTGCCAACAATATGGCAGGCAAACGACGTACCGCCTTCTCGGTCGTGCGCTACGGTAACGTTGCCGGCTCGCGCGGATCGGTCGTCCCATTTTTCGAAAAACTGATAGCGCAAGGCGCGACGTCGTTGCCGATTACCGACACCGACATGACTCGTTTCTGGATCTCGTTGCAGGAAAGCGTCGACTTCGTTCTGAAGTGCTTCCAGCGTATGCATGGCGGCGAGATTTGTGTACCGAAGTTGCCGTCGATCCGGATAGTCGACCTTGCAACGGCGATGGCGCCGCACCTGCCACAGAACTTGATTGGTATCCGGCCGGGCGAAAAGCTGCACGAGATAATGTGCCCTGCAGATGTTAGCCATTTGACGCTTGAATTTAGTGATCATTATGTAATTCGACCGTCGATCAAGTTCCACGATCGCGGTTATGATTATTTGGAGAACCGTCTCGGTGAGACTGGTGCTCCTGTAGCGCGGGGTTTCTCGTACAACTCCGGTACAAACCCCGTCCGGTATTCTGTAGAACAAATCCGGGAATTTTATGAACGGGTCAAGACATGATTCCCTATGGTCGTCAGGACATCTCTAGCGCCGATGTCGAGGCGGTCGTCGAAGTCCTTCGGTCAGATTTCCTAACCCAAGGGCCGATGGTGCCCAGGTTTGAGGAGACGTTGGCGCGGGCAGTCGACGCGCCTGAAGCGGTAGCCTTTTCCTCAGCGACTGCGGCGCTGCACGTCGCTTGTCTTGCGCTCGGGCTCGGCCCATCGGATCGACTCTGGACGGTGCCGAACACTTTTGTGGCCTCCGCCAACTGCGGTCTCTACTGCGGAGCGATCGTCGATTTCGTCGATATCAATGCCAAGACCCGAAACATGGATGTCGAGGCACTAGCTACCAAGCTCGAAGCGGCCGAGCGCGACGGCACCCTGCCGAAGGTTGTCGTCCCAGTGGACTTCGCCGGTACTTCCGCAGATCTTGCCTCTATCCGCCGGCTGGCGGACCGACACGGCTTCCGCATCCTTGAAGACGCGAGCCATGCCGTTGGCGGATACTACCAGAATCGGCCCGTCGGTTCGAGCGAGCTCGCTGACGTTACCGTTTTTTCCTTCCATCCCGTCAAGATTGTGACGACAGGAGAAGGCGGTGCAGCGACCACGCGTTCTGCCGAGATCGCCCATCGGATGCGCCTGCTGCGCAACCATGGCATTTCGCGCGATCCCGCTGATATGACCGGCGTTCCCGAAGGCCCTTGGTACTACGAGCAGGTGATGCTCGGCTTCAACTACCGTATGACCGACATCCAGGCGGCGCTCGGCGTGAGGCAATTTGATCGCCTCGCCAAATTCATTGCCCGGCGGCAGACGATCGCGGCGCGTTATCACGAAGGGCTTGCTGGTCTTCCCGTGATTCGCCAGTTCGTGCCGGAGGGCACTCTCTCGGCGTTGCATCTATATGTCATTGAACTGGACGAAACCGTGCGACGTACTCGCGCCGAGGTTTTTGCGGCGATGCGCTCTTCAGGTATCGGCGTCAACGTCCATTACATCCCGGTCCATTTGCAACCATGGTACCGGGCCTTGGGATTCTCCCGTGGCGACTTTCCGGCTTCCGAAAAATATTACGATTTCGCACTAACGTTGCCCATTCACCCAAACCTGAGCGCCGAACAGCAAGATTACGTTATAGAACGGTTATCCCACGCGCTCGAAACTTGAACGTGATCTTTCGGGTTGATTTGCGCGATCAAAAATTTAAAAACAGATCGCAGGGATCTTCGTGGCACCATGAATATCGGCGAGTTTCTGGAAGAAAATCGGCGGTTCTGGGCATCTTCTCCCCCGCCCAAGTCCGACCGCGTCATAATTCTTGACCTTTATCACAATGCCAACGTGCACTCCCACCTGTTCGCAAATTGTGTAATTGCGAAGTGCATACAGCACATATGGGGAGGTGAAATCGTCGGGATTTTCGCCGATGACTTTGGTGATGTTCGAAGGACAGACGTTGAAGCGAACCAGGCGCTCGCTCGCTCGTTTGGCGTCAGTCGCTTTTGCAATATTTCCGAATTTCGCAATCGTCGCCTGTCTGATCCGGTCTGGTCAGCCAATGCAGAGAGTGACCTTCGCAAGCGACTACAGGGTAAATCGGGGTCTTCGCTCAGGCATGCAATTCGGTCGCTGTCAGACCCGAAATCCCCACGACACGGTCTTCTGATTTACAATGAATTTCTGAGACGATTTGGCTTCGGCACCATCGACAATCTGAGCGACGAGCTCATCGCAGTTGCAAAGCTCGTGTTGGCCGACTACGAAGCTCTTCCCATGATATTTGGAAAGTCCTCGATTCGAGCGAGTGTATTGGGGCACATTTGCTATTCGGTATCGGGACAGCTGGCTGATTTTTCGGCCATGCACGGTGCACCAACATTCCTGGTAGAGCAGTATATTCCAATTGCTGTTACGCGATATCGGGATCTAACCGACTTGTCGTCCGGTCTTCCCAGCGACTGCAAAGAGATGCTGGAAAGGTACGCTTTCGATCAAGCTCTGCTGGATGATCCCAGGCTTGACCTATTCGGCGGCGCTGTTGAAGGCACGCTGGCGCGGACTATCGACCCGCTATTGAACCGTGAAGTTGTTGATCAGCTACCGGTTTCTCGCGAGGCTTTCCTTGAGAGCTGCGGTGTTAACCCCGAGAATTCTACGGTCTGCGTATTTGCGCATGCGTTTCAAGACGCCCCGCTGACGCGGCCAAAGCAACTATCGGACGATTACTGGCAAGCTGTTGTCGACGTCGTTGATCTTGCGCGGCAACTGACACATCTCAACTTGATTATTAAGCCGCATCCGCTGAACGACAGCTATGATGGGAAGCGTTCGTGGGATACGCTGCGTGAATACTGCGCCGACATCAGAAATATCGGATTTGCAAATGGCGCCCTCAGCGCTGGTGAGGTCATGAAGCATTGCGATGCTGGTCTCACGGTTCGTGGAACGGTTCTCTACGAAATGGCCGCGGCTGGACAGAGAATGATCGCGACGGGCGAAGACAAGTTTTCTGGCCTTGGTATTATCGAGGAGGCATCTAGCATGGAAGCTCTGAGGAGCATTCTGTTGAATGTGTCGCGAAAGGTCTGGTCGATGCCGGTGGATCAGCGTCGGCGCGCAGTGGCTTATTCCTACTGCATACTCCAAGGATTTCGCAGTAAATCGATTTTAATTCCCGATAAGCGTTGGGCCCCTGAAGAATATTTTCGCAGTGCGACGCTGGCGTTGTCGAATTTTAGATTGGAAGAAGATCCCCTCTTCATGAACCTAAAGTCGTTTCTCCGAGATGACTTGCCAATGCTGGTTTCGAGAGAGGCATTTCCCGTGACGAGTTCGAAGCGGTTTGCTGACCAGGATTAATATTTTCCGGACTCTGCTCAACCGACGTTAGATGGGTTTCAGATAAGCATCCCCGGTTAGGCAGCCAAAAAGGAGAACCCTCTCGGGTTTTCGCGGCAAGCCCGCCCTGTCATCCGGCGGGATGGCGGGATCGTCACGCGATCACTGACCACTTTAGCGCTTCGCCATAGGCGATGTCGCACGCGGCGGTGCGGCCGATGACGTCGGGTAGATGCTTTGGCGGCAGGCCAAAGCCGGGCCGGATGACGCGGATATTCTCGCTCGTCAGAGGCTCCCCCGCCTTGATCGGCTTGACTGCGTAGATCGAACGGCGAAACCGCATGTTGGCCTTTTCGCTCTCGACGAGGCCATAGTCGACAGATCCGAGCGCGAACCATGCCGACTTGCAGTCGTCGACCAGCCGCTTGAACTCGTGCGGTTCGAGCGAAAACGCTGCGTCTGGACCACCGTCGGCGCGCGAGATCGTAAAATGCTTCTCGATTATGGAGCCGCCCAGCGCGATCGAAGCGACGCAGGCGGCAGAGCCAGGCGCATGATCGGAAAGGCCGGACACAACGTTGAAGGCCTGGCCGAGATGCGCCACCGTGCGCACATTCGCTTCCTCGATCGGAGCAGGGTAGGCACTGGTGCAGTGCAGCAGCGCGATGCCGCCGGCGCCGTTGCTGCGCGCTGTTTCGACCGCCTCCTGAATCTCGCCGAGATTGGCCATCCCGGTCGAGATGATCATCGGTTTGCCCTGTTTGGCGACATATTTGATCAGCGGCAGGTCAATCACCTCGAACGATGCGATCTTGTAGGCGGGCGCATCGAGCCCTGCGAGCAGGTCGACGGCGGTCTCGTCAAAGGGACTAGAGAAGATCGTGATCCCAAGCTCACGCGCCTTCGCGAACATTTGCCCATGCCATTCATATGGTGTGTGAGCCTGCTGGTAGAGCTGGTGGAGTCTGTAGCCGTCCCACAGGCCGCCCTTGATCAAAAACTCCTCGCCATCGTGAGGAATGGTCATCGTGTCGGCCGTATAGGTCTGGATCTTGATCGCGTCAGCGCCGGTGGCGGCTGCTGCTTCGATCAGCTCCAGCGCCTTCAAAAGCTTGCCGTTATGGTTCGCCGACAGTTCGGCGATGATGTAAGGAGGACAGTCCGGGCCGATCTTGCGCTCCCCGATGGTGAGTTCCGGGCTCTGCATCACAACTTACGCTCCTGGTGCGAACTGGAAGACTCGGCTCGCAGCAACGCTGCCACTTAGCGGAAACTATTGCCTCGGCGGCTGGTTTACGAGGTTTGCGCGACGAAGATCAAAGCTGCATCGAGGGCACCGCAGATTTTGGCGATTTTCATAAGTTATTTCAATCGCTTATTGGTGCGGTCCTGCGTGACTTCAAAGGCGCTGCTCAGGAAGCCGGAGCATAGGCCGGGTTGCAGTAGAGTATCCAAAAGGGCGGCGGAAACAGCGCCCAACGAGTCAGCCCGGTTGCGCCGAAACGCCCGCACGTCGGCGGGTGCAACGATTTCAAGTTCAGAATATTCACGATTCTCAAGCGCCGCGAAGCGGTGCTGGATCTGCGCAGCCGAGGAGGCGATCGAGAGCATGATTCCGACGTCGGTGACGTGACTTTGCGGATCCTCGACCAGCGCGACGGCTCTGGAATGCGCCGACAGCTCGGACGCGCTGATGCCGGTTTCTTCCTCGAGTTCGATCAGAATGCATCGTTCGAGGCTCACCTGTCCGGCCGACCCGACTGCCGCGTCGTCAACGCCGCCTGACGGCACCAGCTCCCAGCACCCGGCGTCCATCTCAGAGCGACCGCTGCGCCGGCCGAATAAAACGCCATCCGAACAAGACAGGATACCTGTGACGGCGAGCGGTTTGATCTTCAGCGCGGCATGAAGGCTCGGCTCGCGCCGTTGTGCGAGGAAGTAGCGGTACTCCGAAATCCAGCCGACGATCGTTTTGGCATCACAATGATCGACGCTGAACAATCGCCCGTTGTAGAGATCGTGGGAGCGTAGCTCTTTTTCGCGCTGCCAGATTTCGTCCACGCGCGCCTCGATGTCCGGGCCGATGGTTGGCGCTGCCGCTCCCAGCGTTACTCTCGGCTCCGACTGAAGCAGGTGAACATTCAGCATGTCGGTATTCTTCCAAGGAGATCAGTGAGACGTTCGATGAACACGACCTGACCGGGCCACCCGGCGCGATTGTTCGGCGGCGCCAATGCCCACGTTTTGAGCCCCGCGGCAACTGCCGACATCGCGCCGATGCGGGAATCCTCGACGGCATGCGACAGGGCGGCCGAGCAATTCAGCCGGCTCAGTGCCCTGATGTAGGGTTCGGCGGCGGGCTTGCCTGCGCTCACCTCATCGCCGCCGACGACATCGTCGATCTTGTCGACGAGCCCTCCGAATGCGAGCCATCTTTGCGCGGACAATCTGGGCGACGACGTAACGACGGCGATCTTCAACCCGCACGCGCGGGCGTGCGCTAGCAACTCATATGCGCCGGCAGCGGGACGCGCGCTTTGCTGCGCCTGCGACACCATGGCCGAGTATTTTTGCAGGAGACTGGCCGGTTTTCCCGGCAGCTTGTGAGCCATCCTCAGCCGTTCGATAATCTCGCCAAGCGGCGGTCCGTTGAGCCGTTGAAACTCGACGTCGTCGCCGCTCGCGCCGAAGGAGGCGAGGAAGGAATGGTAGACGTTTTTCAGCGCCGTCAGGCTGTCAGCGAGTGTGCCGTCAAGATCCAGAAATAGGCCGCTGTGGAGCGGGTTGGCGTCAGCTTCTGGCATCAAGGTTTCCGACAGACAAACATCCGGCCTTGCCCAAAGGCGCCGAAGGCGCTCGATATCTCCGCCGATACCGCTTTGTTGAGCAGGGTTGCCGCGTGGACCAGCGGATGGTCGTAATCTACGGTGCCCCCGTTGATGGCCGGGACCAGCACATAGAGCATCAGATCGTGAAGCGAAATGAAATCCTCGATCTCGACCTCAAAGCCGAGCGTTTGGAGGTGCGGCAGGATGCGTGTTTCGTCGAAGAACAGGTTGAATGCGGCGGGCATGCGCACAGGCAGGTCCAGCAAGGTGCGGCAATGATTTTGCCGATCATAGGTCGCCGTCGAATTCTCGATCATGATCAGGTGTCCGCCCCCCCGCACCCTTGCGGCAAGTTCGGTGATGGCGCGCATCTGCAGTTCGACCGATTCGATGTTAATCAGGCAGCGATCGGTAAAAACAACATCGTATTGCGCCAGCAATCCCGACGCCGCCGAAAGTTCGAGCGCATTGCCGATTCGGAAGCTGGATCTGTCCTGGAAGCCGTTGGCAACGGCTGCTTCACGCGCGGCGTCGATCATTTCAGCAGTATAGTCGATGCCGTCGAGTTGCATGCGCGGGAATTGTGCGGCAAGGCCAAAGCAGTTCAAGCCATTGCCGCAACCGACTTCGAGAACGTGTGCCGGCGCATCGCCGAGCCCGATCGCAGTCATCCGGCGCGCCAATGCGTCGATCTCGAGCATCTTCGCGGTTCCGGTTCTGGTGGTGGCGCCGAGCGCGGTGCCGAATTTCGATGCCCAGTCCCGCCAATGAGCCCTGACCTGCTCGCGATCCATAATAACCCTTCCATCTGCCTCTTCCGCGGCTCGCCTGACATTGCCGAGGGTTTAATAGCGCGCCTGCACGCCCAGATCCAATGGAAGGAACGTTGGTCTTCAGCAGGGTTCGTGACGAGAGCGCGTACAATGCACGGTCTCCAGATCTTATCAAAGGTGCTTCAAAAATGCTCTAATATGCTGCCGATGAGAACGCCGCCAGGGCCGCGGGCATTTGGAATATGGCAAGGCAAATTCATCAATCCATGGGATTATCGAAAACAACATCAAGGATCCGTCGCTCGTTGTGGTTGCAAGGATCATGTGAAACTTCAAGGGAAACTAGCACGTATGACCCAGATCACAGCACAAGAGGAATTCTGGGCCGGGGAGTTTGGCGACAACTACATCGACCGGAATCAAAGTCAGGAAGTGCTGGCCGCCAAAATCGCGATGTTTGCCCGAATTGTCCAGCGATGCAGCAATGTCCGGTCAGTTCGAGAGCTTGGCGCCAACATCGGCCTTAATATTCTGGCCCTCAAGACCCTGCTTCCATACGCAGCGTTCCAAGCCATCGAAATAAACAGCCAAGCCTTTGAAAGGCTAGCGACGATACCCGGAATAGCTGCTTCCAATACGACGTTGTTCGAGCCGGTCGAGTGGTCAAGCGTCGATCTGGCGTTTACCGCCGGTGTCTTGATCCACCTCAATCCTGACATGCTGCCGGTGGCCTATGAAAGGCTCTATGAGGCCAGCAATCGTTATGTCCTCGTGGCGGAGTACTACAATCCCTCCGTGGTCGAGATCAGCTATCGCGGTCACAGTGGGCGTTTGTGGAAGCGGGATTTTGCCGGCGAGATGATGGACAAGTACCCTGATTTAAAACTTGTCGATTACGGGTTTATCTATCGTCGAGACCCGGCATTCCCTGCTGACGACCTGACGTGGTTCCTGATGGAAAAGCGGGCCTGATTAATCAGCCAATATAGCGTCGGCGGGTCGTTGCGATCTGCACTACGCACAACGCCAAGATATTGGCTCGTGGTTGGTACGGGGCGGCTATGCTGTCGACTATGCGAGGTACTCCAAGGGTCGATATAAAGCGGAGCAGCAGCTAGCAAAGGCCGATCGAGCCAGGATTTGGAACGGAACGTTTACGAATCCTTGGAATATCGGCGCGCTACATCGATAGGCTTGCCGGGTTGAGTGTTTCATAGGATTGCTGGAATGCGTTTGACGATGGTAGGAGAGCACAGCCTTGGAGGATATATCGTGCTCGCAGTCCAAAACGACTTTGATCTGCTTAACCAGCGCTATCAACCGCCGAAACTTTGCGAACGCCTCGCGCTATTAACAATCCACGCTGAGCCTGCCGATGTTCCCGCAGTCATCTGACGAAGACGTCGACTATGATGAACGCCGTTCTCGGTTTCTACGATGCCAAATGAAGTCGTAATCATCACTCAGGCGCGCATGACGAGCACTCGCCTCCCGGGCAAGATCTTGATGCGCGCCGGGGAACGCACACTTCTTGAAACGCATCTCGATCGCCTCGCCGATGTCGGCGTGCCCGTGATCGTCGCGACGACAACGAATCTCTCCGACGGTCCCGTTGTCGAACTCTGCGCTGCGCTCGACGTTCCGGTGTTTCGCGGCAGTGAGAATGACGTACTGGAACGTTACCAAAGAGCGGCGCGCGCACACGAGGCTCGCCACGTGATTCGCGTGACGTCGGACTGCCCACTCATCTGTCCAGACGTGATTCGCGCCGGCCTCGACATCTATTTGGGCTTGAAGAGCGAGTCCGTTTATCTCTCGAACGGCGAAAAGCGGACCTATCCTCGCGGCATGGAATTCGAAATTTTTCCCCGACGCTCACTCGACTTCGCCGCGGAGAATGCCAAGCTCCCGTCCGAGCGCGAGCATGTAACAGGTTATATTCGCACGTCGATGCCGGATATTCGCCACGAGTACTGCACGGATGAAGAAGATCTCAGCGACTGGCGTATCACCGTCGACACCGACGACGACTTCAAACTCGTCAAACTTTTGATTGAAGATCATCATGCGGTCGAGATGGATTACCCGGGCTTAAAGGCTTTGCTGAAAGCGCATCCGGAGCTCATGAAAATCAACTCTCACATTCAACAGAAATCGATCTAAGGAGTTGCTCCATCGACTGGCGTTCCGAGCGGATGCCGTAGAACACCTGCAGCAGCAAGGCGTTCGGCAATTGCTCCGGAGGGATCGAAGGGCGTCCCTCGCTGGCGTGGAGCCTCCCAAGGCAGCGGTTCAAATCGCTCAAAACATCCCGGACAAGGTCCCGGACCGTCCGCAGCGGATGGTTCGCTCGCACCCGCTTATCCGGTGCGATGTACGAAAACAGCCCGCCCTGATCGGTAAACCTGCCGCGCATGATCGCCTCCGCCGATTCGAGATGATAAAGTGAATTATCAAGCCGCCTCCGTGGCGAGAGGTTCTTCAGCAGACTGCTAGACTAGACTAGGCTGCCTGATCGCGTTTCACCGCCCACAGCGCGAAGGCATAGGCGAGGGCGACCTCGTCGAGGCGGTCGAAGCGGCCGGAAGCGCCGCCGTGTCCCGCACCCATGTTGGTTCGCAGCAGAACCGGGCCGCCCGACGTCATGGTGGCGCGCAGCCGCGCGATCCATTTCGCCGGCTCCCAGTAGGTGACGCGCGGATCGGTCAGCCCGCCCATGGCGAGGATCGCCGGATAGTCCTTCGCCGCGACGTTCTCGTAAGGCGAGTAGGACAGGATGGTGCGGAAATCCTGCTCGCTCGCGATCGGGTTGCCCCATTCCGGCCATTCCGGCGGCGTCAGCGGCAACGTGTCGTCGAGCATGGTGTTGAGCACGTCGACGAACGGCACCTCCGCGACGATGCCGGCGAACAACTCGCCGGCCCGGTTGGCGACCGCGCCCATCAACATGCCCCCGGCGCTACCGCCGTGGCCGACGATCCTCTTCGCAGAGGTATAGTTCGCCGCGATCAGCGCGCGGCCGCTAGCCGCGAAATCGTCGAAGCTGTTGGTTTTTTTCTCGCGCTTGCCGTCGAGATACCAGCCCCAGCCTTTATCCGCGCCGCCGCGGATGTGCGCGATGGCGTAAACGAAGCCGCGGTCGACCAGCGACAGCCGGTTGGCCGAGAACGACGCCGGCATCGCGTGGCCGTAGGAGCCGTAGCCGTAGAGCAGCAGCGGCGCGCGGCCGTCCCGCGCAAAATCCTTGCGATGCAGAATCGAGACCGGAACCTCGGCGCCGTCGTTCGCCTTCGCCACGACGCGGGTGGCGACATAATTCGCGGGATCATGTCCCGACGGAATCTCCTGGCGCTTGCGTAAAGTTCGCGAGCGGCTCGCCATGTCGTAATCGAACACTTCCGTGGGCGTCGTCATCGACGAATAGCTGAAGCGTAGCCGCGTGGTGTCGAATTCGTAGCCGCCATGAGTATCGAGCGAATAGGCAGCCTCGTCGAAAGCGATCGCGTGCTCGTTCCCGGTCGCGAGATCGCGAATGACGATCGACGGCAACGCATTGGTGCGCTCGAGCCGCACCATGTGGCCGGAATAAAGCTCAAAGTCGAGCACATAGGTGCCGGGGCGATACGGGATCAGGTCGCGCCAGTTCGCGCGTTCTGGCTCTGCCAGCGGCGCGGTTACGATTTTGAAATCGATGGCGCCGTCGGCGTTGGTGAGGATGAAAAGCTCATTGCCGCGATCGGCGACGGAATATTGCACGCCGTCCTCGCGCGCTGCGATCAAGCGCGGTGTCGCCTCGGCCTCGGCGAGATCGATCAGCCGCTGCTCGGAGGTTTCATGATCGCCGCCGGCGATCACGCAGAAGCGACCGCTGGCGCTCTCATGAATATGCGTGAACCAGCCGGTGTCCCGCTCCTCGTAAACGAGCACGTCATCGGACGGCGGCGTACCGAGCCGATGGCGATAGACCTGCATCGGGCGATGATTGTCGTCGAGCTTGACGTAGTAGAACGCACACGAGTCCGCGCTCCACACCACGCCGCCGTCGGTCTCCTCGATGACATCGGCGAGATCGGTGCCGCTGTCCCAGTCGCGGATCCGGATCGTGAAATATTCCGAGCCGCGATCGTCGGCGCTCCACGCCTCGAGGCGATGATCCGGAGAATGACGCGCGCCGCCGAGCTGAAAGAATTTCTTGCCTTCGGCGAGTTCGTCGC
The DNA here is from genome assembly GCF_036964665.1 of Nitrobacter sp. NHB1. Taxonomy (NCBI): domain Bacteria; kingdom Pseudomonadati; phylum Pseudomonadota; class Alphaproteobacteria; order Hyphomicrobiales; family Nitrobacteraceae; genus Nitrobacter; species Candidatus Nitrobacter laanbroekii. Next base: position 28,770 of record NZ_JBAMDA010000001.1, read on the forward strand.
CATCGATGAGAAAGCGGGCGTCGCCGCCTTCGCGCGGCTGCCGTCCGATCATGCGATGCTGGCCGCCCTCGCGGTATTTCGTGAAATAGGCGAAGGGTCCGTCGGGCGAGGGGACGGTGGAATCGTCCTCCTTGATGCGGCCGCGCATTTCGGCGACGAGCTGCTTTTGCAGCGGCTCGGTCTCCGCGAGCAGGGCATTCGAATAGGCGTTCTCGGCATCGAGATAGGCGCGGATGTCCGGCGCCAGCAGCGACGGCTCGCGCAACACTTGCTGCCAGTTCGCATCCTTCAGCCAGGCGTAATCATCCGTGATGGTGACGCCATGGTGCGCATAGCTCTGCGGCCGGCTTTCGGCTTTCGGGGTTGTCGGTGTCGATGTCATGAAGAGAGATGCCTGCGATCGGAAGCGCAGGCCGTGCGCGTCCGGCGTGCGCGAGGGATGAACGTGTCCGTGTTCATAGGAGGGCGCGCGCGCAACGGCAAGCGGAGTGCGCGGCGGAATCCGGTTTGATGCCGCGCAAAATTACCGGAAGCACATTTTGGTTCGGGCGATCGTCACTTCAACGTCAGCCGTGATCGGGCACGTCGAGCCCGCTGGCGGCATACTGCCGTATCTTGTTGCGCAGGGTGCGAACCGACACGCCAAGCACCCTTGCTGCGCGGGTGCGGTTGCCGTCGCAACGCGCCAGCGTCTGCAGCACAAGCTCCCGTTCGACTTCGGTGACCGTGGAGCCGACCAATAGCGGAATCACCGCGTCGGGCGTGAGCGCAGCTTGATCCTGCGGCGAGCTTTGCGCTCCGGTTTGCAAATTCTGGGTCATCAGTCCCTCGCGAAGCGGCTTGCTTCCGAAGAAAAAGCCGACTGGATTGAGACCCCCGTCCCCCGTTACGAAGCTGTAATGATATAGTTACCAGATTATTAACACACCGTGCGGGACCAGGAAGAACCTGAAAAATAAGGGAAAAATCATTGTTTTGGTGGCAAAAATGCGCGTAACAGTAGAGTGTTATATCTGAATGATATTCTAACGCGAGGTGTGTCCCCGGTCATCGCAATCATCGATTGCGGTCTCATGCAGCGGCGAATCGCTTCGTCGGTTGAACGCATCGCGCAACAGATCGTATTCGGCCATCCCCGCCGCCATCGCGATTACGAAGACGATCACGGGTCCGCTCAGTCCCGCGAGATTGACCGGCGCCGGACCCGGACACAAGGTTGACCCAACCCCCAGCCGATGCCGAACAGCACCGCGCCCGTGACCGGCGATGCATCGATATCGCGGCAGTCGAGCATGCGGATTGCACCTGCCGCGCTCGGTCCCTACGCTTGCGGGCCGTCCGAATCATTTCCGCCCTTCGCACCCGGAGAATTCCCGTATGCCGTCATCGTCTCTGTTTCGCGCAGTCCTGTTCGCGCTGGCCGTCTGCTTCGGCCTGTCCTCCGCTGCCCGCGCCGACAGCGGCGCGGTGACGCTGACGATCTACAAGGGCGGCTGGATCATCGGCGCGTCCGGCGGCGGCGGCACGCTCACCTTTCGCGGCCGGCGCTATCCGCTCTCGATCGGCGGACTGGATTACGGCCTGGTGTTCGGCGGATCGAAGACCGTGCTGCGCGGCCGCGTCAGCCACATCAGCCGGCCTTCCGATGTCGCTGGCGTCTATGGCGCGGCGGGCGCGGGGCTGGCGATCGGCGGCGGCGCCCGCGCCATCGTGCTGACCAACCAGAATGGTGCGGTGCTGGAACTCTCCGGCCGTCAGTATGGCCTGATGGCCAACGCCGATCTCTCGGGCCTTGCGATCACGATGAAATAGCGGCGGTCCGCGTCAGCGAGCGCCGCACCGCCGGCGCAAAGCAATAGACGCGCAACCGCCATTGTGATTGAACTCAGCATACCCTTTTTCTGCAGCAGAGTTATATCTGTGCTAGGTACGGGGGTGTGGACAGCAAGAATGGGTGCGACTGTGTTCGGATTTAAAAAAAAGAAAGAGATTTTGCAAATCTGCTTCGGCATTGACACGCGGACTTTCAAGGTCGTTCGGGTGGTAGGAAGAGAAGGCGGTACCTACGACGTCGATGGTCAAGGCCCTCATGAAAATCTTGAAAAGAATTCAGTAGAAACGGCAGTGAGGCTCACTCATGGCTACATTGCCGAACTCAGTTGCTGGCCCGCTCACCAATGCGATGAGTCTCTTATCCAGCAAATCGAAGCCGATTTAAAGACGAGGGCCGAGGAGATGAAAGAGGCCGCCAATGCGGCGCCAGGTCAAGAGACCGATAGTCGCTAACTGACCTTCATCATCGCTTCAAAGCTTCGAGCTACGCTACCCTCAGCGCCTACCGGGCTGGTCTCGCTTGAAAGGCGCAGTACCTTCACAAGGCGATTGCGCATAGCAACAAGGCCCCAACATGGGGCCTTGTTGCGTGAGATCGTCTCGATCATGCGGTCCTCAAGCATAAAGCGTTAGAACACCGGCGCTGCTCATCACTCCAGTGAAGCACGGATTCGTTGGCAAGGTGCAGGACTGGCCGCATTCGTCGTTTCATCGCGACGTGTGGCGCAGCTTGTTTCCGCTCGACCGGGCAGGCGATGCCGATGCAAGGGCGAGTTTGGCGAGGCGTAATGCCCGCGTGGTCGGGCAGGAATTGGTCGATTAGCTTCGCCTAACCCACCCTGCACATTCACAACACCTTGTTGCTTTCCTTCACGGCTTCCGCTTCGACATAGACCTGTCCGCCCATCTCCTTGAATTTCTCGCTCATCTGCGCCATGCCGTCTTCAATGACGCCTTTCATCGTCATGCCGACGCCGGCGAGCTTACCGTCGGGATAAAGCGCCGCCTTCTCGTTGTCGCCCAGCGTGGCGGCGTAGTCGCGCACGTCCTGCGTGATCTTCATCGAACAGAACTTTGGGCCGCACATCGAGCAGAAGTGCGCCACCTTGTGCGCGTCCTTCGGCAACGTCTCGTCGTGGAAGGCCACCGCCGTTTCCGGATCGAGGCCGAGGTTGAACTGGTCCTGCCAGCGGAAGTCGAACCGCGCGCGAGAGAGAGCGTCATCGCGCAGTTGCGCCGCCGGATGGCCCTTGGCGAGATCGGCGGCGTGCGCCGCGATGCGATAGGTTATGACGCCGGTCTTGACGTCGTCGCGGTTCGGTAGCCCGAGGTGCTCCTTCGGCGTGACATAACACAGCATCGCGCAGCCGAACCAGCCGATCATAGCGGCGCCGATACCCGAGGTGATGTGATCGTAGCCCGGCGCGATGTCGGTGGTCAGCGGTCCCAGCGTATAGAACGGCGCTTCGCCACATTCTTTAAGCTGCTTGTCCATGTTGATCTTGATCTTGTGCATCGGCACGTGGCCGGGGCCTTCGATCATCACCTGGCAGCCTTTCTTCCACGCGATCTGCGTCAGTTCGCCGAGGGTTTCGAGTTCGGCGAACTGGGCGCGGTCGTTGGCGTCGGCGATCGAGCCCGGACGCAGACCATCTCCCAATGAAAACGACACGTCATACTTGCGCATGAGGTCGCAGATCTCCTCGAAGTGGGTGTAGAGGAAGCTCTCCTTGTGGTGGGCGAGGCACCACTTCGCCATGATGGAGCCGCCGCGCGAGACGATGCCGGTGACGCGGTCGGCGGTGAGGTGGATGTAGGGCAGGCGCACGCCGGCATGGATGGTGAAATAATCGACGCCCTGTTCGCACTGCTCGATCAGCGTGTCGCGATAAAGCTCCCAGGTCAGTTTCACCGGATCGCCGTCGCACTTCTCCAGCGCCTGATAGATCGGCACCGTTCCGATGGGAACGGGCGAATTGCGCAAAATCCATTCGCGCGTGGTGTGGATGTTGCGTCCCGTCGAGAGATCCATCACGGTGTCGGCGCCCCAGCGGATCGCCCACACCATCTTGTCGACTTCCTCCTCGACCGATGAGGTCACCGCGCTGTTGCCGATGTTGGCGTTGATCTTCACCAGAAAGTTGCGGCCGATAATCATCGGTTCGAGTTCGGCGTGGTTGATGTTGCAGGGGATGATGGCGCGGCCGCGCGCGATCTCCTCGCGCACGAATTCCGGCGTGACGAAGGCCGGCACCGAGGCGCCGAAGCTTTCGCCGTCGGCCAGCGCCGCTTCGGCGCGTTCGAGTTGCTGCTTCCGCCCGATGTTCTCGCGTTCGGCGACGTAGATCATCTCCTTGGTGACGATGCCGGCGCGAGCGAATTCAAGCTGGGTGATCTTGTGGCCATCGAGGCCGCGCAGCGGCTTGTGATGCGCGGTGAACGACTTCGCTGCGTGCGACGCGCCGACATTGCCGTTGTCCTCGGGCTTGATGACGCGACCGTCATATTCCTCGACGCCGCCGCGTTCCTTCACCCAGGCAAGGCGCGTGCGCGACAGGCCGGCGTTGACGTCGATGGTGACGTCCGGGTCGGTATAGGGTCCCGATGTGTCGTAGACTGGCAGGTTCGGCTCGCCCGCGCCTTCGCTCAGGATGATCTCGCGCAGCGGCACGCGCAGGTCGGGTGCGGCCTCGGGCACGGAGAAAACCTTGCGGGAGGAGGGCAGGGCGCCCGTGGTGACGGCGGGGCGCGTGGTGTCCGGATTGGAGCGGATGTTCATGGCGTTTCTCCGGTACGAGGAATTGCGTTCAGTGCAGATAGCCGAGAAGGCAGAAGACGAGGCCGATCACGAGCCAGATGCATCCGGCCAGGATCGGCATGGCAGCGTGGCGCAGGAATGCGCGCGCCCCCGAAAACAGAAATGGCGGTTCGACGATGCGGATCGCGCCGGCAATAACCAGCAGCCAGCCGAACAGCGTCACGATCACGCGCCAGTCCGCGGTCCAGACATTGTGCGTCAGGACGATGGCGAGGCCGGCCGGCATCACCATCAGTCCGGCGAGGAACATCAGCGCGCGGCTGGCCAAAAACTCCTCGGCCATGGAGTGGAAACTCTGTCGGTTGAGCAGCACGGCGAGACCGGCCGTCATCATGACCGGGCCGATCAGCCGTGCGATGAAGATGGATGTCTGCATGACGGTACCTCATGCGGTTTCACGGACTTGTTCCAGCCACGCGCGCACCCGCGCGTCGGGGTCTGGGTTCTGCGTTACGTCGCTGACCACGGCGATCGAGTCAGCACCGGCGGCGAAAATTTCCGCCGCCTGTTCGAGCTTGATGCCGCCGATCGCGACCAGCGGGATGTTGCCGACGCGCTCTTTCCACTCGGCGATTTTCGCGATGCCCTGCGGCTCGAAGCGCATCGATTTCAAAGTGGTGAAGAAAATCGGCCCCAACGCGACATAATCCGGCTCGGCTGCGAGCGCGGTATCGAGTTCGGCATCGTCATGGGTGGAAAGGCCGAGCGTCAGCCCCGCCTTGCGGATCTCGTGGATGTCGGCCGTCGTGAGATCCTCCTGGCCGAGGTGAACGTGCTTCGCGCCGGCCACGATCGCCGCGCGCCAGTAGTCGTTGACCACGAGCTGCGTCGGCGTGCCCTTGACGATCCGCAGCGCGTCGGTGACGAGTTGCAGCGACTCGCCATCGTTGAGGTCTTTTGCGCGCAACTGCACCGTGCCGACGCCGAGTCCGGTCAGGCGGCGCACCCAGTCCAGCGTATCGACGACAGGATAGAACCGATCAGGATACGGCATGCCAGAAGGGTATCCCTACCACGGGGGTTGAGGGGGAGGCGAAGTCGCGGGCTTCCATCAGGCCCGCCTCAAAGGCGCCGCGGCCAGCTTCGACCGCGAGCCTGAACGCGCCGGCCATAGCGACGGGATCGGCGGCCTTGGCGATGGCGGTGTTGAGCAAAACGGCGTCGTAGCCGAGTTCGAGGGCCTGCGCGGCGTGGCTGGGCGCACCGATCCCGGCATCGACGATGAGAGTGATATTGGGCAGCCGCTCGCGCAGCAGCCTCAAGGCGTCGCGATTGACGATGCCCTTCGCGCTGCCGATCGGCGCGGCCCATGGCATCACCACCTTGCAACCGGCCTCAACGAGGCGCATGGCGACGCCGAGGTCCTCGGTGCAATAGGGAAACACCTCAAAGCCCTCCTTGATGAGAATGGCGGCGGCTTCGACCAGGCCGACCACGTCGGGTTGCAGCGTGTCGTTGTCGGCGATGACTTCGAGCTTGATCCACGACGTGCCGAACAGTTCGCGTGCGAGTTTCGCTGTCGTGACGGCTTCGCGCACGCTTTTGCAGCCGGCGGTGTTGGGCAGCACGGTGACATCGAGCTCGCGGATCAGCGACCAGAACGCGTCGCCGGTCTTGCCACCCGCGGTTTCCCGCCGCAGTGACACCGTGACGATCTGGCTGCCCGCGGCGCGGATCGCGTCCTGCATAATTTTCGGCGACGGATACAGCGCCGTGCCGATCAGCAGCCGGGAGGAGAATTCACGATCGTAGAGTTTCAGCATTGGTACGGCGCTCCCATGCATCGTTCACCCTCCCTGCCGCGGCGTGATGATCTCGATTTCGTCGCCGCTTTTCAGAGCCGTGTCTGCCCAGCGGTTTTTCGGCAGCACGTCGAAATTCACGGCGATAGCAACATGCGTGTTCCCGTAGTCGAGCTCGCTTAGCAGCGCGTCCACGGTCTGCGCCGCGATCTCCCGCTGTTCGCCGTTGACGGTCACTTGCATCGCGTCACCCGCATTGCATCACCTCGTTATCGATCTCGCCGCGTGCGACGTAAGCGAGCGTCAGTTCCGCGAGCGCCGGCGCCAGCAGAAAACCATGACGGAAAAGTCCGTTGACCGCGATGCGGCTCTTGTCGATCGCGATGCGCGGCAGGTTGTCGGGAAACGCGGGCCGCAGGCCTGCGCCGATCTCCACGATCCGCGCCTCGCCGAAGGCCGGATGCACGGCGTAAGCCGCGCTGAGCAGCTCAAGCGCCGAGCGGACGCTGACGCCGTCGTCCTCACGTTCGATCGAGGTGGCGCCGATCATGAAGCGGTTGTGCTCGCGCGGAATAATGTAGAGCGGCCAGCGCGGGTGCAAGAGCCGCACCGGGCGCGACAGCGCGATCTCGTCGGTTTCGACGATGATCTCCTCGCCCTTGACGCCGCGCAGGTTCGGGAACGTATCGCGCGCGGCAAGGCCGCGGCAATCGATCGCAAGGCCCTCGATGGCGGCGGCCTCGGGCGCGCTGCTAAATTCGATTTTGCCGCCGGCGGCGCGAATGCGGGCGTGCAGTTGCGGCAGCACGCGGCGCGGCTCGACATGGCCTTCGTCCGGGAAGAACAGCGCCTCGCGAAACCGCCCGTCGAGCGACGGTTCAAGTTCGCTCACATTATCGGCCTGAACGCGCCGATGCCCCGATGTCATGCGCGCGAAGCGTTCGAAGTCGGAGCGGTCGCGCGGATGCGCCACCACCAGCGACCCGTTGAAAGGCGTATCGGGAACGTGTTCGCGCCACAGCGCGAGCGAGCGAAAACCGAGACGCGTAACGAGGGGTTCGGACACCTCAGCTTCGCACCACGGCGCCAGCATGCCGCCGGCCCAGTGGCTGGTGGCCTGCGTCATCGCGTCGCCGCCGCGTTCGTGAAGCGTGACTGCGTGCCCGGCTTTCGCGAACAGCAGGGCCTGCCATGCGCCGGCAATGCCTGCGCCGATCACTGCGACGGGGGAATCCCCACCTATCTCCCGCGTATTCTGAAACATCCCTGTCCCTTCGCCGGCATGACCCGGATCAGGTTCAAAGGGTCACCGCGCTGTCGCGTGAATCGCGCTCGGTGCGGTATCTCAGCTCCCTGACGGAACACCCCTCGGAACACCTCTAATTTAGGCCGAAAGGGGTCGGTGTCAACGCGCGGCAAGGCGCAATCTTCCATTGTCAGCGCGGCGCGATCGACAGTGGAGCGCCGGGGATTCGTGCGTCGGCGCTCATGGTTTCGTGCCGGGCACGCTGCCGCCGCTGCCGCTTCGCCGCGTAATAGTAGCCGCCGGCATAATAGGCCACGGCGCGGTCGTGGTTGCCGTGAGCCGCCCGATACGCGCCGGCGAGATACCTGACCGCGTAGGTGAGATTGGTTTCGGGATCGAGCAGGCCTTCGGCGGTGCCGGTGTAGCCAAGACCCCGCGCGGTCGCGAGCTTGATCTGCATCATGCCGTAATTGCCGTGGTGCACGGCGCGCGGATTGTAGCGGCTCTCGCGCACGATGACGCGGTGGACCAGTTCGACGGGAACGCCGTTGGCTTGCGCGTGCGCCGCCACCATCGACTCGTATTGCGCCCGCTGCGCAGACGAGGGCTGCGGCCATGCCAGCACAACAAGGACAAGAAACGGAACGCATTTGCTGAGATTTAGCACGAATGCCCCTTCACGATCGTCCTTATGCCTATCGCCTCAATCGCGACTTTCCTGTGGCAAAACGGCGAAGCCGGCGCATGGGCTGGTACGGGTTCCATCGTCTTGGTCGAAAAAAAAGGAACCCCGGTGGCTTCCGGTCGTTGAGCGAGAGCGTGCCGCCGTGGGCATCGGCGGCTGGCGTCATCACTGCGCACGAATCCGCGAACGGCAAAAGCAGAAGCGGATGGGAGAAGCATCATGGCCGCTGTCGTATCTGATTATTTGCCTCATCAAAACCCTTGCGCGCAATGTGGCAAGCCGATTGCCACGCCGGTCTGGTTCGAGGACGAGCCGCGCCGGACCTGGTATCTCTGGCAGTGCGCCCACTGCGGCTACCAGTTCGAAGCAGTCGCGTTCTTCGCCGAGATCAACGGCGAGCCGAGCGTGATAGCCGCCTGACGGCGGTCTGTTCTGGCGGTCACACCATCGCGTCGTTTTGCCGCATATCGCAGGAACGGCGGTGGCGTCGGCGCGTTGGTGCTCGCTGCTTGATTGCTTCATCGATGTATCGCTCGCGCGGTGATGGGGTGCGCTGCTAAGTGGGCGAGCCGTTCCGTTCCCTCGGGGAACCCCAACAATCCGGAATGTTTTCGGGAACCACTGCCGGAGTCGTGTGTTCTCGCTATTCATTTCAATCGAAGGAGGTGCACTGATGATTTCCAGGTATATGACCGCCGCATTGATCGGATCCGCATTGCTGGCGACGGCGGCGGTCGCGCAAACGTCAACCACCACGACGACGAACACCATGAGTGCTCCGGCGGCTCCGTTGTCAGAGTCCGGCTATCATGGCGACTGGCGCTCGTCGAAAATGATCGGCCTGAACGTATACAACGATGCCCACGAGAAACTCGGCTCGATCAGCGATCTGCTGCTTGACAAGAGTGGAAAGATCAACGCGGCGGTGATTGGCGTCGGCGGATTCCTCGGTGTCGGCGAGCGACTGGTTGCGGTGAATTTTGACAAGCTCAAGTTCGTCGACACGCCTGTGCCGTCGACATCGGCCTCGACGACAGCGCCGGCGGGCAGCAGCAAGAGTTCGGAGACCACCACAGGCGCGGCGACATCCGCGCCGGCAGCGACGAACACGAAGACCAATCCGTGGTATCCGGATCACGCGGTTTTCGGTGCGACCAAGGAACAGTTGAAGGCGATGCCTGAGTTCAAGTATTCGACCTGAGTTGGCGGATCGAACGGTGGAACAGCAGCGCGCCCGGTTTTTGGCCGGGCGCGTTTTGTATGGCGGTATACAGGCGACTTCATGCCTGCCATCCCCGGTCGAGCAATTCTCGTTCAAACGGAGCGCATCATCGGAGCGAGTTCGCTCTCCCGCTTTCGGAGGAGAACCGGCGCGAATGCCGCGGAACAGCGGCTATCGGCGGAGACGTCGTTGTTAGCTTACAGTCGGCAGGACCGACCTGGGTTCTGTCATCGAACGGAGGACGACATGGCTGAGAGTGTCTACAAGGTGATCGAACTGATCGGCACCAGCAAGGAATCCTGGGAGAAGGCGGCCAAGGCGGCGGTCGAGCGGGCGGGACAATCGCTCCGGGATCTTCGCGTCGCGGAAGTTGTCAAACTCGACATGCAACTGGACGACAAGGGCAAGGTCGAGGCCTATCGCGCCAAGCTCAGGGTCTCGTTCAAATTCGAGGACTAGATCTGAGCGTGACGGGGTTTGATTGAATCGTCATTCCCGGCTTCATGCCGGGCATCCGGGTCTTGAAACCTTAAATCCGATCAAAGACGCGGCTGGCCGAGGCCGGGCAACGTGAAAGCGAGGCGACGCCGTTCTTCGAACGGCTCGGCCCAGCCTACGCATTGAAAGGCTTCATCGTCGCCTCATCCGGGCTGTTACAGTGCCGGCAGTGTCTTGACCTCGACGTTCACGGCGCCCGCCGCTTCCGCAATGACGCGCAGCGTTTTGGAATCAAACGCGATGTCGGCGAGTTTCAGGCTGGTGATCTCGGCTTTGACCCTGACCCCGTCCTCGTTCTTCTGAAAACCCGCGATGACCGCGGCGATCTTCTCTCGCGCATTCGATGCGAACGGCTTGAGGTCGATGGTTGCCTTCTCGGCCAAGGTTTGTTGCAGATAGGGCATCGCGGCGTGCGCGGCGGCGCCGAGCAGGCCGAATGCGGCTTCGGATTCGACCGCAAGCTGGATATCGGTCAGGCGCAGGGTCTGCTGGGCCTGGTCGAGCACCGGTCTGCCCCAGATGTGGACGGTGGCCTCGCCGCCGAAACCGAACCAGCTTTTTTTCTCCTTCGCATGAACCAGCAGCGAGATCAGAAGCCGGTCGCCCGCAGCCGCGACGCTGGCCTGCTTGACGGTGACGGCGACCGGGCCGCTGCCATCCTCGGGAAACGTCTTGCCGGCGAACTGCGCCTCGATGATCCTGTTGATGTCGGTGAAGGGCACGTCGATCGGAACACCGATGTTCAGTCGGCCCGGTGTGGCCGGCACGATGGCGAGCCTCGTGGGAAACGGACAGTCCGGCTTGGTTGCCGCGGTGGTGATCCGCGTTTCGGCCTCGACGCCGAGCGTTAGCGTAACGTTGCTGGTGTCGATGTGCGGTTGAGTTGCGACGGCGCGCACCGGCTTCAGCTCGAGATACAGGTCCTGCAACCCGGCTGCGCCCTGCAACGGGATCGAGCGGCACATCTGTGCCCATTGCAGCCGCGCGCTGCGCTCCAGCGCGGGATCGTTGCGGATGCGCTGTTGCAGGTTCGCGAGCTGTTCGTTGACCGCCCTGTCGATGACGGGCTTGACCTGTGAGGGGACATTGACGCGGGCGCCTGCGACCGAGACGTTGGTATCGCCGAGATTGACCTGCGCGGTCATGTTGGGGTCGATGCGCCAGTTCGCGGTCAGCACCGGCCGCGCCGTCATCACGACGTTGCCCTTGATCTCGGCGTTGGCGTTCAGGTTCTTGATGTTCACGCGGCCGATCTGCTTGGCGACGTTGCCGCCGAGCAGGCTTGCGAGCGCGTTGCCGACCGCGCCCTGGGCATTGGCCGACAGCGATCCCGTGACCTTGAGGGTGCCGGTCAGCGGCGTCGAGAGCGACAGCACGTTGTTAGCGCCCGTGGCGCTGATCGCACCACGCGATGCGGTCCATCCGATGTCCGCGTTCTGGAGGATCTGCGCCGCCGGATTCTCGGCCTTGCCGGCGAAGGTGTGCGGAGCGGCGCGGTCGGCGGCGTCGCGAATGACGGCGAGCGGGATTGTGATCGGCGCGACGATGCTCGAACTGCGGTTGACAGGGGGCAACCGCGGCAATGTCGCAAGGGCGGGCTTGGTGATTCCACGCGGCGACAACCAGTCCATGGCCTTGAGACTGACAAGGAACGAGACCGCAAGGACCCCGATGCCGAGCAGGATGGTTTTGAGATTGAGCTCCGGCCGCATTGGCTCCCCGGCGCGATTGCCCCGATTCCGAGTCTACAGGCAGCGGGCAATGGATGCCAGTGCAGCGCGGCTGCACCGATTGCATCCGTACTCACCCGACGCGGTGAATGCGGAAGCAGAGAAGCAGAACCGAAGTCGTGTGGGGCGGGTCGCTAGAAAACGCCCAACACGATCGCGCCGACGAAGGCGAGCGCGATGTAGGCGGTCACAACGCTCATGCGGCCGGCGAAAGTCATGCGACGACTCCCTGATCGATCACGCCGTTGGTTGGTCCCAACGCGGAAGCTGGCAACCCGTTCCCGGCGGAAAAAGTCAGCCTTGCTGCCCGCTTCCGTTGTGCATCGCCGCAACATGGTTAAAAAGGACTGAAAGCAACCCGTTGAAGAAGCCTTAAATAAATTCGTTGAACGTGCGCGGATGACGCGCAGAGTTGCCTTGTATCTCGTCGGCTCCGTCGTCCTTGTGTCGCTGGCCGGTTGCGGGCGCGGTTTCTTTCAGACCGCGGAACGCGAACCGTGGCGGGCCAAGGCCGAAGTCGCATGTCTGAAATCCGGCGAGGTCAAAGAAAGCGCCGAACTCGTTCGTATCCGCCCGATCAGTGGTCCCGGCATTTGCGGCGCCGAATTTCCTCTGAAGGTCTCGGCGCTCGGTGAAAGTCCGGCTTACGGCTTTGCCGACGAGGATATCAGGCCCCCTGCGTCGATTGGTCGCAATCAGCCGCGCTGGCCGGTCGCCCAGCCGTCCTATTCGCCACCGCCGCCGTCGTATCCGGAAACAGCCGCTCGTCAGTCCGCTTATGGCGGCGGGCCGAGCGGCCCGGTCTCGCTGAGCGCGCCCGGCGTGCATCCGGCCGACGACCAGATCGCATTGCCGGCAGAGGGAGCGGATCGCGCATCGTCCTATCCGTCGGGTGATCGTTACGCGCAACCGTATCCCGATTTGCAATCCCGGCTCCAATCCCAGTCCTACGGCGGCGAGCGGTCGTCGGCATATCCCGCAACGCCAGTCGTTGGCTCGTCACAAAATCCGTCGTTGCCGCGGCTCGGACCGGCGCGCGGGACGATCACGAACGCGGTCGGGCCCGTCACGGTGAAGCCGGCCGCGACGCTTGCCTGTCCGATCGTCTCGGCGCTCGATCGCTGGTTCGCGGATGCGGTGCAGCCGGCGGCGATGCGCTGGTTCGGCGCGCGCGTCGTCGAGATCAAGCAGATATCCGCCTATTCCTGCCGCGGCATGAACGGCAATCCGCACGCACATATTTCCGAGCACGCCTTCGGCAACGCGCTCGATATCGCCGGATTTGCGCTGGCTGACGGACGATACGTTTCGGTGCAGCACGGCTGGAAGGGGCTGCCGGAAGAGCAGGGTTTCCTGCGCGATGTGGAAGCGTCGGCCTGTCAGCGCTTCACCACGGTGCTGGCGCCCGGCGCGAACGTCTATCACTATAATCACATCCACGTCGATCTGATGCGCCGCGCGAGCCGCCGCTCGGTCTGCAAGCCGGCGGCGGTATCGGGCGAGGAAATCGCGGCGCGCGCCGCGCGCGGCTCGTATGCCGGTCGCGGGCCTGCGGTGACAGGATCGCTGGGCGGCAGCAAGAGCCATTCGCATAGCCACGATGCGGATGACGACGAGTAGGGCTCGCAAGCGGGTGTATTTGATATCCGCAAGCCGTCCGCTGCGCATTTTCCGAAATGGCGAGAGGTCCGGCGTGAATGCGCCGGACCCCTCATTCACAGTGAAACGCGTTTTCTTGACGCGAACCGGAAAGTCCATCCTCGGGTCAAGCCCGAGGACAAGCTTCGCGCGAAAAACGCTTCGCGAATATATCAGCCAGCCTGTAAGCCGGGTTCTGTAGGGCACCGCGCGCTTGCACACGCGATACGTGACGGCCATTCCTCTGGGACAACGTTTGCACGTTGCCTCATGCAACCTACCCGGACAGCGGGCCCGACATGGCCCTGCGATGTTATCGCCGAAGGCGAACCTCTCGCGATGCCGTCCCTATTCGGTTTTGCTCCCGGTGTGGTTTGCCATGCCGTCCCCGTTGCCGGAGACGCGGTGCGCTCTTACCGCACCTTTTCACCCTTGCCTGCTCCGGGGAGGAGGCGGTTCGTTCTCTGTGGCACTGTCCCTGGGGTCGCCCCCGCCGGACGTTATCCGGCACCGTATGTCGATGGAGCCCGGACTTTCCTCTCCCGCAGCCTTTCGACCATAGCGGGAGCGGCCGTCCAGCCGACTGACGTGATACGCATGACGGTTGTGCGCGGTTGCGTCAAGCCACGCGGAACAGGCTCTAGCGATTTCGAAGATTTGCCGCCGAGTGGAACCCGCGCCGCCCGTTCGCCATTGAATCCCTGCGGCAACGTCCGCGAAGGGAGGTTTCAATGACCGATTTGCACCTTTGGCGTCCGCCCCATGGCATGCCTATCGAGGACATGCGCGGGATCGTGCCCGAAGAGACAAACTACGCCATCGGCTGGATGCTCAGCACGCTCTTGACGCTGGCGGTGGTGGGTGTCGTCTGGACGTTCGGCCTCTAATTTGAAAGCCGATTTTTCCGACACCGAATGAAGGGACTCGGGCTATTCAGCGGTCGGGTTGTTTGCGCGACATCCCGCCGCGTTGTTCCACGGTGACCGATCGACATCTTTCCGCTACGGAGCGAGCAGTGAGCAACGATCACCGAGCAGAGTTGGATCGGCATTTTGCCTGGTTCGAAGGCAAAATGCCGCCACGATTGGCGAAATTCATCGGCTGGGTGCGCAAGCCGTCATCGCGGCTGGTGCGTATTCCGCTGGCGATCGTGCTGATCGTCGGCGGCATCTTCAGTTTTCTGCCGGTGCTGGGGCTGTGGATGTTGCCGCTGGGACTCATCCTGATCGCGCAGGATCTGCCGTTTCTGCAAGGACCGATGGCGCGGATGCTCGGCTGGGTCGAACGCAAATGGATGGAGCGGAAAGCCGCGAAACGCGCATGCGCGACTCAAATATCAAACGGCGGTGTGACTCAAATGCCAGTACGGCATGAAAAATCCACGCGCGGCGGCAATTGACAGTAAGATTTGTCTTTAACGAATCAGCATGCTGATTCATCTTAGTCTCCCGGGTCAATCTGGAGACCAAGGTATGAACGTTATTGTTTTCGCATCGCGTAAAGGCGGTTCAGGCAAAAGCACCCTGGCCGCTCATCTTGCCGCGCAGGTTCATAAGGCTTCGAGGCCCTGTTTGCTGGTGGATGCAGATCCGCAGGGATCGCTGACGCTTTGGCACAAGCTGCGCGGCACCAACGAACCTCCGATCCGGACAGCCAACCGTTCCGTAACCGAGATCATCAACTCCGCGAAGCGCGACGGTTTCGAGTGGGTCTTTATCGACACGCCTCCGAACCTGTCGGCCGTCGTCGATGACGCCATCCGGAATGCGACCATGGTCGTGATCCCGGCGCGGCCGGGCGTCTTCGACGTCAATGCCGTTCAGGATACCATCCAGACCTGCCGGTCCGCGCGCAGGCCTTATGCCGTTGTCATCAACGGCGCGCCGGCAATGCGCGATGGCTCCGAAAGCCCGATCGTCACCATTGCCCGCGAGGCTCTTGCGAAATTTCGCGCTCCGGTTTGGAGCGGTCAGATTACCAATCGCGCCGACCTGCTGCTGGCGCTTGCACATGGCGAAGGCGCTCGCGAATACGATTCCCAGGGCCGAGCCGCCTCGGAAATCGGACGGCTGTGGGCGGCGATCGAACGCTCCGTCAAGGCGATCCGTGGCGCGGTGTCCTCGAGCGGGACCATGCACAAGCACGCAGCGTAGAACTTTTCCGCTTCTGACGGTATCAGAAGCGGGCCTCTATGATTTTGATTTGACGCGTTTTCTTCACGCGAACCGGTATGTGCGGCCAACATAGTCGCCATACAAAACTGATAGCCAGGCCCCGCCGCCGCTGGGAGGAGGGGGCAAAGTACGGCGCGCGAAGCCTTGGCATATGTGAAGTATGATCCTCGCCGGGGCGTCGCGACAATCGACGAGACCGCATGTCTGTCATGCGGAGTCCGGAGTTTGGACGACGCTGTCGCGAGCCTGGGCATCGCAAAAAATCCGCCGCGGGCGGATCAGGACGGCCAGCGCTGCGCCTTGCTGACCACAAAATCGCGGAAGGCCTGAATACGTGCGACGGCCCTCAACTCTTCAGGATACACGAAATAGGTATCGAGCTGAATCGAATCGGATTCGCTGAACAGTTGCACCAGGCGGTTGTTCTCGCCGACCAGATAATCCGGCAGCGCAGCTATGCCGAGGCTCTGCTTACAGGCGCTGAACAGGCCCAGTATGTTGTTAACGGTAAAGTACGGTTGGCGCGGTCCTGAGCCGTTGCGGCCGGCCTGGACAAGCCAATTGCGATTCTGGAGATGAGCCGACGCATATGTATCGCTGAGCAGGATGATGCGATGTCCGTCGAGTTCCTCCAGTGTCCGCGGGGTACCGAAGTGTTTGACGTATTCGGTCGAACAGTAGGCGTGAAAACCGATCGCAAACAGCTTGCGCTGAATGAGATCGGGCTGGGTCGGCTTGTGTGTGCGGATGGCGACATCAGCCTCGCGCATCGACAGATCGAGTTCTTCGTCGGTGAGAATCAGCGAGATCCGGATCTCCGGATAGAGCGCGGTGAATTCGCCAAGCCGGGGAATCAGCCAGTTGATGCCGACGCTCGGCGTCGTCGTCACCTTGAGGTCCCCGCTCGGCCGCTCGCGGCTGTCGGTGAGCTTGGCGCGCGCCGCCTGCAATTGGATGAAGACCTCGTGCGCGGTGCGAAACAGCAGGTCGCCCTGTTCGGTCAGGATCAGTCCCCGCGCATGGCGATGAAACAGCGCCACCGAAAGCTCTTGCTCCAGCGCGCCGACCTGCCGTGATACGGCAGACTGCGACAGCCCGAGCTGTTCGCCGGCGTGTGTGAAGCTGCCGGCCTCGGCGGCGGCATGAAACACCTTCAGCTTGTCCCAGTCCATGTCGGTAAAACCGTCGCGATTCCGTAGCATTGTTACTCCGCAGCCGCGCGGTCGCTCGCATGCGCGGCGAGAAACCGTTCGGCCTCCAGTGCAGCCATGCAGCCAAGGCCCGCGGCCGTGACTGCCTGGCGATAAACCTCGTCCGCGACATCGCCGGCTGCGAACAGGCCGGGCACCGACGTTGCCGTCGAGTTCGGTGCAACCTCGACGTAGCCCGAGCTTTTCAGCTTGACCTTGCCCGCCACCAGTTCGGTGGCCGGCGCGTGGCCGATCGCGACGAAAACGCCGTCGGCTGCGACCTCGCTCACGGCGCCGGTCTTGACGTTCTTTAGCCGGGCATGGGTGACCTTGGGCGGATTTTCGGCGCCGCAGATTTCGTCGATGACGTTGTCCCAGACCACCTTGATCTTGGGATGCTTGAATGCGCGATCTTGCAGGATGCGTTCGGCGCGGAAATGATCGCGGCGATGAACGAGGGTGACCTGCGAGGCGAAATTGGTCAGAAACAGCGCTTCCTCGACCGCGGTGTTTCCGCCGCCGACCACGATCACGTTCTTGCCACGGTAGAAGAAGCCGTCGCAGGTGGCGCAGGCCGAGACGCCGAATCCCTTGAACTTGTCCTCGGACGGCAGACCGAGCCAGCGTGCCTGCGCGCCGGTGGCAAGGATCACGGTCTCGGCAAGGTAGACCTCGCCGCTATCGCAGGTCAGCCGGAACGGCCGCTGCGACACATCGAGTGAATTCACCATATCGGTGACGATCCTGGTGCCGACATGCGTCGCCTGCTTCTCCATCTGCTCCATCAGCCATGGCCCCTGGATCACGTCCGCAAAGCCGGGATAGTTTTCGACATCGGTCGTAATGGTGAGTTGGCCGCCGGGCTGGATGCCCTGGATCAGCACCGGTTCCAGCATGGCGCGCGCAGCATAGATGGCCGCCGTATAGCCTGCTGGACCAGAGCCGATGATGACAACCTTGGCGTGGGCGGAAGCAGGCATCGGTCGGGACCCCATGGGGAGAAACTGGTCCGCGCGCCGGCGGCGAAAGGCCTGTGGAGGCGGTGCGGAGGCGGCGGGAAAAGCGTCAAATTGGTGTTCGTAATATCTGGCTAGCTATGCGGGATTTGCAACCCGTCACTGCAAAAATTCCTCTAAACGCGAAAGTGGGGATGCTGCGCAATAAAATTGCGCAGGCTGCCCGATCCACGTTAATAGGCTTGGCTCGCGGAGATTCTCTTCGTTTGGGCCCAGCTTCGGGGTTTGCACGCGCGTGTCGAAAAGCTTGGACGAGATCGACCTTAAGATTCTGAGCGAGATTCAGGCCGACGGCCGGATCACCAACGTCGAACTGGCTAAACGGGTCGGCATTTCGCCGCCGCCGTGTCTGCGCCGGGTCCGGACGCTGGAGGAGGAGGGCTACATCCAGGGCTACCGCGGATTGCTCGATCCGCAGCGGCTCGGTTTCGAGGTTACCGTTTTCGCGTCGGTGCATCTGTCGAGTCAGGCCGAGGCTGACTTGCGCGCGTTCGAGGAGTTCGTGCGCGGAGAACCGCTGGTGCGCGAATGCTGGATGCTGTCGGGCGAGGTCGATTTCATCCTGAAATGCGTGGCGCCCGATATGACGACATTTCAGGATTTCGTTTCGCATCTCACCGCTGCGCCGCATGTGCGCAATGTGCGAACCTCGCTGGTGCTGCACAACTCAAAATACGCCGCCGCGGTGCCGCTCGAACTGAAGGTGCCGGGCTGAGGTTCGACAAGCGCTGATTTTGCCGCGAGCCTGCAATGACGATATCTGGTGGCATCAGCCCTTCTTGCGCAGCATCGCATCGAGGCTGATCGGACCGCCGCCGGCGAACACCAGGTAGAAGAAAACAAAGCAGTAAAGCGCGGCCAGTTCGCCGTGATTGAGGATCGGCATGAAGTTCTGCGGCGCATGCACCATGAAGTAGGCGACCGCCGTCATGCCCGACGCGATGAAGGCGGCTGCGCGCGTAAACAGCCCGACCACCAGCAGCGCACCGCCGACCAGTTCGATGATTCCTGCGATCCCGACCATCGAGCCGATTTGCAGATCGGCGAACATCGGCAGCGCGGGAAAACCGAGCAGCTTGGCGGTGCCATGTTGCAACAGCAGAAGCCCGCTCATGAAACGTAGCAGGCTCAGCACCGTCGGCTGCCATTTTGAAAACATCTGGTCCATGTCGGATTTCCCCGATTACGACATTGCAAATCTTGGCACTCGCCTGGCATCCGTCACCGAGGCTGACGTAAACGGCAATGGCTTGGCTCTTGAATTGTTCCATATATGGAACACGCTGATGCTTGCTTGTCCTGCGTCATTGCGTCCCGGCAGCGACGGTGTCCCCGGCTTTCAGCCTCAAAGGCGGATGGTCATGGCTGCAGGCAGCGGACCGGTTTGGGCTGACAGGAAAAACCGGTATTCGAGCAAAGTGGCGTTGTGGTCTTGGCGTCGCGCGCGCAATTCACGCAGCCGTCGGTCCATCGGCCGCAATTCGGCGGGCCTTTTTGCACCGAAATCTCCGTCGCAGGCGGGTGTCGCGGGATATCCATATCGGCGGCGGGGGCCGCGCCAGTGACGATCGCCGCCGTCATCACGGTTGCGAGGCTTAAACGGGAAAGCCGCATACCGCGTTCATCCTGTTCCGCCGAAGTTGAAATAAAATCAGTTCAAGAAAAAACGAAATCCGGCCGTAGGGAGGTGTTCGATAAACGAACAGAGGTGTTCGCCAAACGAATGGCGGAGAGAGACTTTGATCGCTCCGCTATCGCCACTCGACCTTGGTGATCTCGTAGGCCTTGGCGCCTCCGGGCGCGACGACTTCGACCGAGGAGCCTTTCTTCTTGCCTATCAGGGCGCGTGCGAGCGGCGAGGTGATTGAAATGCGGCCCTTCTTGGCGTCGGCTTCGGCTTCGCCGACGATCTGCCATACCGCCTTCTTGTCGGTGTCCTCGTCGATCAGCGTCACGGTGGCGCCGAACTTGATGGTGTCGCCGGACAGCTTGCTGACGTCGATGATCTCGGCGCGCGCCAGCTTGTCTTCGAGTTCGGCGATGCGGCCCTCGTTGTGCGACTGGTCTTCCTTTGCGGCGTGATACTCCGCGTTCTCCGACAGATCGCCATGCGAGCGCGCCTCGGAGATATGCTCGATGATGCGCGGCCGGTCCACCGACTGGCGCTTCTTCAGTTCGTCTGCGAGGGCGGCATGGCCGCCTCGGGTCATCGGAACCTTCTCGATCATCTCACTTCGTCCTTCACTTCATCGGTCCCGCGGCGTTACGCGAAGCGGCTTCCTGGTTCCGGACCTGGGCCGCAAAATCCGCATTCGCCTGGCTGTTTACGACCGGCCTCGGTCGGAACAAACGTCTCCGTGGCCGGCAGGTTCCAGCTCTGTCAGCGCTCCTGCAAACCGGTTATCGGGCCAATTAAGTCCGATTCAGGCCTACGTCTCGGAAAAGTAGCTCTGCAACGTGCGAACCTCAAGATCCCCGCCCAGATAGGCGCGGATGCCCTGCGCGGCTGCCACGGCACCTGAAAGAGTGGTGTAATACGGCACTTTATGCAAGAGGGCAGCGCGCCGCAGCGAGCGGCTGTCGGCCAGTGCCTGCGGTCCCTCGGTGGTGTTGAACACCAGTTGCACCTCGCCGTTGGTGATCGCGTCCACGATATGCGGCCGGCCCTCCAGAACCTTGTTGATCTTCTCGGCCGGAACACCACTGTCGGACAGGTAGCGTTGCGTCCCCGAAGTCGCCATCACCCTGAAGCCGACCGAGGACAGCAGCTTCACGGTTTCGAGGATGCGCATCTTGTCGGTTTCGCGGACCGAGACGAACACCGTGCCCTTGCGCGGCAGACGTGTACCGCCGCCGAGCTGGCTCTTGGCGAAGGCGATCTCGAACGAGCGGTCGATGCCCATCACCTCGCCGGTCGATTTCATTTCCGGACCGAGCACGGTATCGACGCCGGGGAAGCGCGCGAAGGGAAAGACCGATTCCTTGACGCCGACATGGCCGAGCTTCTGTGGCTTGAGCTTGAAGGAGGCCAACTTCTCGCCGGCCATGATCCGCGCCGCGATCTTGGCGACGGGAAGGCCGACCACCTTGGCGACGAACGGCACCGTGCGCGAGGCGCGGGGGTTCACTTCAAGCACGTAGATATCGCCGTCCTTGATGGCGTATTGCACGTTCATGAGGCCGATGACATCGAGTCCGAGCGCAAGCTCGCGGGTCTGCCGCTCCAGCTCGGTGATGGTGGCCGCATCGAGCGAGCGTGGCGGCAGCGAGCAGGCCGAGTCGCCGGAATGGATGCCGGCTTCCTCGATATGCTCCATGATGCCGACGACGTAGGTGTCCTTGCCGTCGCAGAGGCAATCGACATCGATCTCGGTGGCGTCGGAGAGATAGCGATCGAACAGCAGCGGGTTGGTGCCGAGCACGGTGTTGATCTGGCCGGTCTTGTCGTTCGGATAGCGCGCCTTGACGTCGGCGGGCACAAGCTCGGGCAGGGTGCCGAGCAGGTAGTCGCCGAGCTGGCTTTCCTCGCGGATGATCTGCATGGCGCGGCCGCCCAGCACGTAGGACGGCCGCACCACCAGCGGCAGGCCGAGATCGGCCGCCACCAGTCGCGCCTGCTCCACCGAATAGGCGATGCCGTTTTTCGGCTGCTTCAGTTTCAACCGGTCGAGGATGCGCTTGAAGCGGTCGCGGTCTTCCGCGAGATCGATGGCTTCGGGCGAGGTGCCGAGGATCGGCACGTCGGCTGCCTCCAGCGCGCGTGCAAGTTTCAGCGGCGTCTGGCCGCCGAACTGCACGATCACGCCGTGCAGCGTTCCGTTCTGCCGTTCGGTGTCGATGATCTCCAGCACGTCTTCTGCCGTCAGCGGCTCGAAGTAGAGCCGGTCGGCGGTGTCGTAATCGGTCGACACTGTTTCCGGATTGCA
The DNA here is from genome assembly GCF_036964665.1 of Nitrobacter sp. NHB1. Lineage (NCBI taxonomy): Bacteria > Pseudomonadati > Pseudomonadota > Alphaproteobacteria > Hyphomicrobiales > Nitrobacteraceae > Nitrobacter > Candidatus Nitrobacter laanbroekii. The sequence continues at coordinate 50,488 of NZ_JBAMDA010000001.1, forward strand.
GTTGACCATGATGGTCTCATAGCCGGCGTCCGACAGCGCGAAGCAGGCATGGCAACAGCAGTAGTCGAACTCGATGCCCTGACCGATGCGGTTGGGACCGCCGCCGAGGATGACGACCTTTGTCTTGTCCGACGGCGCGCTCTCGTCGGCCACCGCGCCCGCGAACGGCGACTCGTAGGTCGAGTACATGTACGCGGTCGGTGAGGCGAATTCCGCGGCGCAGGTGTCGATGCGCTTGTAGGCCGGGCGCACGCCGAGTGCGCGGCGGAGCGTTTTGACCTCCGCCTCGGGCTTGCCCGCGAGCACCGCGAGGCGCGCGTCCGAGAAGCCCATCGCCTTGAGCGTGCGCATACCAAACGCGTGGCCCGGCAGGCCGTGGGCGCGGACCTTGTTCTCCATCTCGACGATGCCGCGCAGTTCGGCGAGGAACCACGGGTCGATCTTGCAGGAATTGAAGATATCCTCGTCGCTCCAGCCGAGCCGCATCGCCTGCGCGAGCTGTAGCAGGCGATCGGGGGTCGGCGTACCGAGCGCGGCCCGGATCGCGTTCTTGTCGTCGCTCTGACCCAGGCCTTCGATCTCGATCTCGTCGAGGCCGGTGAGGCCGATCTCCAGTCCGCGCAGCGCCTTCTGGAGGCTTTCCTGAAAGGTGCGGCCGATCGCCATCACCTCGCCGACCGATTTCATCGAGGTGGTCAGCGTGGTCGAGGCGCCGGGAAATTTTTCGAAGGCGAAACGCGGAATTTTGGTGACGACGTAGTCGATGCTGGGCTCGAACGATGCTGGAGTGGCGCCGCCGGTGATATCGTTGGCGATTTCGTCGAGCGTGTAGCCGACCGCGAGTTTTGCCGCGACCTTGGCGATGGGGAAACCCGTCGCTTTTGATGCGAGTGCCGAGGAACGCGACACGCGCGGATTCATTTCGATGACGACCATGCGGCCGTCGGCAGGATCGACGCCGAACTGCACGTTGGAGCCGCCGGTCTCGACGCCGATCTCGCGCAGCACCGCCAGCGAGGCGTCGCGCATGATCTGGTATTCCTTGTCGGTCAGCGTCAGCGCCGGCGCCACCGTGATGGAGTCGCCGGTGTGCACGCCCATCGGGTCGAGGTTCTCGATCGAGCAGACGATGATGCAGTTGTCGTGTCTGTCGCGGACGACCTCCATCTCGTACTCTTTCCAGCCGAGCACGCTTTCTTCGATCAAGACTTCGTTGGTCGGGGAGGCGTCGAGGCCGCGTTCGATGATGTCGAGAAACTCGTCGCGCGTGTAGGCGATGCCGCCGCCGGTGCCGCCCATGGTGAAGGAGGGGCGGATGATCGCAGGCAGGCCGATCTCCGACAGCGCCATCAGCGCTTCCGCCATCGCCTGCTGCTGGTAACGCTTGCGGCGCTCGTTCTCGCCGAGCGTCCATTGCCGCTCGAATTCGGCGAGCGCGTCGCCGGAGAGCTTTTCCTTCTCGGCGAGGTGGCGGTCGCGATCGGATTTCTTGAGCGCGGAGGCATTGGCGAGACGGGATTTCGGCGTCGCGAGGCCGATTCTGGTCATGGCCTCGCGGAACAGTTGCCGATCCTCGGCCATGTCGATGGCATCCGCCGTCGCGCCGATCATCTCGACGTCGTACTGATCGAGCGTGCCCTGCTTGCGCAAGGACAGCGCGCAGTTCAGCGCGGTCTGGCCGCCCATGGTCGGCAGTAGCGCGAAACCGCCGGGAATGACGTAGCGCTCTTTTTCGATGATCCTGGCGACGATTTCCGGGGTGATCGGCTCGATATAGGTGGCGTCCGCAAGCTCCGGGTCGGTCATGATCGTCGCCGGATTGGAATTGACCAGGACGACCCGGTAACCCTCCTCCTTCAGCGCCTTCACCGCCTGGGTGCCGGAATAGTCGAATTCGCAGGCCTGACCGATGACGATCGGCCCGGCGCCGATGATGAGGATGGTCGATATGTCGGTGCGTTTAGGCATTAAGTTCCGGGGATGAAAACTGGGCACAAAAAAAGGGCGCGCGTGTCGCGCGTCCCTTGAGCAAGAGCGCGATCTTTGCGCGCGGTGTGTCTTTAGACCAGATTTCCAGGTCGGGGAAGGATTATAAGGGCTTCATCAACCGGCAATTCCCGGTTTGGACGCGCAAAAAGTCCTTTCGGCGCCGTCTGTTCCCTGGTTGAGGCGACCCCGCGGGGCAGGGTATGAAACAAATCGGCTGCTGCTCCGCCGCCGACCCGTTGTGTCACGCACGGGCGAGGGTCTTGTGTTAAGATCACGCAGTCTGGAGCTTTTTATGGCTGGTTTGGCGCAAGTTGCGACTGATCTGGTGACGAAGCAAAGCTCGTACCCATTCGAGGCCACGCTTGATCGTCTGGAAGCGGCGGTGAAGGACAGCGGTCTGAAGGTCTTTACGCGCCTCGATCACGCCGCTGCGGCAAAGGCCGTCGGTCTTGAGATGCCGCCGGCGACGGTTCTGGTGGTCGGCAGTCCACAAGGCGGAACGCCGCTGTTTCTTCAGCATCCGATGTTGGCCATCGATTTGCCGCTGAAAATGCTGGTCTGGCAGGATCAGGCCGGCAAGGTCTATGTCAGCTATAACGATGCGGCGTACATGTCGGCTGTTTTCGCTCGCCACGGATTCGACGCCGAGAGCGACAAGCTCCATGCTGCGGCGAAGGGGTTGGAGAGCAAGCTGGCCGCTGCGACTGATGCGGCGATCGCGTAGTCCTCAAAAACGAGGAAATTGGAGGCCCAGCCTGGACTTGAACCAGGATAAAAAGCTTTGCACAGCTCCCGCGTCGAACTTCCGCCACCGGGCCGCGGGCATATTTGCAGATATTCCCGCCGGGTCGAGCGATTGTTCACTGTAACGTTAATCGCAACTTCAGCGCATAAGCGGCGGCGATGTGCTATCTTTGCGTCGTGCGGGTTTAGCTTAGTGGCAAAGCAGCGGCTTCCAGGTCGCAGACCGATGTTCGATTCATCGAATCCGCTCCATCACAATCGCGGCCGCGGCCCCCTGCGGCTTTTGCGATTTTTCGCGTCGTCAGGACGCGTGCAGCTTGCCGATCATTCGATTTCAGTTGGCGAGGGCACGAATGGTCTGTGACGGCGTGCGTTTCGCCGTCACAGCATGAAGGTGATGAGGGACGCGGAGATCCGGCCCGGATCGGTCGTGCCGCGTCTCGGAAATGCGGAGCCACGGAGGCTGGACTGAGGCGAAAACCCGGCGGAGTCCTTCATCGCATGTTCAGCGGTGTTGCGATGAGATTCTGCTTTCCAAGTTCGAGGAGGAAAGCAACGTGAAACTCTTGGCTTCTATCGCTTTCGCCGTCGGTCTCGGCATGGCGTCGGCGCAAGCGATGCCTGCCGCGCCGCTGCACGACACGACCGGCGCCGTCACGCAAGTCGGCTGGCGCTGCGGACCCGGCTGGCACGTCAATGGCCGGGGCCGCTGCGTGCCCAGCAGGCGCCATTATCGCGCATGGGGCTACTACGGTCCGCCGCGGTTCCGTCACCGTCACTGGCGTCATCGTCACTGGCGTCGCTGGTAAGACGGCCGGAAGGAGCCCGCACTTTGCGGGCTTTTTCTTTGCGATAAAACGCGCATGCCGTTGTCTGGTGCTGCGATCCGGCCGCAGCATCCGTCACGTCGAAAGTTTGTGGAGAGGAGAACGTTTGGAGGCCCAGCCTGGACTTGAACCAGGATGTGAAGCGTTTGCGGCGCCCCCGCGTAGACATTCCGCCACCGGGCCGACCGCAATATTCCGCAACAATTGGCGGCCGGCGAGTCTTAATGCCGCTTAACGTTAACCGCTCGGTTGACCAAAGCGTCTGTTTCGATGCGCCTACCTTGCGGCATCCGCGTTGCGGCCACGCTCGAAGGCGTGCCGTGCCACAAACGTCATGCGCGACGGATTATGGCCGATATTCGCCGGCGCCCGCGTCGCTGTGAATCCGGCGGCCGCGAGCTTGGCCAGCATCTCCGCCTCGCTGTAACGTTGCAGCCCGATCCTGGTGCGGAGCTGCCGATAGTCGGACAGGGCCGTGCGGGCCAGCCCTCGTAGCGCGTCTTTCACGAAGCCATGCTTCGCCGCGAAGCGAAGCAGTGCGACCACGTCGCCGGTCATTCCTACATTCGGTTGCAGGATGTCGCCCAGCACCAGACGGCCGGCGGGCTTGAGCAGACGGCGGATCACGGCGAATGCGGCGTCGAGCGCGGTCGGCGTCATGTACTGTGCGACCGAGTTCATCACCGCCAGATCGACGGACTTCTCCTCCATGCGCCGGAGTTCCTCCAGCGAGCGCACCCGGATTTTTGTGTTGGGCGCGAACCGCGCGACCAGCCGACCGCGAACGCCCGGCGCGGGCTCCGCCAGGATAAGCCGGCCGCAGGCATCGGCCACCGTTTCCGCGGAGAGCGCTTCGCCGCAGGCGTAGTCCAGTACGGCGGAATGCTTCGACGGGATGTAGCCGACGATGTCGCGGGCGATGATCCTGAAATGCACGTCGCGGTGCAGCTTGCTGACGTAAATCGTGTGGGGGGAGTCGTAGTACTCGATCCAGTCATTCATGACGGTCTGAGCCAATCTTCATGTTCCGCGCCAGGAACCTGTCGCAGAATAGCACGTTAGCGAACTGTCGCAGAATAGCGCGTTTGCAGGGTCTGGAGCGGGTTTTCCGGCTTCGCATCGCGCGCCGAAAATCCCGATTTGTCTGCCTTTTCATAACAGGAGGGTGCATCGTGACCCAAGCCAAAAGTTCCCTTTCGCAGCGGAAAGTCAATCCCGAGCTGGATACGCCGACCGATCTTTCGCAGGAAGGCGTCGACAAGATTTCGGCCGCCATGAACACTATCCTGGCCGATACCTTTGCGCTCTACCTCAAGACCAAGAACTTCCACTGGCATGTCAGCGGCCGGCATTTCCGCGACTACCATTTGCTGCTCGACGAGCAGTCGCAGCAGATTTTCGGCACCACCGACGATATCGCCGAGCGGGTTCGCAAAATCGGCGGCACGACGCTACGCTCGATCGGTCAGGTCGCGAAGCTACAGACCCTCGAAGACAACGACGAGAGCTATGTCCCGCCGCGCGAGATGCTGCGCGAACTGATGAACGACAACAAGAAAGTCGTAGCGGCCATGCGCAAGGCCCATGATATCTGCGACAAGTATGAGGACGTTGCGACCGCGAGCCTGCTCGAGAATTTCATCGACGCGACTGAGCGGCGCACCTGGTTCCTGTTCGAGGCGAGTCGTCAGGAAGGCGGCAACGAGGCCTGATCGGAAGGGATTCGTCACCGGGCTGTGCGGCTTCTCCGGGCGAGGCCGTAGGAGATCGCCGGATTCTGATTCCCGACGTTCATGAAGTTGCGCGTTCTCCCGTCATTGCGAGCGTAGCGAAGCAATCCAGTTCTCTTTTTGAGCCAGTCTGGATTGCTTCGCTCCGCTCGCAATGACGGCATTCGACGTTAAGTCCGCTTGCTCCCGCGCATCAGCTCCGCGAAGCGCTTGAACAAATAGTGCGAGTCGCGTGGCCCCGGCGAAGCCTCCGGGTGATACTGCACGGAGAACACCGGCTTGCCCTCGAGTTCGATGCCGCAGTTGGAGCCGTCGAACAGCGAGACGTGGGTCTGCTTCGCGCCCTTCGGCAGCGTCGCCTCGTCCACAGCAAAGCCGTGATTCATGGAGGTGATCTCCACCTTGCCGGTGGTCTCGTCCCTGACCGGATGATTGGCGCCGTGGTGGCCCTGATGCATCTTTTTCGTTTTCGCGCCGACCGCGAGACCGAGCATCTGGTGGCCCAGACAGATGCCGAAGGTCGGCGTGCCCGATTCGATCACTTTCCGGATCATCGGCACGGCGTACTTCCCGGTCTCGGCCGGATCGCCGGGGCCGTTCGACAGGAATATGCCATCGGGCTTCATCGCCAGAATGTCTTCCGCCGAAGTGGTCGCCGGCACCACCGTGATCTTGCAGCCTTCGCCGGCGAGCAGGCGCAGGATGTTGCGCTTGATGCCGTAGTCGACGGCGACGACGTTGAACTCAGGGCTTTCCTGCCGGCCAAACCCGTTGCCCCATGCCCACGGCGTCTCGTTCCAGGTGTAGCGCTGGCTCGATGTCACCATCGGCACCAGGTCCATGCCCTCGAGGCCGGGCCACTCGCGCGCCTCCTCCTTCAATCCGTGCAGATCGAACTGGCCGTCCTTGGCGTGCGCCACCACCGCGTTGGGCATACCCTTGGTGCGGATCAGTGCGGTCAGCGCGCGGGTGTCGATGCCCGAGATGCCGATGACTCCGCGCGCCTTCAGCCAGGCGTCGAGGTGTTTGGCGGCACGGTAGTTCGAGGGATCAGTGATGGCGCTGCGCAGGATGACGCCGCGCGCGCCCGGCGTCGCCGCCATGTTCACCGTTTCGATGTCCTCGTCGTTGGTGCCGACGTTGCCGATATGCGGGAAGGTGAAGGTGATGAGCTGCCCGGCATAGGAGGGATCGGTGAGGATTTCCTCGTAGCCGGTCATCGCGGTGTTGAAGCAGACTTCCCCGACTGCCTGGCCCTCTGCGCCGAGGCCGAAGCCCTCGAGCACGGTGCCGTCGGCGAGCACGAGAAGCGCGGTCGGCTTGAGGTCCGGCCAGGCTGAGGCGTTTTCCGATGTGGTCATGAGTGCATGACATAGCCCCGCTACCGTACCGCGTCAAACTCCGGTTGTCTCACGCGCCAACGCGGCTTACATCAGGTTTTGACGTGAATTGGGCGGCGTTCCACGTCGCAAGGGGGAGATTTCGATGCTGCGCGACGACATCAACAACGCCGTCAAGGAGGCGATGAAGGCCAGGGACGAGCGCAAGCTCTCCACGCTGCGCATGGTCAACTCCACCATCAAGAATGCCGACATCGAGGCGCGCGGGCAAGGCAAGCCGCCGCTGTCGGACGGCGATCTGCTCGGCATCTTGCAGAAGATGATCAAGCAGCGCCAGGAGTCGGTCGAGCTTTATGAAAAGGGCGGCCGTGAGGAACTGGCCGCGCAGGAGCGCGCGGAAATTCTCGTGATCTCCGGTTATCTGCCGAAGCAGATGTCCGACGACGAGGTCAAGGCCGCCGTCGCCGCCATCATTGCCGAGACCGGAGCGGCCGGCATCAAGGACATGGGCAAGGTAATCGGCGCGCTGAAGGCGAAATACGCTGGGCAAATGGATTTCGGCAAGGCCAGCGGCGTGGTGAAGGCTGCGCTGACCGGTTAGGCGCTTCACGAATACCCATGCATTGTCGTCGCCTTTGCCGACAGTCTACCGATGACCGCGACCGAAAAGGTGTTGCGGCGGGAATGGCGCGCGCGGCTGAATTGGTTCCAGTCCCTCGCAGAAATTGTTCGGTTCCAGCACGGGAACGACGTTCCACGCGTCGCGTTGTCGCTTACCAAACAGGAGGCGAACAACATGGGCTTTGGACGCGGACTTCTTCTCTGGCTGATCGGGATTCCGATCCCGTTGATCATCCTCCTTGCCATCTTCATGCATCACTGAGCTTAAGCGAGGAACGACATGAGCATCGGCACAATCATCCTGATTATTCTCATTATCGCACTGCTGGGCGGCTTCAGCGGCCTCGGTGGTGGTCCGTTTTACGGCACAGGCTATTATGGTGGCGGCGGTCTCGGGCTGGTGATCATCATTCTGGTCATCCTGCTCCTGATGGGACGCATCTAGAGGCGCTCAAAAAGCAAAAGGCCCCGGATATCCGGGGCCTTTTCAGTTCATGGATTTTCATTTCCGGTGAACAACGGCAGTTATGAAAAGACTCGAGCGGGATTCGCACCAAAGGACCGACAACGTTTTGAGTCCTGCTCGATTCAAAGCGGCAGCCTTGGCGGGGCGGCTGGCGCGATCATCGTTCAGGCGTCTTGATTCCAAGCTTCTTGAGCGCTGCCAACATGCGCACCGGCGGCTCCATCCTGATGGCCGGCGCCTTGCCGGTCTCCAAGAGGCTCTTGAGGCCGGAGAGAATCGCCGGCCAGCCGGCGCGGCCGCCGGAGAGGATGTCGTCGTCGATCGGCCGGTCGTTGGATTGTGTCAACGTCAACCTTATTGCGTCGCCCGCCTGCTCGATGTCGTAACTCACCAGCGTGCGGCCGAGCGCCTCGATCAGGCCGGGCCAGTTGACGTCCCACGTCACCACCAGCCGAAGCGGCGGCTCGCATGCGATCACCTCGCCGATGATGTGTTCCGAGCCGTCCGGCGTGCGTACGACGAAGCGGCCGCCGACACGCTCCTCCAGTTCGACGGCGAAGCCAGAGAAATAGTGCCGGCTGAACTCCGCCCTGGTGAGTGCCTGCCACACCTTGTCCAACGTCGAGGCGATGTAGATCGTGTAGACGAAGGTCGGTTTGAACGTGTTGATATCGATCATGTGAGATTCTGCGCGTACGAGGATTGCGGTGTGATCAGCGTCGTCTCGATCTCGCGGAACAGCCGTGTCAACCGCTTCGCCCATTGCGCCTGTCCGGCTTCGTCTGCGATCAAATCCTGCCGGATCTCGATGCCGGTATTCATCAGCCCGCGCGCCTCGCCATGCACCGGAATGGTGTAGTCGGTGATGTCGCTCACCGCATAGGGTTTGTTGTCCCCGACCACGAGATCGCCCTCGGCACGCAGCAATTTCAGCAGCAGGTGCGGCAGAAGCGTGCTGCGGTGGTAGAGCGTGCCGATATGCCATGGCCGCGCGACCCCGGTATAGACAGGCGTGAAACTGTGCAGCGAAACCAGCACCGTCGGGCGGCCCCGCGCCAGCCGCCCATCGATCGCCTCTTTGATCCGGCGATGATAGGGCTCGAAGATCGCGTCCCGCCGCGCGGTGGCCTCGGCCTGCGAAATGCCCTCGTTGCCCGAAATGACCGTGGCTTCGCTGAGCGCCGGAATCGCGCTTGCGACACCGGGCGGCCGGTTGCAGTCGATCACCAGCCGCGAATAGCGCTGTGCGATCAGGTGCGCGTCGAGCGTCGCCGAAACCCAATCGGCGACGCCGGCAATCCCGATGTCCCATGCGATATGCCGCTGGCGTTCGCTTTCCGGCAAGCCGAGATCGCCAAGCGCATCGGGAATCATGCGGCCATAGTGGTCGCAGGTCAGCAGGAAAGGCGAAGCGCCGGAGACGTTGCGTTCGTGGATCGGGGAAACCGGCTTGCCGCCAATGCTCAGATAGGGGTCGTGGCCGCCTTCCGATTCCATCTCAGGTCTGCCGTTTTCGTCCGGCGGCGTCTGGTGCATGAGGTTCCGATTATAGCAGGATGAGGTTTGATGGAATCATCATGCCCGACTTTAATACCGTGATACCCGTCTTGAAACGTTGAGTCGGATCGATGCGACGCCGCGCTTCGATCGGCTACGGCCGCCCACGACCGCGAAGTAACTCAATCGCGCACACGCCTTTGTGGACGGTTGTGGAAAAAGAGGATATTTTAAGAACAAATATGGTACAGTGCTGGAAAGTGCTATACCCGCCGTCGACATTGAGTGAGACGGCGCATGCGTTTCCCGCCCAGCTTTATTGATGAGGTCAAGGCCCGACTTCCGGTTTCGGAAGTCGTGGGCCGGCGCGTGAAGCTGAAACGCGCGGGCCGCGAATTCAAGGGGCTATCGCCGTTCCAGCAGGAAAAGACGCCGTCGTTCACGGTGAACGACCAGAAGCAGTTCTACCACGACTTCTCGACCGGCAAGCACGGCAACATCTTCGACTTCGTGATGGAGACCGAGGGCGTTTCCTTTCCCGAAGCGGTCGAGCGGCTTGCGGCGATGGCGGGGCTTCCGCTTCCACGCAACTCAAAGGAAGATGAGCAGCGCGAGCAGCGTCAAAAATCCCTGTTCGACGTGATGGATCTCGCGACCCAATATTTTGAGCAGAATCTCGCGTCGCGTGGTGGCGCGCAAGCGCGAGGCTACCTGTCGGACCGTGCAATCGCCCCGTCCAGCATCGTCGAGTTCCGGATCGGGTACGCCGCCGCAGATCGCTTCGCATTGAAGGAATATCTGGGATCGAAAGGCGTCCCGGTTGCAGACATGATCGAAGCCGGCCTGTTGATCGCCGGAGATGACATTCCCGTTCCTTACGATCGCTTTCGCGACCGGGTCATGATTCCGATTCATGACCAGCGCGGCCGTGTCGTCGGATTCGGCGGCCGTGCTCTCAGGCAGGACGTTCAGCCCAAGTATCTGAATTCCCCCGAAACCTCGATCTTTCATAAAGGCTCGATGGTTTTCAACTTTCATCGCGCGCGCCAGCCGGCTCACGAGGCCAATTCGGTCGTTGCCGTCGAAGGCTACATGGACGCCATTGCGGTCTATCAGGCCGGAATCAAGGCCGTGGTCGCCACCATGGGGACCGCGTTCACGGAAGAACAGATAGCCACGCTTTGGAGACTGTCTCCCGAGCCGGTCGTTTGCTTCGACTCCGATCGCGCGGGCGTCGCGGCCGCTTATCGATCCGTCGACCGCATCCTGCCCTTGCTTCGCGTCGGAAAGACGTTCCGCTTCGTGTTCATGGACGAACAGAAAGACCCAGACGACCTGATTCGGGAAAAAGGTGTCGAGGCATTCAGAAGCGTTTTGTCGGGCTCCCTGCCGTTGTGGGATGTGCTTTGGCAGCGCGAGACGGACGGCCACGACGTCCGGACTCCCGATAGACAGGCTGCATTGGAACAGAAGCTCTATGCGCTGGTCCGGACGATTCAGGACCCGGCCGTCAACACGGCTTTCTTTAGAACCTCCCGGATGCAGCTCGCCAACCTGTTTTGGCAGGTCAATCGGGGGCCGGCCCGCAAGAATAAAGAAGCGGGCTCGAAATTCGTTCGAAGCGAACTCAACTTTAGTGGCGAAGGACAGCGTTCGGGGTTGCAAAAGGTCGTTCTCGGGATGCTCGTCGAATATCCAGAGCTACTCGAGGACAAGCAGGACTCCGTCTTGCGCTTGCACTTTCCTGAGAACTTCGATCGTTTTTTGACCAGCCTCTTTCGGTTGCTGGTTACCGAGGCAAAGCTGTCTGTCTCGCTGATCTGGGAGAAGCTTGGCGTCGAATTTTTTGACACGCTGCAAACCGTCCATGGAAAAGCAGGCGAAGGAAAACCGTGCGGGCATCGGCTGTTCGAGCGCTTTCCAATTTTAAGTAGCGATCCATTGCGCGATTTTGTGTCCCGGTGCCTGGATCACTTCATCAAAATCCTCCATTGGCATGAGTTGGAAGATGACATCCAGCGGGCCAGGCTCGATGCCGGAGAAGGAGACGAATCGGCTGTCGCGCGACTGTTGAGTCTGGTTCGGGAAGGTCACGCCGAACAGGAAGGCATCAGTGCCGAGGGAGTGGCCTTATCGGAGTGGGCGGAAGACATCATCCGTATTTGGGCGCCCCAAGGCGGGACGATGCACCTCGCTGCGTGAGCGGGCGCTGGTTCCTGCAAACGGACGAATCATGCCATCTCCGCTTAGGGCTCTCGCTGGCGAGGAGACCGGGTGGCGCTGCGTTCGGCCGGGCCGCGCGGGAGAAGTTTCGATCCTGCACCTGATTGACCAGGGCCGTTACGCGACCGTCTCGGGGAGAACTATTTTCCGTGGAACTCGCCCGTTTCGATCGAACGATGCGACGGAATTCCGCTGGACTTGGGCGCCTCGGGTCGACGGAGAATGAGGCGGGGGCGGGTTCGGTGGCTGCCCCGAAAAGACCGGAGCCGGAGATAGTGAGCAAATTCAGCAGTCTCTCGGCCACCCGATACCGGTCGATCGGCTTGCATCGTCAGCGGCACTTCTTACTTAGGGAACGGAACGACGCCGAATCTTTGGTCTGAAGCAAAATTGATGCGGGACGGCGGCGCCCGGAACCGCGAAAAGACTCGCCAAATCCAAGCTTTGGCGGCAAAAACAGGGTTAATAGAAAGTCAAGGCCTGACAGGCTAAGTCATCCGACACGTAGTCCAGCGCGGATACGATCATTCGGCGAGAGGGTTGACGGGGTGGCGAGAGGTTTGCGCCGCCCTTTGTGCGTCGTGAGCGGCGCAAATCAAAAGCGCCGGACGCGGCGCGGGTTTCACGGGGGAAGCGGGCGCGCTTCCCGCATGAGTGCGTTTCAGGAGCTGTGAATGGCGAGCAAGGCAAAGACGCTGCAGGTCAAGGACAAGGAAAAAGACGACAAGGCAGCGGACGCCCCCGAGAAGGATGCTGCGGACGCGCCGTCGCCGCTGCTCGACCTGTCCGATGCCGCCGTCAAGAAGATGATCAAGCAGGCCAAGAAGCGCGGCTTCGTCACCTTCGACCAGCTCAATGAAGTGCTGCCGTCCGACACCACCTCGCCGGAGCAGATCGAGGACATCATGTCGATGCTCTCCGACATGGGCATCAACGTGTCCGAGTCCGAGGACGCCGACAGCGACGACGAAAACAAGGAAGAGGCCGACGACGAGACCGACAACGAACTGGTCGAGGTCACGCAGAAGGCTGTCGCCGAGGTCAAGAAGTCGGAACCCGGCGAGCGCACCGACGATCCCGTGCGGATGTACCTGCGCGAGATGGGCACCGTCGAGCTGTTGTCGCGCGAGGGCGAGATCGCCATCGCCAAGCGCATCGAGGCCGGCCGCGAGGCGATGATCGCGGGGCTCTGCGAAAGCCCGCTGACGTTCCAGGCCATCATCATCTGGCGCGATGAACTCAACGAGGGAAAAATCTTCCTGCGCGACATCATCGACCTCGAGGCGACCTATGCCGGCCCCGACGCCAAGAACAACATGAACCCGGCGCTGCTCGGGGCGCCGACCGGCCCCGACGGCCAGCCGCTGCCGGCGGGCGACGCCGCCGCGGCATCGGGCGCGGGCGACCTCGGCGCCACCGTGACCGCGCCCCCCGCAGCACCGCCGTCGCCGACCCCGTTCCGTACGGCGCGGGGTGCGCCGGCCGGGGCTGGCGACCGGGACGAAAAGGACCAGGCCGGGGCCGCCGAAGGCGAGATGGAGGAGGACGACTTCGACAACCAGATGTCGCTCGCGGCCATCGAGGCCGAGCTGAAGCCGAAGGTGGTCGAAACCTTCGACAAGATCGCCGAAAACTACAAGAAGCTGCGCCGCCTGCAGGAAGCCGACATCTCCAACCAGCTCCAGAACGAAACGCTCTCGCCGAATCAGGAGCGCCGCTACAGGAAGCTGAAGGACGAGATCGTCGTCGAGGTGAAATCGCTGCGGCTCAATCAGGCGCGCATCGATTCGCTGGTCGAGCAGCTTTACGACATCAACAAGAGGCTGGTCTCGTTCGAGGGCCGCCTGTTGCGGCTTGGCGACAGCCACGGCGTCGCGCGTGAAGACTTTCTGAGGAATTACCAGGGCTCGGAGCTGGATCCGAAGTGGATCAACCGGGTCTCGAAGCTGTCAGCGAAAGGCTGGAAGAATTTCGTTCATCACGAGAAGGACCGCATCAAGGAGCTGCGCGGCGAGATCCAGCAGCTCGCGGCGTTGACCGGGCTCGAGATCGGCGAATTCCGCAAGATCGTGCACAGCGTACAGAAGGGCGAGCGCGAGGCCCGCCAGGCCAAGAAGGAAATGGTGGAGGCGAACCTGCGCCTCGTCATCTCCATCGCCAAGAAGTACACCAATCGCGGCCTGCAATTCCTCGACCTGATCCAGGAAGGCAACATCGGCCTGATGAAGGCGGTGGACAAATTCGAATACCGCCGCGGCTACAAGTTCTCGACCTATGCGACCTGGTGGATCCGGCAAGCGATCACGCGCTCGATCGCGGATCAGGCGCGCACCATCCGCATCCCCGTGCACATGATCGAGACCATCAACAAGATCGTGCGCACCTCGCGTCAGATGCTCAACGAGATCGGCCGCGAGCCGACGCCGGAGGAACTCGCCGAGAAGCTCGGGATGCCGCTGGAGAAGGTGCGTAAGGTTCTCAAGATCGCGAAGGAGCCGCTGTCGCTGGAGACGCCGGTCGGCGACGAGGAAGATTCGCACCTCGGCGATTTCATCGAGGACAAGAACGCGGTTCTCCCCATCGATGCCGCGATCCAGAGCAATCTTCGTGAAACAACGACGCGAGTTCTCGCGTCGTTGACCCCGCGCGAAGAAAGAGTGTTGCGCATGCGCTTCGGCATCGGCATGAACACCGACCACACGCTGGAGGAAGTCGGCCAGCAGTTCTCGGTGACGCGCGAACGCATCCGCCAGATCGAGGCCAAGGCGCTGCGGAAGTTGAAGCACCCGTCGCGTTCGCGGAAGCTGCGGTCGTTTCTGGACAATTGATCCCGTGTGAACCCGCTTAGTCCATCGGTTCGTCTGGCGGATGGTGCGGATCGTAGACGTGCGGCCGGTTGCTGCCGATCTTCTTCCAGAACGGCCAGATGAACGTGGCGCCGGCCGTCAGCGGGCCGAGCGCGCGCCATTGGTGCAGGTCGACCACCAGCACCGCTGGCGTCGCCACGAACAGCAGCGCCGTTACCACGCCGAGCGCCACCATCACATTGCGGTACGTCTGCGAGATGCCGGCGGTGAAGCGGATGCTGCCTTCCGGTGCGTCCGCGAGGCGCAGATGCAGCGCGCGGATGAAATCGCGATAGACCGGCGCGCGAGCGCGGTCCACTTTGCCGTTGATGCCCGCGTCGGTGACCATGAGAAAGCGGCCGCCGCGAAAATCGATGCGGCATTTGCTGACGGTATCCTTGCCATCGGCGCCGGGCATATTCACGGAGACGATGTCGGTCCAGAGTTGCCGGCCTGCTTCTCCGCCCTCGGTGCGCCAGGCGATAGCAGAGTCGCGCCCGCCGTCGATCAGCGTCACGCCATGGCTCGCACTGCGCCAGAACAAGCGTTCGCCGTTCACCAGGTAATGCAGGTCATAGGCCGTCGAGGCCGTGTCGGGCGCTGGCTCGGTCATGGGGGGAGAATAGCGGATTTTCGCTGCGCGTCGAGGCGGTGTTCGCACGCTGCGGTCCAGAGTGTGGGAGGCGCGGAGCCAAGGTGCAGAATCAAAAACGACGACCTGGGCCGTTTTTGAACCTTCATACTCACTACGGAGCGGGCTCGACACGCTCCGGTTCCCGCTCCGCTTTCTCCTCGTTCTCCGTGTCGCTTTCTTGCACAAAACCTTCCGGCACGCCGACGGACGGATCGGCGGGGTCGAGTCCGTCCGAGGTCACCACGCCGCCAACCGACGCGGTGGTGACGAGATCGAAGTTGGTCTTGTCGGCGTGTTCGGATGGCGCCTGCACGCACATGCGATACAGCACGTAGAGCGCGAGCGCGGCCTCCACCAGCGCGGTGAACAGGAACAGCCGCCGCGGTCCTTCGAGCGTGATGAAGGCCGTGGCGGCCAACGGTCCGATCACAGAGCCGAGGCCGCTCGCGAGCAGAACGGTGGCGGCGGTCGCCACCATGTCGTGGGCCGGCGTCTTGTCGTAAGCATGGGCGGCGGCGAGCGAATAGCCGGGCAGCGCCAGCGCACCGAACAGGAAGCCGAAGGTCAGCATCAGCGGCCCGGTGGCGGCGAGTTGCCACAGCGCGAAGCCGGTCGCGGCCGCGCCCACCAGCAGCGCCAGCAGCACTTTGCGGCGGTCGATGCGGTCCGACAGCCGCCCCGCCGGCCACTGTGCCAGCGCGCCGGCCAGCACCGCGATGCTCATGAACAGCGCGACCTCGCCGTGATCGAGTCCGGCGCCGGCGGCTGATATCGGGGCCAGTGCCCAGAAGGCGCCGTTGGCGATGCCGATGGCGAAGGCGCCGATCAGCGCCACCGGCGCGGCGTCGTAGAGCTGGCGCGGCCGCAGGTGGAACAGCGTGACCGGCGCGGGCTGCGCCGAGCGCGTCAGCGCCACCGGCACGATGGCGAGCGCGGCGAGAATCGCCGCCAGCATGAATGCGCCGTCGCTCTCGATCGGATAAAGATTGATGAGCGACTGCCCGCCGGCCACCGCGAGATAGTTCACGATCACATAGGTCGACATCACGAAACCGCGCGTGGCGTTGGTGGCGCCGTCGTTGAGCCAGCTCTCGAGCACGAGATAGAAGCCGGCGAGCGCGAAGCCGGTGATGAGGCGGAACAGGCTCCATGCCACCGGCTGCGGCGCCAGCGCATAGGCGAGCGTGGCTGCGGCGGCGACTGCGACCATCGCGGTGAAGGTGCGGATGTGGCCGACGCGCAGCACCACATGCGGCGCGAACAGGCAGCCGGCGACGAAGCCGACATAATAGGCCGAGCCCATCACGCCGAGTGCAACGGTCGAGAAGCCGTCGGCCTGTCCGCGCAGCGGCAAGAGCGTGAACTGCATACCGTTGCCGGTGAGCAGCAGCGCCGCGGCGAGCAGCAGCGAAGCGATTGGGCGAAGGTTGCGCAGGATCAAGGCATCACCCGTCGAAGGCTCAATGGACCGATAGAGCAGGATGATCCGGATTGATGCAACGGCGTCATCCCAAGGTGCGGGTGCAGCGAGCCTCGCAGGATTGCCGCCGCCCTTCCGAGACTCCATGCTCCGCACGAAGCACCTTGGGGTGAGGCGTCCAGCTTCAATCCGTCTTTATATAGCGCAAAGGCAACCAAAGTGCGGCGCCGCGGCGTTGCCGGCGCAAACCTGCTCAATCCGTCAGTTCGTCCGGCCGACGGCGCGCGCCAGTCGCACACGACGAGCAACAGCACCAGCGGCATGCCGACGAAGAACAGCGCGGCGATGACGCCGATCGCCGTGATGACGGTGTGACGGCCTTCGGCGTCAAGACCTTGGCAGTTCGCGTTTTCGGCGCGAACGCAAAGCGTTCGTCGCCTCAGCGCGTCCTCAGATGCGCAATTGCGCACCGGGGAACGGTGAGCCGCATGAGCTACTTCTTCTTCGCGCCGACGCGGCTGATGCTCTTGATCACGGGCGGCGGGCGTCCGCCCTTCTCGGCGATCTCGCGATCTTGCTCGACAATGAAGGCGCGCGCCGGCTCGTCGCCTTCGAGGCCGCCGAGCAACTCGCTCGGCACCCGGCGGTTGGAGCGCTGCGAGCCGTCCTCATAAAGGACATTGAAAAAGGCAAACTCGCCCTTCGGATTGGTTCCGGGTTTTTTCGGCATGGCGGGCTTGTCGGACAGGACGCGGCGCAAGTCAAAGCAAAAGTCGAAGCAAGAGCGTCCGTCTGCCCGGCGGGCAGGACCATGACAGGCCCGCAAACGGCCGGCCGTCGCGGGCCGCTTTTGACGACGATCGGCGCGGCATGGCAGGATGGCGACGGCGCAGGCAAAAACAGGACGTTCAAACATGCTCAGATATGGTTTGGCCCTCACGGTCGGCGTTTGGCTCGCAAGCGGCTTGCTGGGCGGCGCGGCGCAGGCCGCGCAATGCGGCGGCGACTTCAACGGATTTGTGGCCGCGATGTCGCGGGAAGCCGCGGCGGATGGCATTTCGCAGAACGTGATCTCGCAGGCGCTCGGCGGCGTGCAGCAGGACCGGGCGGTGCTGAATTTCGACCGCCGCCAGCGCGGCACCTTCCGCAAGAGCTTCGAGCAATATGCCGCGACCCGCGTCACCGCCAGCCGCATCAAGGGCGGGAAGGCGATGCTTCTGCGTCACGCCTCGCTGTTGTCTCGGATCGAAAAGCAGTTCGGCGTGCCCCCGCAGATCCTCGTCGCGATCTGGGGACTGGAAACCGATTTCGGCCGCGGCGACATGGGCAAGCTGCCGGTATTCCGGGTGCTCGCGACCATGGCGCATGATTGCCGGCGCACCGAGCTGTTCCAGCGCGAGCTGCTGGCGGCGCTCAAGATCGTGCAGCGCGGCGACCTGCGCCTCAGCGACATGATCGGCGCCTATGCGGGTGAGATCGGGCAGACCCAGTTTCTGCCCTCGTCCTACATCAAGTACGGCGTCGATTACGACGGCAACGGTCATGTCGACCTGCGGCATTCGGTGCCGGACGTGCTGGCCTCGACGGCGAATCTTCTGAGGGCCAACGGCTGGAAGGCCGGCGGCGACTATCACCAGGGTTCGGCCAATTTCGAGGCGATGCGGGAATGGAATCGCTCCGAGGTCTACCGCAGGACCATCGGCTATTTCGCCGACAAGCTGGCCGGACAGTAAGACTGGCTATTGCCGCAACAGCCCGACCCGGCGGTGTTGAGCCGGGTCTTGGCGATCCGGTAATGGCGCGCTCGCCTGCGCCGGGCCATGCGCCGCCCAGCCGGAAGGCTCGGGCGAAGCGAACCCCACCCGAGCCGTTGAAAAGCTACTTCTTCTTTTTCTTCACGGTCTTTTTGGCCTTCTTCGCCGTCTTCTTCGCTTTCTTAGCCATAATATCCTCTAGGGTTAAATGGTTGAAACGCGACTTCGAGGCGTGCTCGGCGGAGGGCCAGCCTCGCAACAGCCTCGGAAACTGATCCGAACAGATTCGGATGTACCTGTCGTCGCGCCGTCACGCCGTCGTCATCCTGTTATCCACAGGTGTTGCGTAGCGCGAGGCCGGCTGCGCGACCATCGAGCGAGGCGACGGACCGGCGTGGCATTCATTGTTTCAAAACCACGGCGGGGGGTTGTTTCATCGCGGTGAGGTTCCGTTAAGCGCTGCGGCTGCACGTTGTCCGGGCGACGGGGAAGTCGTGAGAACAACCAGGGGAGGCGGGGCGGCACGCGCTCCGGACTCGCGGATGCTGAGCGTACCGACGCTGTGGGTCGTGTTCGTCGTGAATTTCATGGCGTTGGGTCTGGTCTGGACCTACGTCATGCGCAGCTATCCGACGCTCGTGGCCGCGCGATATTGGGCCTCGGCTGCCTTCGTCGCCGCCTTTTTTACCGCAGTATCGATGCTGCGCGGTCAAGTCGATTCAATGCTGCCTCTGCTGTTCGGGGGTGGCGGGTTGATCTTCGCGATCTGCCTTTACACGATGGGGATCCAGCGCTTCTACGAGCGGCCCGTCTCCTGGCAAGCGATGTTCATCACGGTCGGGTTGAGCGTCGCAGGCCTCGCCTTTTTCCTGTACGTGCGCGACGACATCCGGATGCGCATTTTCATCTATTCAACGGCTCAGGCGGTACCGATCGGCATGACGCTGAAGATGGTGCTGTCGCGCAGGGCAGGTCGCATCAATTCGGGAGCCCAGCTCGCGGCAATCGTTGGCGTGCTCATCATGTGCGTCAGCGCGATCAGATCGGTTTGTGCATTTTTCGACATCGGCGGCGGAGTGTCCTACGTCAACTTCAACGACCTTCAGGCGGCCTTGACTTTAGGTCTCGTATTTCTGTCGATGGCCTGGAATTTCGGTTTCCTGCTATTGGCGATCGATCGGCTGCGTAACGAGGTTGCCGGCCTCGCGCTGGTGGACGACCTCACCGGCGTCGCCAACCGGCGGCAGTTGCTGGGGCGGCTGGAGGAGGCGTGCGCAATGTCGCAACGGAGCGGCGAACCGTTCGCGCTGCTCGTGATCGACCTCGATGGTTTCAAGCAGATCAACGACACTCACGGTCACGCCGCCGGCGATGCCTGCTTGCGGCATTTCACGCTGATGACGCAGATGCAATTGCGGCCGGGCGATCTGCTGGCGCGCACCGGCGGCGACGAGTTCTGCATCCTCTTGCCGGCCACAACGCTGCGCGAGGGCGCAGTGGTCGCGCGGCGCGTGCTGAGCGCATGCCGTGAAGACGCCGCCGGATGCGCAGGCGCCGATGTCCCGATTGCGGCATCGATCGGGCTCGCTCAATGGACAATGGAGATCGGAATCTGCTCGGAGCGTCTGCTCGCCGCAGCCGATCATGCTCTCTATGCGGCCAAGAATCAGGGGAAAAACCAGTATGCGACCTGCGATTCCGCGCCGTCGATTGTCCCGGATTTCCCGCCGGAGCAGGCCGCGCTGGATCAGAAGGCGTAAGCGCCGCGAGAGCATTTTCCGGCGAAGTGGAATCCGGTCCGCGTAAAGAAAAATGTTCTCAATTAGAGCGTTTTCGAGCGAAGTGGATACCGGTTCGCGTGAAGAAAACGCGTCAAATCAAAATCATAGAGCCTCGCTTCTGATTCCATCAGAAGCGAAAAGGCTCTAATAACTTGCGCGCATTCTGATCGCAAAACCGGTATCCACTGCGCTCGAAAACGCTATAGACCGGCGATCCCTCTCGCCCGCAAACGAAAAGGCCGGCGTTGCCGCCGGCCCTCATTTTCCTAAACCGAAGCTGCCAGCGCTAGCGGGCGGCTTCCAGAGCGGCTTGTTCCTGCCGTGCGATCGTGGTCTTCACCGCCGATTGCACCTTCTCGAAGGCGCGAACCTCGATCTGCCGCACGCGTTCGCGCGACACACTGAATTCGGCGGCGAGATCTTCCAGCGTTATCGGCTCATCGGCGAGGCGTCGTGCCTCGAAGATGCGGCGCTCGCGCGGGTTGAGCACGCCCATCGCGCCGGTCAACGCCTGACGCCGATGATCGAGCTCCTCGTGCTCGGCCATGATGGCTTCCTGGGTGGGCGAATGATCGACCAGCCAGTCCTGCCATTCACCGGCCTCGCCATCGTCGCGGATCGGTGCGTTGAGCGACGCGTCGCCACCGAGGCGGCGGTTCATGTCGACAACGTCCTGCTCCGTGACGCCGAGACGCTTGGCGATCAGCTTGACCTGATCCGGGCGCATATCACCCTCTTCAAGCGCGGAAATCTTGCTCTTCGCCTTGCGCAGGTTGAAGAACAGCTTCTTCTGGTTCGCGGTGGTGCCCATCTTCACGAGCGACCACGAACGCAGGATATACTCTTGTATCGACGCCTTGATCCACCACATGGCGTATGTGGCGAGGCGGAAGCCCTTTTCTGGCTCGAACCTCTTCACCGCCTGCATCAGGCCGACGTTGCCTTCCGAAACGACTTCCGAGATCGGCAGGCCGTAGCCGCGATAGCCCATGGCGATCTTGGCCACGAGTCGCAGATGGCTGGTGACGAGATGATGTGCCGCCTCGCGATCGTCATGTTCGCGCCAGCGTTTGGCGAACATGTACTCCTCGTGCGGCTCCAGCATCGGGAACTTGCGAATTTCGCCAAGGTAGCGGGAAAGACCAGATTCTCCGTTGAGAACCGGCAGGGTAGCAGTACGGGCCATGGGAGCGCCCTCCACTGGTTCAGGCTCCCGATAGCGGCGAGCCTGGCAGGCAGTCCCTTGTTAAAGCCGACCGCGCTGCGATGTTCCGCGTTGGGTATTCAACGCAAGTGCAGCATATACCAGACCGGTGAGAAAAGGGAAGAACAAAAAGGGATTACGATCTCGTAATGCTGCCATAACCATTTGGTATAGCTATGCTTTCCTGAAATACTGCGTCATTCCGTCGCCGCCAAAGCCGTCCGAAGCAGAAGTAAATCCTCCGGCAGGGCCGCTTCCCAGCGCAGAACTTCTCCGGTCCTGGGATGTTCGATCACCAGCAGATATGCGTGCAGCGCCTGCCGCCCAAGAGCGTCGAGCGCGGTTCGGGCGGATGCCCCTAGTTGGTTGGCCTTGGTTTTGAAATGCGGGCCATAGACGCCGTCACCCATCAGGGGGTGGCCGGCATGAGCGAGGTGCACCCGGATCTGATGGGTGCGGCCGGTCGCGAGCTGGCAGGCGAGGAGGGCGGCGACCGGTTTACCGTCACGGCCGCTGAAGGCCTCCCGCACCTCCCAGTGGGTGATCGCTTCGCGCCCGCCTGCGCGCACGGCCATCTTCTCGCGGGCATAAGGGTGGCGGTCGATCGGGGCGTCCACGGTGCCGTGCGGGCGGTTTGGCAGTCCCCAGGCAAAAGCCAGATAGCCCCGTCGCAACGGGCCTGTGCGTCCGTGATCCGCGAATTGCGCGCTCAGCGACTTATGCGCGGCGTCATTCTTGGCAACGACCATGAGTCCGGTGGTGTCCTTGTCGAGCCGATGCACGATGCCGGGACGGCAGACGCCGCCAATGCCGGACAGGCTTTCCCCGCAATGCGCAATGAGGGCATTGACCAGCGTGCCGGTCTCGTGGCCGGCCGCGGGATGGACGACCAGTCCCTTCGGCTTGTTGACGACGATCAGATCGTCGTCCTCGTAAACGATATCGAGTGCGATGGCTTCCCCTTTCGGTTCGGCCGATATCGCCGGCGGCACGTCGATTGTGATCGTATCCCCGGCGGCGACATGATAAGCGGGGTCGCGAACGGGGGCCGGATTGATCGATTCCTTTGCGACAGAGATTTTTGCAACGGAGAGTTTTGCAACACAGACCTGGCCCGCGAGAATCAGCGACTTCAGGCGCGATCGCGACAGCGCGGGATTGTGAACCGCGAGGACGCGGTCAAGGCGCGCAGACCCCTCGTCGCCCGAGACAGCGACCTCAAGCCTTTGACCGCAATCCGACGATGAGCCTTTTAAAGCAGAGCCTTGCATGACCGAGCCTGTAAATCCTGAGCCGACGCCGGAACAGGCCATGCTGTTTGCGCGGGTGCGGCGGATGATGTTGGTCGCGGGTCTGACCACGGCGCTGGCCGTGGCGGCCGTTCTGATCGCCATCGGCTATCGTCTTTTCCGCGCCGAGGGAAGCAGGCCGGCGGCCGACGTTACCGCGACCCTGCCGAAGGGAGCCATGGTCACCGCAACCGCGGTCGCGGGTGACAGGCTCGTCGTGACCCTCGATATCGGCGGTTCCGTCCAGATACGAACCTTCGACCTGCACACGCTGCGGCCGGCCGGGACGTTGAAGTTCGCGAACGAGCCCTGATTTCGGACGGTACCTTGCAGCACACCGATTTCGAGGCTATTGCCTGTTTTGTACGCTCCCTTCGTCTAGCGGTTAGGACGCGGCCCTCTCAAGGCTGAAACAGGGGTTCGATTCCCCTAGGGAGCGCCAAGAAATACCAATCACTTAGATGGATATGCTGTTTTCTTGTCCGCGTGCGGGTAAGCAAGAGGTAAGCAGCAGCGCCTGTTTCCGCTGGAAATAGGGGCCTTCCGGCTTTCTCGCTCATTCTGCCAAGAAGGCGCTGGCTGCGAGGGCGGGGCCGGGCTGAGGACGTCCACAGGACGCTGCAGGGGTTCCCGGCCGGCGGGGTGGTTGTCCGGGTTAAACTCGGCACCCAAGGACGGATCGATCTAGACGCTGATGTCGACGACACCAGTTTTAGCCGTTGGCACCGAGGATGAGGCTGTAAGCGCTGAGTTCGATGAGACGGTTTCGGCCGCATCCACGGCCTGTTGGTCAGCTTTGAGTACATCTTCCGCCGCCTTGGCGGCCTGGTCTGCCGCGAGTTTGGCCTGCGCCTGCTGTAGGGCGGTCTGTGACGATGTGATGCTGGTGATGCTGCTCATGGCCTGCGCTCCTGGTTGATGAATGTTAGGCCTATAATCGTTAACGCGATCTGAGAGAGCGACTCGCGCTGGCCGCGGGGAACGTCTAAATTGATCGGCATCGTCGGCAGCGAGTACCGCGATGACCCGAACCCCGAAAGACCTTGCTGATCGGATGGCGGCCCGGCGTCGGCAGGCGAGCGCGGATGACGGCTATGCCCACGAGACCTTCACCCAGCCTCGGGACCAGGCCCGTGAGACCGCGAGGGCGTTCCTCAAACGATGGCCGGCTGAAGCGTACATGAGCCAAGTCGAATCCTGGCACGAGACGCCCGGTGGCGAGATCGAGTTCACGATGAAGCGGCTGAGGAGCGCCGACTAAACTGCTTTGATGGGTACGAAGATCGCGAGCAAATCTAGCTCAGTGTAAAAATCCCAGGCTGGCTGCCACGATAAGCCCGATCCCTATGAGCGCTGCTATAAGGCCAAAGCCGCCGAGGAAAAGGAAAATATTGTCGGTCGGCCCCTGCGGCATCGGTTCTTGCTTTTCCATCTCATCCATATGAACTCATCCTATTTTTGGTACCGTGAAAATCCTATTGCTGTGTGTCCATTACCCAGATCGTCGCCATGGCGATGGAAATCGCGATGAACTGTAGAAGGATCCGCATTCGCATTAGGTTCTGCGAGCGGACTGCCGCCGCGCATCATGTTTGTGAGGCCCATCAGCAGCACCGCCGCGACGGAGGCTAGTGAGATTGGCAACAAAGACCTCTCGCCGCTATGTCTCTAGCAACTGTGTGGGCGCAGATGAGTTCCTAGCCACGTGAGGCACATCGCACAAAAAGGCCCGCCGAAAGGCAACAGAGCGGGCCAGTTCGGGTTCGGGAAATCGGACCTGCGGGGCTAATTCCCGTTCCACGCGGATAACGCTTGGGGCGGGGCCGCGTTCCTGACAAAAGAAAGGGCAACGCAAGACGTCCCGAAGCAAAGAGACCGCCGGCGAGGGACATCACCGACGGGTCGCGCGAACGGATGGCTAGTCTGTCCGGGCCGGATAATGCGCTGGGCTAGGCAGGGATTTCGAAAGCCTGTGTGCCTCACAGCGGGCTGGCCAGAGCCAGCCCCGAATGGGGTCATAGCGCCCCACCGTGAGCCGCCGGCTCCGGCCATTGGCATTGCGGTACTGGACGAGAAAGGATTTGGCCCCGCTTTTCTTCACCCGGAGGCTGAAACGGGGGTTCGATTTCCCTAGGGAACGCCAAAACTAAATATCTGAAATAATTCATTAATTTGCCATTTTCCTCAATCAAGGGCTTAAAACCGCGCAAACGCGAAATTTTATTTCGCGGTTGGCGTAATGCCCCCGAAATTGGAATTTTTCAGACGGATTGATTCAAATACCAGTACCCTTCTGCCCTCTGAGGCAAGTGGCGCCGCTTCACTAATTCAGGTATCGGTTGCGCTGTTGAATTTTGTGCGAGCGCGTAATGTCTACGCCCCATGGCATTTCCAAATCCCTTACCGGGATTGACGGCTTCGACGACCTCACACTAGGCGGTGTTCCGACCGGACGCCCAACCCTGGTCTGCGGTTCAGCCGGCTGTGGCAAGACGCTCTTCGCGACAACGTTTCTCACCCACGGCGCGCGCGAATATGGCGAGCCTGGCGTTTTCGTCACTTTCGAGGAACGTCCGGGAGACATCGTCAGCAATGTCGCCTCGTTGGGCTTTGCGCTCCACAAGCTGGTGGACGATCAAAAGATCGCTTTCGAACATATCACTTTGGAGCGCTCAGAACTTGAGGAGGCTGGCGACTATGATCTGGAAGGTCTCTTCCTCCGGATTGAGGAAGCTATCGATTCAATTGGCGCCAAGCGAATCGTGCTGGACACGATCGAGAGTTTGTTCTCGGCCTTTTCCAACCAAGCGATTTTGCGCGCCGAAATTCGCCGATTGTTCGACTGGCTGAAAGACAAGGGAATGACGACGGTCATTACCGCAGAACGTGGTGATGGCTCGCTCACGCGGCAGGGGTTGGAAGAATACGTCTCAGACTGCGTGATTTTGCTTGATCACCGAGTCCAGAACCAGGCTTCGACGCGACGCCTTCGCATCGTGAAGTATCGCGGCACCGCGCACGGCACGAATGAATATCCATTCCTCATCGATCAGGATGGCTTCAGCGTCCTGCCCGTGTCTTCCCTTGGCTTGAATCACAAAGTTTTCGAGGATCGGATTTCCTCCGGGATTGCGGACCTCGACGACATGCTGGCAGGCGGCGGTTTCCACCGGGCATCCAGCGTACTTATCTCTGGCGTCGCCGGCTCCGGTAAATCATCGGTCGCTGCAAGCTTTGCAAACGCCGCTTGTGCTGCCGGCGAGCGCGCTCTGCTTTTTTCCTTCGAGGAATCCGCCGATCAATCCGTCAGAAATATGAAGTCCCTTGGGATCGATCTTGGCCGATGGATCAAATCGGATAAACTTCGATTCATTGCCGCGAGGCCGACATTCTATAGCCTTGAAATGCATCTGGCCGTGATGTTGCGCGAGGTAACCAGGTTCGATCCAAGCCTCGTGGTTCTCGATCCGATCTCCTCATTCCTCGAAAGCGGCGATCGCATGGAAGTTCAATCCATGCTGCTGCGTGTGATCGATTTTCTGAAAAGCCACGGCGTGACCGCGATATTCACCCATCTCATGCACGGCCAGGATGAGAAGGTGCAGACTGACGCGGGCCTTTCGTCCCTTATGGATGCCTGGATTCTTTTGCTCAACCGTGAAGTCAGCGGAGAGTTCAATCGCGAACTCTATCTGCTCAAGGCGCGCGGCTTGTCGCATTCGAATCAAGTCCGCGAATTCGTCATGAGCGACGATGGTATCAAGCTCGTGCCCCCATATCTCGGAGAAAGCGGTGCCCTGACCGGCACCGCCCGCAGGAATGAAGAAGCCAAGTCCCGGCGGGCTGAAGTGCGCCGCCGCGCAGATGTGTCGCGGGTCCAGCAGCAAATTCAGCAAAAGCGGCGGCGTGCCAAGGCTCAAATGGAGGCTTTGCAGGCAGAACTCGATGCGGACGAGATAGAGCTCAAAGCGATCACAGACGATGAAGGCGAATACCTTCGCCAAGCGGTGGATGACAAGGCTGACCTTCAGAGGAGTCGCAAATCCTAGCGGCAAAAAACAAATATAAGGACGTGTCCATGGCTCCTCGCAAACTCCTTCTGTATGTGGCGGGACAGACGCCGAAATCTCTTGCCGCGATTACCAATCTGGAACGCATATGTGCTGAGCATCTCCCCGGTCAGTACACGGTAGAGGTGATCGATCTGCGGCAGAACCCAAAGCTCGCACGCGAACACAGCATTGTAGCAATCCCAACTCTTGTGCGCGAACTGCCGGTTCCTCTGCGCAAGCTCATCGGCGATCTTTCCGACACTCACAAAGTGTTGGTGAATCTCAAGATCAGCGACAGCGTATGACCCCGGATCCGTCCTCAGACAAAGACCTTCAGATCGCCGACCTTCGACGCAGGCTCGCCGAGGCGGAGGAAACGGTGCGAGCTATTCGCGAGAATGAGGTCGATGCGCTGGTGATGCGCGGGCACGTGGACGACGAGATTTTCACCATCGGGGGAGACCACGATTCCTACCGGGCATTCATGGAAGTTATGGAGCCAGGCGCTGCTGCGCTCGACGGGTGTGGGCGGGTACTTTACGCCAACAGCACACTTACGCGACTGCTCGACATCTCACTCGCTCAATTGCAGGGAAAGTTATTGGTGGACGCCTTTACGGCCGACACCGGCAAAGATATTGGGCGCCTGCTTAAACAAGCACACACGACCCGACAAAGTTGCGAAATTCAATTGCCGCGGGGCGAAGAGGTCGATCTTCACTTTATTGCGATGGCGAGCCCATTGCAGATCGGCACGAGCCGAGGCCATGCCGTAACCTTTGCCAATGTGACAGAGCGGGTTCTTAATGAGGGCGCTGAGCAGAGTGAACATGCCGCTCGCGCGGTCATTGCCTCAGCCAACGAAGCTGTTCTAGTGTGCGATCGCGACGGAGTTGTTACCCACGCCAACGCCGCGGCCAGCATTGTCTATGACGGAAACCCAATCGGAAAGATTTTTGCCGAAATCATTCCGCTGTTATTCCGCGACTCCACTGGACTCCTGCAAGCAGACGACATCATCGAGATGGTGATCGCCGGCACTCCTTTGCGGGGGATCGAGGCAATCGCATCGAACGCGCCGAAAGTGAAGGATTATCTGGTCAGCGCCGCGCCACTACGGGTTGCTGGCGACCGCATCAGCGGCGCCGTGGTGACCATGGTCGATCTTTCGCAGCGCAAGGCTGCTGAAAAGCAGCAAATCCTTCTCATGCGTGAACTCGATCATCGCGTAAAAAACACGCTGACCTTGGTCGCATCTATTAGTAATCGGACGGCTTCCAATTCAGATACGGTGGAGGCTTTCCAGAAGGCATTTTCAGGCCGCATTCAGGCGTTGGCGGCGACCCACACCTTGCTCCTGGGAAATTCCTGGTCATCCCTGAAACTGGGCGATATCGTCATGACCGAGCTTGCACCTTATATCGAATCGACGAAGGAACAGGTCACGGTCGAGGGGTTGAACATTGCGGTCACGCCCCACGGCGCGATAGCTTTTGGGTTGATTGTGCACGAGCTCACGACCAACGCGGTCAAATACGGCGCACTCTCGCAAGAGGGAGGTCACGTCACTGTGCGCGCGGTTGGTCGCGACAGTGAGAAAAATGGCGCCTTTGTCCTCGAATGGCGCGAATCCGGGGGACCGCGCGTCACGCGCCCTGAGCGAAAGGGATTCGGACACACAGTTGTTGAGCGAAGCTTGCAGTATTCTGGCGGGGGTGCGGAGTTCGATTTTGATCCGGCGGGCGTTATCTGCCGCATCGCTATTCCATCGGAGGAATTAAGCTAGGCACATATGTAAGGTTCGAAGCGTGATCCCGTCAAAACTCTGCCTTTCGCGATGATGCTGCGCGATTCGATCCGCCGAGGCTTCATGCAACGCAGGCCGACAAGAGGGCGGGCCGGAAGGTCATTCATCGGTGCGGGCCATGGCGAAGCTTCGAGGTCGTCGAGTTCGCGACGTTGCCCATCGGCAACATCCCGCCGGACGAAGCCGAGGTACGCCATGATCGAAGAGCCGGCCATGGCAGCCTGACTCAAACCAAACGGCCTCCGGCAAACCCGGCACGGTTCACCTCCGCGTCCATGATGCGTTGAAGCGATGCCACCCAGGGTAGCCGCAGGGCACGTGATAGTCTAAGGAGCGAACAGAAAACCAAAAGCAATAGCAGCCCCGACGGAGCAGCTATGGAGCGGCGACACGTCAAGCATACCTGTCGTCGCCGAGCGTGCGCGCAGGAAGGTGAGCGCCTTCGTGCGGACGCTGAATAGCTGCAGGAAGGTCCGGAGCGCGACGCACTTCTCAAAAGGGCGGCGAGGCGGATAGCTGCACACCTATCGACCACATCACAGTCCTCATGTGGCATCGGCCGCAGGTTCGCGGTATTCAGGCTAACGCTTGTTAGAGCGCTTACCGTTCTGATGGAATCAGAGCGGGCGCTCCAAGCTATTGAGTGGTCGCATTTCCTTACGGTGAACCGGTGTCCACTTCACCGGTAAGCGTTCTAGTCCCGGTGGTGCTTGCGACTCTTCGTCCACGTCGACTGCGAAACACGCACTTCTGAATCGATTCGCGGCGTGTGCAGATGCTCCTGGGCGATGGTGATCGGGCCGGGTTCACCGTACTGCGGCCGCGGCCTGACCGCAGCCTTCGCTTGTCGCGGCAGCGGTTTGCCGTTTTTGCCAATGAGCTGCGTGGTGACTTGTGCGCCGGGGTGCTTCTTCAGGATGTCGGCGATGAAATGCGCGACATCGGCCGGCGGCACCAGCCGGCCTGGCCGCAACTGAACGTCGACGATCTTGCGCGTGACCGGATCGTAAGCGCACTCGTAAGCGTGCCGCAGCCACTGATTCTGTGCCGTGAGAACCCGAATGCCATCGCCGCGATAGCGAATGACGCCATCCTTGCCAGGCTTTTCGGCTTGCGTGAACATGCCGCCGAACGGCCGCGACAGCCAATCATAGTCGATCGGGGCCTTGGCCTCGATCAGCGGCACGCAGGCCTGGGCGGCGGTGTCGGCGCTGCGGCGAACGCAGTTTGCGTCGCAGGCGGCGGCGGATGGCGCGGCCGGTGGCTCGGCGATGGTCGGCGGCAGGCCGGGCGAGTTGATTTGCGCGGCTCGAATCGGCTTGTCGCCCTGCGCCAGGGATGCCCCGGTTATGCCTACCAGCAAGGCCGCGCCACTGAGCGAGCCGCCTAACAGCAATATGCCGATTCCGCCGAGCGTGCGCGCCTTCATTACAGCCCCAATATAACTTTATTGAAATCCCCGCCTTTAACTACATTAGCATCGGCGGCAATTCAATGAAAGCGGCCGCCGAATTCCGGCAACTGTGGACATTCGGCCTCACCGTCGCGTTTCAGCGGCGAGCCAGGGTCCAGCCCCGCCGGCCGTGGGCCTTGAACAAGGCCGAGCGCGACAGCAGGACGCTGAGCGCATTGCGCGGATGCTGGCCGCCGAAGCTGATGCCTTGACTGTCGAGATAGTCCAGGATTTGCGTTGTCGCGACCGGTTTATCCTGCCGCTGCAGGAAGGTCATGACCGATTCGGTCGCCAGCATTTGTCGTGAGGTGGCCTGACGCGCCTCGTTAGCGGTCTCATCCGCATGGGCCGGCTGCGCCAGATAGTTGTTGCGAAGCTCGATCAGGACGTGAACCTTCTGGTCGAGCTTGTCGATTTCTTCTTTCGCCGCGGCGATTTCCCGATCGATGAACGCGAAAAACGCCGGTGTATTGCCTTCCGCCAGGGTGTTCATGTGATCTCCGTCTGTAGTTGCGTACCGGTAACGTTCGGACGACATCGTCTTCACCGGCGTGGTGGGCGGACCGGACCGGGCCACCGCTGACCGGACCAAGGGTTACCGTAGCCCGTGGCGGAAATGCAACCGACTGTCAGTGGAAATGATTTTATCCACAATGGTTTAGCTTAAAATTGTAAGGAACTGGACACGCCCGGTTTGGAGCCGCCGCTTGTCCGCGAGCGAGCCCGCAACGGCGGAGCAAGGGTCACAGGAGCGGCGCGGGCATCCTGAAACGGCGACGCACGCTAACGTGATGTTAGCGATAATGATGAGTTAAAGCGGCGATTGTTGCTGCCCGTTCGGGGGATGTGCGTCGTTGGCGACAACGGTCGACAACCTGGACCGTTAATTAAGACACCATTAAAGCTCTTGCGTGCAACCGGCCCGTTGGCTAATGATCCGTTACTTTGAAAGCGTCGAGTTTCAGACAAAGTAATTTAAGCACGGGGGCATTCTCAGCGCACAGCAATCACATGGCCTCTGCAGCCATCGCTTCGGATGACACGGCGCTTCGGGTGGCGCGGTGACACGGTGATGGGGGTCGAAGGAACGGGGGAGGCAACGGCCAACACACACGGGCCCGCAGCCGCAGCCAAATTTCATTGTGTGGATCAAATAGGATCTAACAGGAGACGTTTTATGAAAAAGCTTTTATTGACCTCGACGAGCATCCTCGCCGTCGCCTTCGCATCGCAGGCTTTCGCGGGTGGTTCGACATCGTATACCGCCCAGACTGGTCACAACCAGTCCGCAGCAATCACTCAGTCTGGCGCGACGAACGGCAAGGTGGGTACGCTCGCCGATCCATTCGTGCAGCAGGATGGTGCTGGCACGGGCGGCAACGTCATCAGCATCACCCAAACCGGCGCCAATAACTCGGCGCAGCCTGGTGGGCCGTACTGGCCCTACAGTTATAAGGTTGGACAATCCGGCACCACCAACAATGCAACGATTACGCAGAGCGGCAGCAATGGCACCGTCGCTCTTTACCAGAATGGCACCAACAACGGTCAGGGGACTATAGGCTCGTTGAACGGCGGTACAGCCAATCAGGGTCCGGGCAACAATCAAAGCATCGGCATTCTTCAACAACAGAGCAACAACCAGTTCAATATCCAGCAGCGTGGGAATAACTCTTCAGTTGCTTGGAGCAATGGCGTTTCGCTGGAGCAGGACGCAAGCAACAATACTCTGATCGCCAATCAGAACGGCAGCGGCCTTAACGTGTCGGTGCGGCAAGATGCACCGGGCCACGGCGCTGGCTACAACGACGTCGTCAGCACACAGACCGGCGATCACAATTCGTTGACCAGTTATCAGGAAAATAGCGCTGGCGCGTGGAACTCAAAGAACACGATTACCAACACGCAGAGCGGCTCTCACGATACAGTCAACGTCACGGCGCAAAATGGTACACAATTGACGATCACGTCGAACCAGACTGGTACCACGGATGGGCTCTATGTTACGAGCCAGACCGGAACGCTGAATGACATTACGAACACGCAGAGTGGTTCTTCCAACACCGCGACGGTGACGAACCAGAGCGGCAACAACGAGCAGATCAGCAACAAGCAGACCGGCACCGGTGGCACGGCTACTTATAGCCAGACGGGTGCCTACAACGTTGCAACGCTGCAGGATCAGAAAGGGAGCGGAAACACTTTCTCCGCGACGCAGTCCGGGGTTGGATATAATGGGTACACCAACGTCATCTTGGCCGGACAAAACGGTAATAACAACTCGATCGACATGACTCAGAGCGGCGACTGGAGCAACAAGGCTTATCTCGCTCAAGGCTTCACGATCGGTGGAACCTCGATCGCTGTTGCGACAGCCCGGGACGACAACCACATCACTGGCGTTCAGGGCGGAAATTCGAATACCGCCTTTGTGTCGCAGAACAGCAACGGCAATACCGGAAGCTTTAGCCAGACGGGCGTCGGCAACACCACGATCGTCAAGCAGTAAGCTTGTGAGCGGCTCTTGAAATCAGGGCGGGGAGCGCACGCTCCCCGCCCCTTGTTTTGATAATTATTATTTTTTTCAAGAATTTCGCATCGAGGATCGCTCATGAACAAGCTTTTGCTGGCGACGACGAGCATCCTCATTCTGGCGCCAGTCTCTTCGGCTCTCGCGGTCGGATCGACCACCTTTCTCACTCAGTTCGGCACCCAGACCGCCGACATCGTGCAGGAGCAGGCCAACTTCGGCCAGGTCGGCACGGCGATTACGCCCTTCACCCAGTTGAATGGTGAAGGCACCGGCAACAACGTCGTCCACATCGTGCAGACCAACGCCGCTCCCGACAGCGGCTACAATGCCGCGACCGGATCGCAGATCGGCTCGACCAACCTCGCGAACATCTATCAGGCCGGCAACCACGGCTCGGTGACCGTCAACCAACTCGGCACCAACAACGGCGACGCCATCGGGCTCGACCACACCGTCGACCAGAAGGTCGATACGGATCGCAACGTGGTGCTGCTGTATGAAAACGGCATCACCAACGGTTTCAGCATCTCGCAGGAGGGCGGCGCCAACAACGCGGTCACGGTGGCGCAGATCGGAAACGGCAACGCGGCCAAGACCACGCAGAACGGCTACGATCTGATAATCGTCATCCACCAGCAGGGACCGAGCGAGGGCAACTACGCGCTCGCCACCCAGTTGGGCGGCCAGAACAGCCTCGATGTGCTGCAGGACAGCGCCGGCGCGCATCACGTCACCAGCAACCAGGACGGCACCGGCAATTCCGCCGAGGTGGTGCAGCACGGCTCCGGCCAGTTCGTCTTCAACACCCAGAGTGGCGGCGGCACCGATTCGCTCGGCAACCAGGCGTGGTTCACCCAGACCGGATCGGGCAACACCGCCCGCAACAACCAGTCCGGTTATGGCGGCCAGGCGACGTTCGGCCAGTACGGCACCGGCAACGAGGCGACGCTGATCTATCAGAACGGCACCGGCGACGTCGCGGTTCTGATGCAGTACGATGACAAGAACACGGTCACGCTGTACCAGAACGGCAATGCCAACAACGCCAGTTCAAATCAGTCCGGCGGCTATCAGTTGGCCTCGCTGCTGCAGAACGGCGATGGCAACAGGATTGTCGGAATGCAGCAGGGCAACGGCAGTCAGTTCGGCAACAGCGCGATCGTGATGCAGGGCAGCTTGACCGTGCCCAGCAGCAACAACGTCGCGAACTACAGCCAGAGCGGCAGCGGCCATACGCTGGTCATCAAACAGTAATCCTGAGATACGCGTCAGGTTCGTCGTTAGCGTTACGTTAGCTAACACGGCGCAACGCCGGGACGGCGTAAAGCTCGCCAGGCCATTGATTTTTCGAGTCAAACACCTGGACCGTCGAGTATTCGTTACAATTTGACCGATCGGCGAAAGCCGATCTTCCAACTCCTGCGCCATGGTGGCTTGCCATCAAGGGCACAGGGATTGGGGTCATGAAAATCATTTATCTGGCGACCGTCGGCGTCGCCGCATTGATTTCGAGTTTCGCCGCGCAGGCATCCGTCATCAGCACCGGCACCACGAGCAGCAGCTTCGTCGTCTATCAGGCGCCGGGCGGCGACAATGCCATCGGCGGCGTCTCGCCGTTCGCGCAGAGCAACGACGCCGGTGGCGGCGGCAATCTGATCATTATCGATCAGACCGGATCCGCCAACCGGTTCGGGTCGGGTAGCGATGCGTCGTTCCAGTCCGGTACCGGCAATCAGGCCGCCGTCACCCAAAGCGGGACCGGCAGCAGCGTCGTGCTGCAGCAGACCGGTCGTTTCAACGGCGTCTCAGGCGGCCTCATCAGTTCGATCATCCAGTCGGCCGACGACAGCACGCTCACGATCTTGCAGAGCGGCAACGGCAACAGCTTTCAGGTCAGCCAGGCGGGCGCCAACAACGCCGCGACCCTGAAGCAGACCGGGACCGGCAACGCGGCCAGGGTCGGCCAGAGCGGCACCGAACTGCTGGCGATGCTGACGCAGAAGGGCAACAACAACACGTTGCAGGCCCAGCAAACCGGCGTCAACAATGCCATGGTCGCGACCCAGGCCGGTTCGGACAATATGATGCTGGTCAATCAGAGCGGCAACGCCAACCAGATGACCGCGAGCCAGACCGGCAACAACCAGGTTGCATCGCTGACGCAATCCGGCAGCCATAACGTCATGAACGCCAGTCAGGCCGGGTCGTACAATCAGGTTTCGGTGTCGCAGACCTCCAGCAACAACATCGCTTCGGTGTCGCAGAGCGGGCGGGGCAACGTCGCTAATATCCGCCAGTAGGGCGATCGGGCGGGCGTTAGCCAAACCCGGAAAATCCTTAACGAAACGTTACTACCTGCTTGCCCCGGCCACCCCGGCCGGGGTACGGTCGTGCCATTGCAGGAGTTGCGCAATGGCCGCTTTGGATCAGCCGCCTCCGATTGTTTGCGTCATCGTACGCCAGGAGGCCGGAGACCGGGTACAGCTTCGAGGCCGGGTGGTGAGTCCGCAGGCCGGCCACGGCGTCTATTCGCTGCATGTTGTCAAAACCGGCCCGGCGGGATCATCCAACATCCAGATGGGCGGCCCCTTCACGTTAGCAGCGAATGTCGAGACATTTGTCGGCCTCGCCAATTTCAATGTCGATCACAATGCCAGCTATACGACGGATTTCACCGTGACCGTGAACGATCGAATTTATCGTTGCGCATTGCCGGATGGAGAATCGAAATGAATTTCAAGCCTTGCACGGCGGCATTGTTTTCAGCCGCAGCGTCATTGCTTTTCGCCTCGGCCGCGATGGGGCAGACGCTTCTGACGGATTCGCCCTACACGGACATTTCGGCGCAAACGGACATTAATGCCTATCTGTACCATTCCCCATACAGTGCCGCCGCGCCCCTCGTCCAGGGCGCCAACGGGTCGACCGTGACGCAAAACGGCAACCTCAATACCGCGAATGCCAACATGACCGCGACGTCGGGCGGATCCTACTACCACAATACAACCACGCAGACCCAGACCGGCAACAACAACAACTCCACGATCAATGCGTTTGGAAACTCCAATAGTTTGACAACCACGCAGCAGGGCGGGGACGGCAATGTCGCGGCGGTCAACGCTTATGGCGACACCAATACGCTAAACGCCATGCAAAATGGCAATAGCAATAATGCAACGATCATAGCTTACGGCAGCGGCAACAATTACAGCACGAGCCAGACGGGTGCCGGTCTGTCGGTTAATCTCACGCAGGTGGGTAATGGGAAGTCGGTATCGATTACCCAGACCGGCAACAAGTAGGCCAATGGCCGGCTTGTTGATGCATTATGGCCACAATTGCCGGAATTCCACAGACTCTTCGATGACAAGCCGCCGCATCACACCGGCGGCGTGCTAACAGAGAATCCTATATTTTATCGCTTGAGGGCTGAGCGTATGGTTAATTTATTTCGTTGCCTGGCCGGCGCTAAGCTGCTGACCCAGATTGCAGCCACGGTGGCCGGTGGCTCTATCATCGCTCTAACGATGGTCGGACCGGCATCGGCCGGCACCTTGGTCT
Organism: Nitrobacter sp. NHB1; assembly: GCF_036964665.1. Taxonomy (NCBI): domain Bacteria; kingdom Pseudomonadati; phylum Pseudomonadota; class Alphaproteobacteria; order Hyphomicrobiales; family Nitrobacteraceae; genus Nitrobacter; species Candidatus Nitrobacter laanbroekii. Next base: position 86,259 of record NZ_JBAMDA010000001.1, read on the forward strand.
ATCAGCCGACCAACCCGTCTTTTGGCGGAAATCCCAACAACGGCCCGAACCTGCTCAATTTGGCCAATGCGCAGAACATCCCACTGGCCAATCAGACCAAGGCCCAGGCCGCTGCGGCGGCGGCGGGTGCGGCCGGCGGGGCGGGGGGCAGCGCCGCGCTGACGCCGGGGCAGATCTTTGCGCAGCAACTGCAGAGCCAGTTGCTAAGCTCGTTCGCCAACCAGATTACGCAGGCGATTTTCGGTGCGAACGCGCAGCAGTCCGGCAATTTTAGCTTTGGGACCACTTCGATCAACTTCAATAAGGTCGGGGGTCAGATCCAGATTGCGATTAACGATGGAACGTCGATTACCAACATTGTCGTGCCCGCGTCGCCTTAGCGATTGCCGTCGCGCGTGTTGAATGTGAATTTGAGGCGAGGGGCCAAGTAGTGAAATTGGGTGGATGGAAAGTCGCCATCGTCGCGTTGGCGCTGGGCACGGCCGGGTGCGTACAGCAGCCCGGCACACGCGAGCTTCTTGAGGAAGCTCCAACGGTCACAGCGCCGTCGGCAACCGGTGTCGAACTCGAGACGCTGCCGCCGCCGCGGCGAAAAGTGGACATCGCGCTGTATCAATTTGCCGATCTCACCGGCAAGAACGAACCGAATGACAATCTGGCGGTGTTCTCCCGTGCTGTGACCCAGGGTGGCACCGCATTCGTGGTGGACGCATTGCGTCGCGCCGGAAATGGCCGCTGGTTCACCGTGGTCGAGCGGACCGGGCTTGCCAGCCTGCTGCAAGAGCGGCAGCTTATTACCGCGACGCGCAAGGAAATCGATGGCGAGGCCGCGCGCCCGTTGCCGCCGCTGCATTTCGCTGGGCTGATTATCGAGGGTGGCATCGTTGCATTTGACGGCAACGTTGTAACCGGCGGCCTCGGCGCCAACTATCTTGGGATTGGCGGCGATACCAAATATCGCCAGGATACCGTCACCGTCGCCATGCGGGTTGTGTCGGTCCAATCCGGTGAAGTGCTAACCAGTGTCACTACCACCAAGACAGTTTATTCGGCTTCGATTCAGGGCAGCGCTTTCAAATACGCCTCGGTGAACAAGCTGCTTCAAGTCGAGGCCGGCATTACCCGTACCGAGCCAACTCAGCTCGCTGTCCGGCAGGCGATCGATCTGGCGGTCTATGCAACGATCATCGAAGGGGCGCGAAAGAACCTTTGGAAGTTCAGGAACCCCGTTGCTCAGAACAGCCTGATCCAGAAATATCTGGCAGTGGATAAGTTTGAGCCTTGGGCTCCGGAATATCGACACCCGATGCCGGTTTCGAGCAGCGAGCCACCGCGCGCGGGATTGAGAACGCTTGGTAGCGCTGAGCGCGCCGAGTCAAAAACGGCAACTCTCGAACCGAAGAGTTCGGCGCCAGCAAAGACCGCTCAGCGGGGTGCCACCGGCACCACGCAGCAGAGCCGTCTGGATTCCAGCGCATCGGTGCCGAAAGGCTGACAAGGCTTGTCATGATGCTTGTTCGGGTCCTCCTGTTAGCTATCCTGTCAGTCACCTTGCTGGCATTTACAGGTGGAATGCGCATCACATCGCGGGGAGCGCTTGCTGCTTTTGAGGCGGATGCGTCGCGGTTCGAAGATCGATTTCCTTCCGGTGCAGAGGTTGGCCTCCAGGCAGACGACGCAGAACAGTCGTTGCATGAAGCCGCACGCGCTTCGGACGCTGAGGCGAATCAAATGTCATCAGCATCTGTAACCGTTGACAAGAAGCCCATGACCGGCGGAGCCGGTCTTTATGTCAGCGACTCGCCGTTGGAAAATTTTTTGGCGCGCACCGAAAGCGGCGTTCAGCGCTGGTCGGGCGTTGCCATACAGGCTGCCGACGCTAACGGGATTCCGCGTGAATTTCTCCTTAAGTTACTTTCCCAGGAAAGCGGTTTCAAGCCGACGAGCATTAGCCGGGCAGGTGCGTTGGGAATCGCGCAATTCATGCCAGCGACCGCAATCGCCGTTGGGCTTAAGGATCCTTTCGAACCGATATCAGCAATCCATGCTGCCGCGGCGCATCTGGCGACGCTTGTGAAGCGATTCGGCAACCTGGGGCTTGCGGCGGCCGCATACAATGCGGGCCCGGAAAGAGTCAGCGCTTGGTTGTCAGGCAGGCGCGGTCTTCCGGAGGAAACCCGAAATTATGTTCGCCGGGTGACGGGCCTCGACGCCGAGAGTTGGGCTACGCCACGAACCGGCTTGATCATGAATGCATCGAATGTCACCGCAGTCGCCAAACCCGGCGGTGCACCTTCGGGCCGCAAGCCATCGTCGCGTCGGTCTGCGTCGGCGGTCAATCTTTGCCAGGCGATAAATTCGACGGGCGCGGCGTGCAGAGTGCAAACGAACTACTAGACTAGGCGGCGCCGTCCTCGCCTGCCCGCACGGTCACGTCCATCAGATGATGCGCGTCGGTGATGCCGTCGGCGGCATTGCGTACCAAGGTCTCGGCCATCCTCGCTTTGGTCGCCGGCGTGCGGTGCTCCGGTCCGATCTGCTCGACCGCGATGTCGAGCAGCTCACGCAAATGCGCGACATACTCGGCGTCGAATTTCTGCGGCGGAACCTGACTCATGCAATGCGCTTCCTCATTCGCGATGGTGCGGAGAAGGTGGCGTCGCAATAGGGCGGAGTTGCGTCGCGGAAAGGGAGATGTCGGGGCGAGGCGAGAGGGCGCTATGCCAAGGTGTTAATTGGCGAGTTGTCGCGTCGCATGGCCGCGACGAAGCGAGCGCTTGAGTTTTTCTCGATCGCCACGATGTGGAAGCCCGATCAAGTATTTTTTGACGGCTTTTTGGCCGCTTCTTGATTGTTTAGATGCCCTTGAGCAGCTTAGAGAACCTGCGAGCGACGGGAGTTGATCCACTCATCAATCCACTTGGGTGCCCATCCGTTAACGGTGGTAGGGTCAATCTTCGCAATGATTTCGGAATCATCCTTATTCAGGATTTTGCTGAGCGACGCAAAGATATCCCGACTGGACTTGTCGGTGAGCAGTATCCAGCACGAGCCGCTAAACCTCAGCCAGTCACCGAGTTCGCCCAGTGCAAGGTCAATAGTCTGGATGTTTTTCATTGTGCTCTGGGTGGCAACCCAATTCACGCTAATCATGAAAAAACTTTTGGGCATCTCAGTCGAGCCCTATTTGCTGAGATGCCGAAGATTCTTGAGTAATTACTTTTGGGTCCTTTGCCGCCATCTCTATCTGACGCCAGCGTACTAATTCAGCCCCTTCCAATAGAGCAAGGTCGGGGTTCTTGTTCGCAAATCTAGCACTACAGTTGCCTTTTTGAGAGACGTCTGAATCCATAGGCAACCATGATTCGGAGATCATGGACGCAAGCAGCGTCGATTGAGGAGACGCTTGCGTTGTGGGCGGCGTCGCTTCGAGAAATCAAGCAGCGGATACGTCCGTTGTTCACGCAACAGCGTATTGCAGCGAATGCCGGCCTGTTCCTGGAAGGCCTGCTCGGAGACGAGCCGCGCAAGACCGGTTGGATGCGCGCCGAGGCGGCAGGCGATCCTGGCCCCTGGCGGCAGCAGGCCATTCTGGGTCGTGGAGATTGGGACGCGGATGCCCTGCGCGATATCGTGCGCGACTATGTCATCGAGCATCTGGCGGATGACGATGCGGTGCTGGTGATCGACGAGACCGGCTTTCTCAAGCAGGGCAAAGCGTCCTGCGGCGTGGCGCGGCAATACACGGGTTCGGCAGGGAAGATTACGAACTGCCAGATCGGGGTCTTCGCGACCTACGTTTCGCGTCATGGTCATGCGTTCATCGATCGGGCGTTGTATCTTGCGAAGGAATGGACCGACGATCCCGACCGTCTAAAAGCCGCATATGTGCCTGCCGACGTCGGCTTTGCGACCAAACCGAAGCTTGCGACAAGAATGATCGCACGCGCGATAGCCGCGTCTGTCCCATTCAAGTGGGTTGCCGGTGATACCGTCTACGGTGTTGGCGACATCGAACAGCAACTGCGTCGGGCAGGCAAAGGCTACGTGCTTGGGGTCAGCAGCGCTCATGTGTTTCGATCCTGGGGCAAGCGATCGCCGGTCGCCGGGACGGCTGCAGACATCGCCCGGACGCGGCGCTCATCTGACTGGAAGCGCCTGTCGGCGGGAGCCGGAACCAAAGGGCCGCGGCTGCACGACTGGTGTTATCTCGAATTGGCCGATCTCGAGGCCGGTCAGTTCAACCGCACAAATGATGGTGTGTGGACGCGCGGTCTCCTGATCCGCCGTCGCATCGCCGACGATGACCTCGCCTTCTTCACCACCTGGTGTCCAGCAGGCACATCAATTGAAACGCTGGTCGCGGTTGAAGGCCATCGATGGGCAATCGAGGACAGCTTTGAAACCGCGAAAAACGAGTTCGGCCTCGATCACAACGAGAGCAGATCCTGGCATGGGTGGCACCGTCATGTGTCCCTGGTGATGCTCGCCTTCGCCATGATGGCGGCGATCCGACATCGCGCTAATCCGCCACCCAAAAAAACCAAACGCCGCCCGCCGGCAAAAGCCAAAGCATCACCACGCCGCCACTGATCCGTTGGTCGATCCAGGAAATTCGCCGCGTTGCCATCCGACTCGCGCGAAAGCGGATCCAACCCGCACACATCATCGCATGGTCTTGCTGGCGCAGGGCTCACCAGGCTGCCGCTCAGCGCGCTCACTTCAAATCAAAACGGCAACTGTAATGCTAGGATCAGGACCCATTAATTTTCTTGCGGTTTGCCTGATTGGCTGATTCACTGGTGTCGTGAGGGAGACGCCGCCATGACTGATTTGTTTTTGCTGTCAGAGGCGCAGATGCGCCGGATCGAACCGTATTTTCCGTTATCGCACGGGATCGCGAGGGTCGATGACCGGCGGGTGATCAGCGGCATCATCTTCGTCATCAGAAACGGGCTGCGCTGGCGCGATGCGCCGCGCGAGTATGGCCCGCACAAGACCATCTACAATCGGTTCGTGCGCTGGAGCCGGCTCGGCGTGTTCAATAAAATCTTCGCCGAACTGGCCCGCAAGGCCGGCAAACCATCCCGGTTGATGATCGATGCCACGCATTTAAAGGCGCATCGCACCGCTGCGAGCCTTTTTAAAAAGGGCCTGTTCCCAGGCGTATCGGGCGCACCAAGGGCGGCCTGAACTCGAAGCTGCACGCCGTATGCGATGGTCAGGGACGTCCCGTCATCCTGCTGCTCAGCGAAGGCCAGATGAGCGATTACAAGGGCGCTGCATTGATGCTCGATGCGTTACCGCCCGCTAGGCAGTTGCTCGGCGACAAGGGCTACGACGCCGACTGGTTCCGCCAGGCGCTTGCCGCGCGCGGCATCACGGCATGCATTCCGTCGAAGTCCAATCGCAAGACGCCGATCGAGCATGATCGTGTGCTCTATCGCCAGCGCCACAAGATCGAGAACATGTTCGGCAGGCTGAAGGACTGGCGGCGCATCCATACACGCTACGACCGATGCGCCCATACCTTCTTGTCAGCCATCTGCATCGCAGCCGCCGTCATCTTTTGGCTCTGATCAATGAGTCCTGACCCTAATGATGCCGATGAAATAGCTGCTGAACACTCCAGCCATTATCAGCGCTAAAGCGATCAGATACAGCGGGTCTCTTAGGGAGTAGCCGATTACGGCAAAGCCAACCATCGCCACGAAGGCTACGGCGCTGGTCCTGCCCACGACACCGCTGCCAATACGCACCCTATCCAGCGAAGCTTCGCTGATGCCGGTACCGCGCAGAATTTCATTTAACTTAAGCCCCATCCATGGATCATATCGCCGAGCGCGGCGACGTCCAGACGTTATCTTGAGCATGCGTTTCAAGGCTTGACTGCGACGATCTCTATTACTCCACCCAAGCCAAGCGGCTCGCGGAAGAGGAGGAGGGCGGAGCAGGAGGCATAATCGTGATCGTGCGTGGCCGCGTGACGCAGCTTGCGAAAGCCGTCGAAAATGCCCATGTGAAAATCATGAAATCCATGCCGAACGACGACCTGTTTCCGCGCAACGCCGCCCGGTCCCGGGGATCGTCGGGACACACAAAGATCATCGATGAGGATGGTCGTGAAATTCATCCGGAACCGCAGGGCGCCGACGGTTTTGATGCGGGCGCATTCGCGGCGTTCCAGTACGGCCCGTCGGCGTCCGGCTTTGATTTTAGCGCGGCGTTCCAGCCGCTCACCCGCGAGCAGCGGCTGGTGCGGCTGGAGGCGATCGCGAAGCTGCTTGACGTCGCCTTCGTCGTGCCGGGAACGAAGATCCGTTACGGCATCGATGGCCTGATCGGGCTGGTGCCGGTGATCGGCGATATCCTCACCACCGCGATCTCGCTGTGGCTCGTGCGTGAAGCGCGGGCGCTCGGCGCGCCCTGGCATATCACGGCGCGGATGCTCGGCAACGTCGCGGTTGACGGGGTAGTCGGATTGGTGCCGGTGGCCGGCGATGCCTTCGACGTGATGTTCCGCGCCAACATCCGCAATATGCGGATGTTGAGACGCTGGCTCGACCGTCAGCCGCATTAAAGCGTTTTCGAGCGAAGCATGTCCTCGGGCTTGACCCGAGGACGGGTACCGGTTCGCGCGAAGAAAACGCGTCAAATCAAAATCATAGAGTCTCGCTTCTGATTCCATCAGAAGCGAGAAGGCTCCAGTGGAGATGTTATGCTGCATCCTGCGAGGCCGTCTCCGGCTTTGGCTTGCGGGGCAGCGGAAATTCGTGGCTCTCATAGAGCGAGCGGATGCCGTTCTGATCGAAGCGGGCTTCGTCCACCTGAAGATACGCGCCGTTCAGCGAGTCGGCCGGCAACTCCTCGATCGCGAAACGAACTGCATCGGCCGCGGTGTCGAAACGGCGGTAGGCAAAGCCGGCACGCTTTTTCTTGCGGATCGCAGCCGGGAACAGTTCGGCGGATTTCTTGAAGCTGAATGCCATGGCGGGAACCTCTACAAATTGCGCTTTCGAGAACGTGCAATGCTGATAGCGAGGGCCCATTGGCGGTCGCCCGGCATACAGCATGTCCGTGATGTTTCATTTATATAGGTGGCGGGAGGGGAAATTGCGACCTTCTGAAGCCGGAATAGTGAATCCGGGGTCCGAACCTGATATTTCAGAATAATATATTGATATCAATGCCATAGGTCGGAGGCGGCCAGTTGTTCCAGCCAGGTCGCGCCGGACGGCCAAGCATATCCCGCGCAACCGGGAGCCCGGTTACGCGGGGCAAGGTCGGATTCAGGGCAGCCTGCGCCGTTATTTGGGCTCGAGTTTCAAGGCCGCCGAATTGATGCAGTAACGCAGACCGGCCGGACCCGGACCGTCGTCGAAGACGTGGCCGAGATGGCCGTCGCACTTCGAACACAGGACCTCGGTGCGAATCATGCCGAGGCTGACGTCGCGCTCTTCATCAACATGACTGTCGGTCGCCGGAGCGGTAAAACTTGGCCAGCCGCAACCCGAATCGAACTTGGCGTCGGATTCGAACAGCGTCTGCCCGCAGCCGGCGCAGACATAGGTGCCCTTGCGGCGCTCATGTTCGTATTCGCCGGAGAATGGTCGCTCGGTCGCCTTCTCGCGCAGAACAGCGTATTGCATCGGCGTCAACTCCTTGCGCCATTCGCTGTCGCTCTTGGTGATCTTGGGCGGCATCGTCTTGCTGTCTGGCATGGATCCTCCTTTGCCGCGGCAGTCAGTCGGTCGCCTTGACGCTGCTGACCAGCGTCGGCTTCTCGATATAGTTGCCCGCGAAGATTGTCTTCAAATTCCGGATCTTCGGAAGGTCATAATACGCGATATAGGGCTGGTTGGGGTGCAGCGTCAGGTAGTTCTGATGATAGGCTTCGGCCGGGAAAAATCCCTGCAGCGTTCCAACCTTGGTCACGATCGGCTTGTTGTAGACTTTGGCGGCGTCGAGCTGGGCGATATAGGCATCGGCGATCGTCTTCTGCTCGTCGGTGAGCGTAAAAATCTCCGAGCGATACTGCGTGCCGGTGTCCGGCCCCTGGCGATTGAGCTGGGTCGGATCGTGCGCCACCGAGAAGAATATCTGCAGGATTTTTCCATAGCTGATCTGCTTTGGGTCGAACCTGATCTCGACCGACTCCGCGTGTCCCGTGGTCCCGGTGCTCACCGTTTCGTATGTCGCGGTCCCCTTCGCGCCGCCGGCATAACCCGAGACCGCGTTGACCACGCCGGCGGTATGCTGGAACACACCCTGCACGCCCCAGAAGCAGCCGCCGGCGACGACTGCGGTCTGGATGCCGTCGGCAGCCTTCGCATCCAGGGTCGGCGGCGGAATGATCACGGCGTCTTCCGCGGCGCGGGTAGGCCCCGCGGCGAGGAACCACGACAATGCAACTGTGACGGCAACAGCGGCGACAGTGAGGGCATTACGGCCGAACGGATTACGCATGGAATTGTCCTCTCGGGGCTCTGGGACGTCGGATAGGAGTGGAGACGCGTGAACGGTCGGAATTGTAGCGGTCCCTTGCCGGATCGCTTTAGTTACGCCATGCGAGCCGGATTGTTGCGGCTGCCAGCGTTCGATGGCCACACGAATGCGTGAAAAATCCAGCGTGTTCCAGTATGCGGGCCGGCTCAGGGATTGGAACGCGCGACCAACTCCGGTTTTGACGGCCATCCCAGCCGTGCCGCGCAGCCGGTCAGGTGGCTCCGGATTACGCGCTGGAGCGGTCCTTCGACATATCGCCAGAGAATCCAGCTGGCGAAGCCGATGCCGAGGATGATCGCGGTCACGCCGAGTTTGGCGTTGGCCGGGGCCATCCGCACAAAAAGCGTGTAGCCGATCTGCTGATGCAGCAAATACAGCGGATAGGTTATTCCGCCGACCGCGATCACCAGTTGCGGCGAAAGCGGAAGCCGCTTGATTTGCGTCGCCAGCAGAATGGTCATGATGGAGGCGAGGCAGATCGCAGCCACGATCCATGCGTCGAATGTTGCGCCGGAGTGCGAGCGGAGCCAGGCCAGCGAATGAACCGCGTGGAAGACCGCCACACCGGCCGACAGACAGAGAATGCCGTAAAGCATGAGATCGCGCCGGCCGCGGTAGAACTCGTAGATCATCAGCCCGGTCGCGAAATAGCCGGCGTCATCCGCAAGAAAGACTACTTCGATGAAACGCGCGTCGATGGTCAATTCGTTGGCTATCGAGAGGAACAGCCAAGCCAGAACGATCGCATCGATGCGGCGCGGAAACAGCCCGGCTGCAATCAGCACCGTGACCCATGCGTAGAATGTCACCTCGATGACCAGCGACCAGTAGGCGCTGTCCATATAGGGATGATGCAGCGCCGGCGCGGCGATCAACAGGTTGGCAATCCACTGGCCTGCGCTGGTTGTGAAATCGGGTTGGCCGATCATCAGCACGGTCAGGAATGTGAGCGTCATGCAGAGTACGAAAGTCGGATAGATACGGCTGAAACGCGCGATGGCGAAACCGGTGGCGGTGCGCCCTTCGGCCGAATAGGCGATGACGAAACCGCTGATCACGAAGAACGCCGGAACGCCGAGAAATCCGTACATCGCAAAGGTGCCGATCTCGGGAATCGCGACGTGGGTGAAATCGCCGGTCGAGGGTCCGCGAAAGCCATAGTGATAGACAACTACGCTGAGCACCGCGACGAGGCGGAGCAGGTCCAGCGCTTGCACCCGCGATGATGTATCGGTCTTCCGTACAGGCGCGTCGTAGGTCATGAACTCGTATTCCGTGGTTATCGGAGACACTAGTCCCGCCGCGTTCGCGCCCGAATGGTTAATTCGATTCGTCGTTAAGTTGCACGATCTGGTGAAATTGAACTGGCCCGAGAGGCTTATTTGAAGCGCGGCCGTCGTGCGTCCGCTTTGCGGAAACGCACGCCCTCGTTGTCGCCAAGGCGTGTCGCGATATAGCCCGCCTCGATGCAGGCCTCGCGCTGCGGCATCTTTTCATCCGGCGCGCGTGTCGTATCCCACCATGACGCGCGCTGGGCCGCGCGAGGCAATGCCGCGTCGATGATTTCTTCGATCTGCGCAAAACCGAGTACGAACTCGACCGCAGTCTGCCGTTTCAAGTAGTCGCGCAGGGCATCGTAGTTCGGCACGGCTTTTACGCCTTGAGATATTTTTGCATTTCCGCGCGCAAGCCGTCGCGCAGATCGGCGCGCGCCATCCCGAATGCGATGTTGGCGCGCAGGAAACCCGCGCGCGAGCCGCAGTCGTGGCGTTCGCCCGCGAATTCGAGACCGTGGAAGGCTTGCGATTTCGACAGGGCGATCATGGCGTCGGTGAGCTGGATTTCGCCGCCGGCACCACGTTCCTGGGTCTCCAGAATCTTGAATATCTCGGGCTGCAGGATGTAACGCCCGGTGATGGAGAGATTGGAGGGGGCCGTGCCCTTTGGCGGCTTCTCCACCATGCCGTCGATCTCGAAAATATTGCCGCTGCGCTTGCCGACGCCGCAGATGCCGTAATTGTGGGTCATGTCGTCGGGCACGGCTTCGACCGCGACGATGTTGGATTTCGGTTCGAGGTTCTCCGCCGCCTGCATCATCTGCTTGAGGCAACCCGGCGTATTCAGCACCAGTTCGTCGGGGAGCACCACCGCGAAAGGCTCCTCGCCGACGATATCGCGGGCGCACCACACCGCGTGGCCGAGCCCGAGCGGCGCCTGTTGCCGGGTAAAACTCACGGCGCCCGCCTCAGGCTGGAATTGCGCCAGCACCTCCATCTCGGCCTTTTTGCCGCGCGCCTTCAGCGTTTCGTCCAGTTCGAACTGGCGGTCGAAGTGATCCTCGATCGCGCCCTTGTTGCGGCCGGTGACGAAAACGAAGTGCTCGATGCCGGCTTCCCTGGCTTCGTCGACCACGTACTGGATCAGCGGCCGATCGACGATCGTGAGCATTTCCTTCGGCATCGCCTTGGTGGCGGGAAGGACGCGGGTGCCGAGGCCGGCGACGGGGAAAACGGCTTTGCGGATTTTCATGTCGATTCTGCGGATTGTTTTGCGGGCGGGATGAGTGCGGTCTGTTGATATGATGTTAGCCGGTTTTGCAGCGCCGAACAAAGGCGGATCTGTGGTGGCGGCCGGATGGCAGGATCGGTCCAACCGCGACCAAATGTCGTCATCTCTCCGTGAAAAAAGACCCATCGTTAAGCCGATGGAAACCGTGACAGGGCCTCCTGAGATCGGGGATACTCATTGATACGGGTCAGGCATGGTTGCGACGGTGATGCGGATGCGCGGAACAGGAATGGCGGCGGCGGTCGTGGCACTTGCGGCGCTCGCGCTGCCGGGCGAGGCGCGCGCGCAGACGTCGAACGGCGACCCCATTCAGGGCTTTCTCGACAATCTCTTCACCGGTTCGCTCGCAAAAGGCGCACGGAGCGCATCGGCGGCCCCGCACAGAGGATCGGAAGCGCTTCAGCCTGCTCCGGCGCCCCGGCCCGCGAACTCGGCGTCGTCGTCCTGGAGCGGCGAGGATGGCGCATCGGGTCATCCGCTGATGACCGCGAGCGCGATTCGTCGGGCCGCGGCGAATTTCCCGAACTGCGTTGCGGCGATGTGGCCCGACGCGGCACGCCGTCACGTGACGCGCCGGAATTTCGAGCGCTTCACCGCGGGACTGTCGCCCGATCTGCGCATCATGGACCTGATGGACTCGCAGCCCGAGTTCACCAAGGCGATCTGGGACTATCTCGATATCCTGGTCAACGACGCGCGGCTCGCGCGCGGCCGCGAAATCCTCGCGACCTACAAGCCGCAGTTCGACGCGGCCGAGAAGACCTATGGCGTCGATCGTTACGCAATCGCGGCGATCTGGGGCATCGAGTCGAACTATTCGACCCGGATGGGCGATCGCAGCGTGTTGCGATCCACCGCGACGCTGGCCTGCGTCGGCCGTCGCCAGAAATATTTCCGCGACGAGTTCCTGGCGGCGCTTGAAATTCTCAATCGTGGCGACCTGCGACCGGAGCAGATGCGCGGCTCGTGGGCGGGCGCGTTCGGTCCCACGCAGTTCATGCCGACGGCGTTCAAGCGCTACGCGGTCGACGGCGACGGCGACGGCCGCCGCGACGTGGTCGACGATCCCGCCGATCTGATCGCGTCCACCGCGAACAACCTGAAGAAGGACGGCTGGCAGACCGGCAAGACCTGGGGCTACGAGGTCGTGGTGCCCCAAAACTTCAACTACATGCTGGCGGATCGCGCTAAGGCGATGACGCTCGCGCAGTGGGAGCATCTCGGCATCCGGCGCGTGGCCAACAAGACGTTCCCGCATCCCGCCGACCGCGCCTATCTGCTCGCGCCCGCCGGCGCCGACGGGCCCGGTTTCCTGATGTTGCAGAATTTCCGGGTGTTCATGAAGTACAACCCGGCGGAGGCCTATGCGCTGGCGATCGGCCACTTCGCCGACCGGCTGCGCGGCGGGGCGCCGTTCGTCCAGCCGTGGCCACGGCAGGAACGGGTGCTGTCCCGGGCCGAGCGACTGGAAATGCAGCAGCTTCTGGCCCGGCAAGGATTCTATCGCGGAACCCCCGACGGCCAGATCGGCAGCCTGACCCGGAAGGCGCTGCGCGGCTTTCAGGCTTCGATCGGGGCGCCTGCCGATGGATTTGCGTCGTCCGACGTGCTGGAACGGCTGCGGCGGCGGTGAAGGTCTGTCAGGGGCGCGGCAGTAGCGCTTCAGGACCCGGCACGCCGGCGCGCTCTTGACGCCGCGGGCCGATGCCCGGCTTATGAGGCGAAAGTCGCCCGCTTGCGGCCCGATTCCGCTATTACAGTCTTCGTCAGACTCTCTTTGCGATCGCGCACATGCCCGGACCGAAATCGCTGCTTCGCCGCCTGACCGAACGTGGGTTATTGATCGTGCTGGCCTTCGTCGTTGCGACGCTGGTCGCCGCGCCCGCGTCGGCGCAGTTCTTCGATTTCGGATTCCAGCAGCAGCGTCCGGCGCATCGCGGTGGAGGTGGCGGCTGGTTCGGCTCCGACAATCCGTTCTTCGCACCCTTTCAACAACCGCCGCCGAGGCAGCAGCACCAGCGGCACCAGCAGCAGCGGCCGGCCGAGAATTATTCGCACGCGCCGCCGCCCGAAAAACGCGACACCGTTCCCGAGCGCAATGTGCTGGTGCTCGGCGACGCCATGGCCGATTGGCTTGCTTACGGCCTTGAGGATGCTCTCAATGAGACGCCCGACATGGGCGTGATCCGCAAGCACAAGACCGTCTCCGGCCTCATTCGCTATCAGCCAAAGGGCGAGCCGGCCGATTGGGAGGCTGCGGCAAAAGCCATTCTCGCGACCGAAAAACCGGATGCCATCGTGGTCATGCTCGGCCTGCACGACCGCATGTCGATTCGCGAAGCGCCGGAGAAGGACAAGAGCGGCAAGGCGGAGGACAAGAAGAAGGCCGGCGCGGACAAGAAGGACGCGGACAAGAACGACAAAACGGACGCCGCCGCCAAGTCGGACGACAAGCCGGCGGATTCCGAACTGCCGCCCGACGAGGCCGACGGCGACCAGCTCACGACCGCCAGGGAGAAAAGCGCGCGCTCGCCCAGCGGTGTCGCCGAGTTTCGCAGCGATCGCTGGACCGAGCTCTACAGCCGGAAGATCGACGCGATGATCGCGGTCCTCAAGTCGAAGGGCGTGCCGGTGTTCTGGGTCGGCCTGCCTGCCGTGCGCGGCACCAAATCGACATCCGACATGCTGTTTCTCGACTCGCTCTATCGCGACGCGGCGGATAAAGCGGGCATCACTTATGTCGATATCTGGGACGGATTCGTCGATGAGGCCGGCCGTTACGTCCAGCAGGGACCGGACTTCGAAGGCCAGACCCGCCGGCTGCGGTCCTACGATGGCGTGTATTTCACCAAGGCCGGCGCGCACAAGCTCGCGCATTATGTCGAGCGCGAGATCACGCGCGTGCTGGCGGCCCGGTCTGGCCCGGTCGCAATCCCGAGCGAGCCCGGCACGCCCGACACCGACGTCAAACCGGGACAGCCGGCACCGCGTCCGCTGGCCGGACCGATCATACCCCTGGTGGCATCCTCGGTCGGGACCGATCAGTTGCTCGGCGGCCCCGGCAGCCGTCCCGCCGCGATCGATGGGCTGGCGGCGCGAACGTTGGTGAAGGGCGAACCGTTGTCCGCGCCGGCCGGGCGTGCCGACGATTTCGTCTGGCCGCGCCGTGAGGTTGGCCTCGAACCGGCCAAGGCCGACGCTCCGGTGGCGACGGCTGCGCCGAATGACGCCACGGCCCCGGCGTCGCCGCCGAAGAAGCCGCATCCGGCCCATTCCGCCGAGCAGGCCCGATCGGAAGGATCGTCGGGATTCCGCCCCCCGCCGTCGCCCCGGCAGGCGTCGAAACCGCGCGCCATAACGCGCTCGCCCGCCAATTCCGGACCGGCCGGATTTTTCTCGGACTTGTTCTCGCGATAGATTGCTGGGCCGGCCCCGCATGAGACGCAGCTCGGGAGAAATGTCTGATGAACTGGCGCGGGTCGTTGCGGTCTTATCCCCCGAGCTGCGCCCTGTAGTCGTCGAGTACGCCCTGCACGCGGTAACAGCTCGTAGCATCGGCCGTGAAGCTCATCCACTTTTTCTCGGCCACGACGAACACCTGCGAATCCTTCGCGCCGCGCGCATGGCCGGCCGCCATGTTGGCCTTGTCGGATTTCGAAAGATATGGGTCCAGCGCCCTCAGAAGGTCGTCGATCTGACCGGACGTAATCAAATGCTGCTCCTCGCAGCGCACGGCGGCGGCGAAGAAGGAACCGGCGCTGATGGCGACGCGACGTGACATCGCTTGCGCCGGCAGGGTCGGGATGATGACGATCCAGAAAACTATCCAACGCGATGCCGTCACTTTCGCCGCCCCCCACTTTGTCGTGAGAGTAACGTGCGGAGGACGGCGATCAATTCACAGATTGTCTCTGTGCACGGTTACGTTTGGGCGTGTGGATGACTGCTGGCGTGACCGGAAAAATTCGTCGATGCCGGCACGAGATCGCGCGCTGGAATGATTCTCGATGACGCGCGCCAATCCGAACTGGCATCATGCGGGCCCAGAGTTATTGCCGGGCGAGCCAGACGACGGCGGCGGAGCAACGGCGTTGCGCGGCTCACCGCGGCAGCGTGGTGGCTCCCATCAGCGTCTGGTCGATGGCGCGGGCGCACAGGCGTCCCTCCCGGATCGCCCACACGACCAGCGACTGGCCGCGGCGCATGTCGCCGGCCGAAAATACCTTGGGCAGCGAGGTCTGGTAGTCCTGCGTATTGGCGCGGACATTGCCGCGCTGGTCGAGGTCGAGGCCGAGCGTCTTGAGCAGGCCCTCGTGCACCGGATGCACGAAGCCCATCGCCAGCAGCACGAGATCGGCGTCAAGTTCGAATTCGCTGCCGGCGACCGGCTGGAACTTGTCGTCGACCTGCACGCAATGCAGCTTGGTCACCTTGCCCTCAGTGCCGGAAAACTTTTGCGTCAGCACCGCATAGTCGCGCCTGGCGCCCTCGGCCTGGCTCGACGATGTGCGCATCTTCAAGGGCCAGTTCGGCCAGGTCAGCGCCTTGTTCTCATGCTCCGGCGGCGCCGGCATGATCTCGAGCTGCGTTACCGACTTGGCGCCTTGCCGGAAGGAAGTGCCGATGCAGTCGGAGCCGGTGTCGCCGCCGCCGATCACCACCACATGCTTGCCCGTGGCGAGAATGTCCGGCGCGTCGAATTTCTCATTGCCATTGCGGCGATTCTGCTGCGGCAGGAAATCCATCGCGAAGTGAATGCCGCCGAGATCGCGGCCGGGGATCGGCAGATCGCGCGAGGCCTCCGCGCCGCCGGTCAAAGCCACGGCGTCGTAATCCCTGACGAGCTGCGCCGGGTCGATCGCGTCGGCTGCGCTGCCGCCGACCGCCTTGCCGTAATGGAAGGTGACGCCCTCGGCCTGCATCTGCGCCAGGCGGCGGTCGATGATGTGTTTTTCCATCTTGAAGTCGGGGATGCCGTAACGAAGGAGACCGCCTGCCTTGGCGTTCTTCTCGTAGACGTGCACCTCGTGGCCGGCGCGCGCGAGCTGCTGCGCGCAGGCGAGGCCGGCGGGGCCGGAGCCGACCACGGCGACCTTCTTGCCGGTCTTTTGCGCCGCGACCTCCGGCTTCAGCCAGCCGTTGTCCCAGGCGCGATCGACGATGGCGCATTCGATGGTCTTGATGGTGACGGGGTTGTCGTCGATGTTCAGCGTGCATGACGCCTCGCACGGGGCAGGGCATATGCGGCCGGTGAATTCGGGGAAATTGTTGGTGGAGTGCAGCGTGCGCGAGGCCTCTTCCCAGTTGCTGTTGTAGACGAGGTCGTTGAAGTCCGGGATCTGGTTGTTGACCGGGCAGCCGGGCGTGCCGGGCGCGACCGAACCGGTGCCGTGGCAATAGGGGATGCCGCAGTTCATACAGCGCGCGGCCTGGTCGCGCGTCTCCTTTTCGGTAAGCGGGATCACGAACTCGTCAAAGTTCTTTACGCGTTCCGCAACCGGCGCGTACTTGCGGTCGTGCCGCTCGATTTCCAGAAAACCCGTGATCTTGCCCATCGAACCTGATGTCCTTGCAACCAATTCTTCGTTCGTCACTTGCGAGGTCGAGACAAAATTCGCAACGCGAACTTTGCTCTTAGCGTTTGCGACGAAGCAATCCGGTCCTGGCTTGCAGCCCTGGATTGCTTCGCTTCGCTCGCAATGACGGCTTCAGTTAATCGTTGTCTGTTATCCTTTGACGCCCGCGGGCATCTCAGGGTGATGTTCTCGTTCGTTACGCCCCAATCGCGATCTTCGGCTCGGCGTCCGCATTGGCCTTCAATTCCTTCAGCGCGCGGCGATATTCAACCGGTATCACCTTGCGGAACTTCGGCAGATAGGCTTTCCAGTTCTCGAGGATGGCGGCGGCGCGTTTCGATCCAGTCAGTTTGGCGTGGCGCGTGACCAGCACATGCAGCCGCTCGACATCGGATTCCAGCAGGTTCTGGAACACGTCGACGCGCCCGTGCGCCTCGAGGTCGCCGGTGTGATGATAGGTCCCGGCATTGATCATCTCTTCCGACAGCACCGGTTCGAGATCGACCATCGCGAGGTTGCACAGCTTCGGAAAATTGCCGCTCTCGTCGAGGACGTAGGCGACGCCGCCGGACATGCCGGCCGCGAAGTTGCGCCCGGTCTTGCCCAGCACGACGACGATGCCGCCGGTCATGTATTCGCAGCAGTGGTCGCCGGCGCCCTCGACGACGGCGATCGCGCCGGAGTTGCGCACGGCGAAGCGCTCGCCGGCGACGCCGCGGAAGTAGCACTCGCCCTCGATCGCGCCATACATCACGGTGTTGCCGACGATGATCGACTCTTCCGGCACAATGCCGGAGTTTGCCGGCGGCCGCACGATGATGCGCCCGCCGGAAAGGCCCTTGCCGACATAGTCGTTGCCTTCGCCCTCAAGGTCGAAGGTGACGCCGCGCCCGAGCCAGGCTCCGAACGCCTGTCCCGCCGTGCCCTTGAGGTGGACCTGGATGGTGTCGAGCGGCAGGCCGGTGTGGCCGTAGACCCTGGCGACAGCGCCCGACAGCATTGCGCCTGCCGAACGGTCGGTGTTGTTGATCCCGGTCTCGATCGTCACCGGCGCGCCGCGATCGAGCGCCGGCTTCGCCTGTGCAATCAGCTTGCGGTCCAGCACCTTGTCGAGGCGATGGTTCTGCTCCTCGGCGTGATAGATTTTCTGGCCCGGCGCTTCCTTCTGCCGGTAGAACAGCTTCGAGAAGTCGAGCCCCTTGGCTTTCCAGTGCGTCACCAGCGCGGTCTGGTCGAGCATCTGCACCTGGCCGATCATTTCGTTGAAGGTGCGATAGCCGAGCTGCGCCATGATCCCGCGCACTTCCTCGGCGACGAAGAAGAAGAAGTTGATGACGTGCTCGGGCTGGCCGGTGAAGCGCTTGCGCAGCACCGGATCCTGGGTCGCGACGCCGACCGGGCAGGTGTTGAGATGACACTTGCGCATCATGATGCAGCCGGCGGCGATCAGGGGCGCGGTGGCGAAGCCGAATTCGTCGGCCCCGAGCAGCGCGCCGATCACCACGTCGCGTCCGGTGCGGAATCCGCCGTCGACCTGCACGATGATGCGCGAGCGCAGCCTCTCTCGCACCAGCGTCTGATGGGTTTCGGCAAGCCCGATCTCCCACGGCGAACCTGCGTGCTTGATCGAGGTCAGCGGCGAGGCCCCGGTGCCGCCCTCGAAGCCGGCGATGGTGACGTGATCGGCGCGGGCCTTAGCGACGCCCGCGGCCACTGTGCCGACGCCGATCTCGGAGACCAGCTTCACCGAGACCAGGCCGTCCGGATTGACGTTCTTCAGGTCGTAGATGAGCTGCGCGAGATCCTCGATCGAATAGATGTCGTGATGCGGCGGCGGCGAGATCAGGCCGACGCCGGGCGTCGAATGGCGCACGCGCGCGATGGTGGCGTCGACCTTGTGGCCGGGCAACTGTCCGCCTTCGCCGGGCTTGGCGCCCTGCGCCATCTTGATCTGCATCATGTCGGAGTTGACGAGATACTCCGTGGTGACGCCGAAGCGGCCGGAGGCGACCTGCTTGATCGCGGAGCGCATGGAATCGCCGTTCGGCATCGGCTTGAAGCGGTCCGCTTCCTCGCCGCCTTCGCCGGTATTCGATTTGCCGCCGATGCGGTTCATCGCGATCGCGAGCGTGGTATGCGCCTCGCGTGAGATCGAGCCAAAGCTCATCGCGCCGGTGGCGAAGCGCTTGACGATCTCCTTCGCCGGCTCGACCTCGTCGAGGGCGACAGGCTTGCGCTTCTCGTCCTCGGCGGTCTTGAGCCTGAACAGGCCGCGCAGGGTCAGCAGGCGCTCGGACTGCTCGTTGAGCGTCTTTGCAAACGCACGATAGCGCTCCTGTGAATTGCCGCGCACGGCGTGCTGCAGGTTGGACACCGACTCCGCGGTCCAGGCATGGTCCTCGCCGCGGGTGCGGTAGGCGTATTCGCCGCCGACATCGAGCGCGGTCTTGTAGATATGCATGTCGCCGAACGCATCCGCATGGCGGCGCACGGTCTCTTCCGCGATTTCGGCGAGGCCGACGCCCTCGATGCGGGTGTGCGTGCCAGTAAAATACTTTGCGACGAACTCGGCTTTCAGTCCGACGGCGTCGAAGATCTGCGCGCCGCAATAGGACTGATAGGTCGAGATGCCCATCTTCGACATCACCTTGAGCAGGCCCTTGCCGATCGACTTGATGTAGCGCTTGACGATTTCCTTGTCGTCGAGACTGCTCGGCAGGCGGTCCTTCATCGCGATGATGGTCTCGAACGCGAGATAGGGGTTGATCGCCTCGGCGCCGTAGCCGGCGAGGCAGGCGAAGTGATGCACCTCCCGCGACTCGCCGGATTCGACGACGAGACCGACCGAGGTGCGCAAGCCCACGCGGATCAGATGATGATGTACGGCGGCGCAGGCGAGCAGCGAGGGGATCGGAATCCGGTCGATGCCCACCATGCGGTCGGACAGGATGATGATGTTGACGCCCTCGCGCACCGCGGCTTCCGCGCGCGCGCAGAGTTCGTCGAGCACCTGCTCCATGCCGGCCGCGCCGAGGCCGGCATGGAAGGTGATGTCCAGGGTGCGCGAGACGAACTGCGATTCCGCGACATCGGAGATCGAGCGGATCTTCTCGAGGTCGGCGTCGGTGAGGATCGGCTGACGCACCTCGAGCCGCTTGGTGGAGGCGAGGCCTTCGAGATCGAACAGGTTCGGCCGCGGTCCGATGATCGAGACCAGGCTCATCACCAGCTCTTCACGGATAGGATCGATCGGCGGGTTGGTGACCTGCGCAAAATTCTGCTTGAAGTAGGTGAAGAGCTGCTTGGGACGGTTCGACAGCGCCGAGATCGGCGTGTCGTTGCCCATCGAGCCCGAGGCTTCCTCGCCGGTGGACGCCATCGGCGTCATCAGGATGTTGATGTCTTCCTGCGAATAGCCGAACGCCTGCTGACGATCCAGCAATGGCAGGTTCGAGCGCGTAGCCTTGGCCGGCGCGTCCGGCAGGTTCTCGACCTGGATCTGGGTGCGGCCGAGCCATTCGCGATAGGGATGGCTGTTCGCCAGCGCGGCCTTGATCTCGTCGTCGGGAATGAGGCGCCCCTCATCGAGATCGACCAGCAGCATCTTGCCGGGCTGCAATCGCCACTTGGTGATGATCTGATCCTCGGGAATCTTGAGCACGCCCATCTCGGACGCCATCACGATGCGATCGTCGCTGGTGACGAGATAGCGCGCCGGCCGCAGGCCGTTGCGGTCGAGCGTGGCGCCGATCTGGCGGCCGTCGGTGAACGCGATCGCCGCCGGGCCGTCCCACGGCTCCATCAGCGCCGCGTGATACTCGTAAAACGCGCGGCGCTGCTCGTCCATCAAGGGATTGCCCGCCCATGCTTCGGGGATCATCATCATGACCGCGTGCGCGAGCGAATAACCGCCCTGCACCAGGAATTCGAGACTGTTGTCGAAGCAGGCGGTGTCGGACTGTCCTTCATAGGAGATCGGCCACAGCCGGCTGATGTCTTTGCCGTATACGTCCGAATGCACCGACGCCTGCCGCGCCGCCATCCAGTTGACGTTACCGCGCAGCGTGTTGATCTCGCCGTTGTGCGCGATCATGCGATAGGGATGGGCCAGCGACCAGGTCGGGAAGGTGTTGGTGGAGAAGCGTTGGTGCACCAGCGCCAGCGCCGACTCGAAATCCGGCTCGTGCAGGTCGGGATAGTAGCTGCCGAGCTGGTCGGCGAGAAACATTCCCTTGTAGATCACGGTGCGGCACGACATCGACGCCGGATAATAACCGGAAAGGCCGCGCTCCCGGCGCTGGAAGATCGCATGCGAGATCGACTTGCGCAGCATATAGAGCCGCCGCTCGAATTCGTCGTCGGTCGCGGCCGTGCCGTTGCGGCCGATGAACACCTGCATGTTGGCGGGTTCGGTCGGCTTGACGGTTTCGCCGAGCGAGGAATTATCTGTCGGCACCTCGCGCCAGCCGAGCAGGGTCAGGCCGTCGGCCTTGATCTGGTCGGCGATGATGCTCCGGATGACCTCGCGCCAGGCGGTCTCGCGCGGCATGAACAGTGCGCCGACGGCGTATTCGCCGGGCTTCGGCAGCGTGAAGCCAAGCTCCTTTGCCTTGCGCGCAAAAAAACCGTGCGGGATCTGCACCAGAATGCCCGCGCCATCGCCGGCGCGCGGATCGGCGCCGACCGCGCCGCGATGTTCGAGATTGCAGAGAATGCTGATCGCGTCGGAGACGATCTGATGGGACTTCTTGCCCTTGATGTTGGCGATGAAACCGACGCCGCAGGAATCCTTTTCCTGGCTGAGGTCGTAGAGACCTTCCGCCGGCGGACGCCAGGTATGCTCATGCGCGTGTTCAAGCGGTTTCGTGACCGAATCCGCTGTCAGTGATTCCAGCCCGATGTTCTCCCGCTCGAACGATGGCCCGCTCATCTTGGTCCAGTACCCTTTCCCGGCCGGGATCTGGCATCCCGAAACGCAATCCGCATCTTTGGCACCCCGGACGTTCGCGGCGCCCCTATGCAACCCTGGGAGCCACCACTCGTACGTCGCGAGTCGAAGTTTTGAGAATTCAAACCAGGCGCCAACGTCCCCGGCGGATAACCGGCCTGCCGTGCCCATATCCGGGCGTCGGACGTCCGCATTTCGCGGTAAGACATCATGCCAAGCTGACCGTCAAATTAAGACAGCCTTGCTGTCCTAACAGTGACACTGCCAAATTTTTATCTATCACACAAGCGTCTGGGAGTCCCTGATTGCTTGGAAGTTATGCTCAAGGCGCGGCGGGGGCGGCGCCCCGGATTTGAAGCAAACACGCCCCGATCCGGCCCAAGCGCCCGGATAGGGGCAGGGAGCATCCCCGCGCGCGGGGACGACTCAGGCATTCACCCAGTTGGATGCCGTTCAAAACAAAAGCGCCCCGGCAAAACCGGGGCGCTTCCGTATTCGACGACCGTAGCCGAAATCTGGATCAGGCGGCCGCCCTCTCGACGACCGGCGCGGAGGGGGCGCTGGCCGCGATCGGAATGCTGCGGGGCTTCTTGGCCTCCGGGATCTCGCGGACAAGATCGACGTGGAGCAGGCCGTTCTCCAGCGAGGCGCTCTTCACCTGCACGAAGTCGGCGAGCTGGAAGGCGCGTTCGAAGGCGCGGGCCGCGATGCCGCGATACAGCACCTCGGACTTGTCCTTGCCGTTTTCGTTGGCGACCTTTTCGCCCTTGATCGTCAGCGTGTTTTCTTTCGCGACGATGGAAAGCTCGTCCTGGGCGAAGCCGGAAACGGCGACGCTGATACGATACGCGTTCTCGCCGGTGCGCTCGATGTTGTAGGGCGGGTAGCCCGGCGCATCGCCGTTGGCCTGGTCAAGCAGGTTGAAGAGGCGATCGAAGCCGACGGTGGAACGATAAAACGGGGTGAGGTCGAAAGTACGCATAGGTCAGTCCTCCATTGAGCGACATTGAATGGACCCGCCCGCCAATCGGGCCGGGCTTTCGTCTGTGTGCAGCCTGATGTTCCGGTTCCGGAAACACTGGTAGCGGCCTGCACTGAGATGATATGGGAAGAACTCCAGACGCCTTCAAGAGGCGGGACGCGCTTGCTTTTCGACGTTCCCGCCCTCTTGCTTTTCAGGGCTTTTTTCTCCAGCCGGTCCGGTCATGAGGCTTGTTTCGATCCCCGCAAATCCGGTTCCGGACGATTACGTCAGCGGCACCGTCAGGACCTCCGACGGGGTCGATCTGCGCTTTGCGCGCTGGGCGCCGCCGCCGGGGCGAAAGGGGACGGTCTGCGTGTTTACCGGGCGCGGCGAGCAGATCGAAAAATACTTCGAGACCGTGTGCGATCTGCGAGACCGCGGTTTTGCGGTGGCGATGATCGACTGGCGGGGGCAGGGGCACTCGGCGCGGCAGTCGCACGACCCGCGCAAGGGTTACGTGCGCCGTTTCTCCGACTATGAGATCGACGTCCAGTCCTTTGTGGAGCAGGTGGTGCTGCCGGATTGTCCGCCGCCGTACTTCGCACTGGCGCATTCGATGGGGGGCGCGGTGCTTGTGCGGGTGGCACACGCCGGCAAGCGCTGGTTCGACCGCATCGTGCTGTCGGCGCCGATGATCGATTTGCCGGGACATACCACCTCGTTTCCGGCGCGCGCGCTGTTGCGCGCGATGCGGATGTTCGGACAGGGCGGTCGTTACGTTCCCGGCGGCAGCGACCAGCTCACCGGCGTCGCCGACTTCATCGATAATCCTTTGACCAGCGATCCCGTCCGGTTCGCCCGCAACGTCGCGATCCTCGAGGAGGACCCGACGCTCGGAATCGCCTCGCCGACGGTGGCGTGGGCGGATACCGCTTTCCGGGCGATGGACGAATTTCGCACCGTGAATTATCCGTCGAAGATTCGCCAGCCGCTGCTGCTGATCGCGGCCGGCGCCGACACCATCGTCTCCACCCCGGCGATCGAGGAGTTCGCCTATCATCTGCGCGGCGGCTCGCACCTCGTCATCGCCGGATCGAAGCACGAAATCCTGCAGGAACAGGATCGCTACCGCACCCAGTTCTGGGCGGCGTTCGACGCCTTCGTGCCGGGGACGCCGCTGTTCTAGAGCGCTTGCCGTACTGATGGAGTCAGAACGGGCGCTCCGAGCCATTGAGTAGTACCTCTCGAGGCTCCACAGCTAGTTAGAATGGTTCGCGGAACGACGCTCCCACTGGTCGTCGTGGCAGGTGTGGACGAAGGTCGTCGCCGAACGCTTGCTCAACCACAAAACGTTTTTCGATTTCGAAGACATTCCGCGCGGCAGGCTCGCGACCGCGATGCGCGATTGAAGCACGAAACTTTGGCGGTGACCGTCGCGGGTTCGGGATCGAAAGGCCGGCAGCGTCCAATGCGCGTTTCAACGCTTCGCGTGCCCGCTCCGGCGATGCCCATCCATCTATCGCATCGCGGCATAAATGAACTGCAAGTCTATAGGAAGTGTTTTCGACACCTCGCCAATAGCAAAGAAGGTATTCAAGTCCTTCCCATGCGCTACGGATCGTATAGTGGCTGGTCTCGTCCAACTTCGCCAGCAAAGGATTACGAAACGGCCTATCAGCCATAACTTCTCTCCCTTCAGTTTCGTAGTTTTGGCGGCAAGTTGTGATTCGCCGCTACGATCAAGCTAATCCTGAAGCAGGTTTATTCAAGGCAGGATTGGTATGCGATCGTCGAGGAGAAGTCGGGGCGAACCCCTTCGCGGTCAAGCTTGAAGCCGCGCATTGCTTTGATGTGTCGATACCATATCTCATTCATACCATATCTCGTTCATCAGTGTTCGGATTGGGAACGAATTGTATGATCAAAGACATTATATTTTAGTATTTTATTTTTCATCTTGAACGTGACTCCTCTCGCTGCGGCGACGATTAGCTGTTTGAGCCAGATGGCGATGGCGGCGAGTTTGACGAAGCCCATGAAGTTGACGAGCAGTTTGTCGTAGCGGGTTGCGACGCGCCTGAACTGCTTGAGCTTGTTGAAGAAGCGCTCGATGATGTTGCGCTTCTTGTAGAGGATCGGCGTCGTAAGGACGCCGATCTTTCGGTTCCGCTTTGGCGGGATGACGTCCTGGCGCCGCCGTGGGAATCCCAATTCCGTTAAATCGTCATTCCGGACGCCGCACGAGCGACGATCCGGGATCCATAATCCCGGTGTCAGCTGACACAGCGAGACAGTGGTTATGGATTCCTCGATGGGCAATTGCACATCTCAGGCTCGATGCTTCGCATCGCCCCGCCGGCTTGTAATCAGTGCGACCGCGCCAGGCAAAACGCCACGACCTGCTCCAGGGCGCTCTTCATCGGCGACGGCGGAAACAGCGCCAGCGCATCGACCGCCATCGCGCCGTAGTGCTGGGCGCGGTTGAGCGTATCCTCCAGCGCGCGATGCTTGGTCATCAAGCCGATGGCGTGATTGAGATCGTTGTCGCCGATCTCGCCTTGCTCGAGCGCTCGCACCCAGAATTCTCGTTCGATATCGTTGCCGCGGCGGAATGCCAGCACCACAGGCAACGTGATTTTGCCTTCGCGGAAATCGTCGCCGACGTTCTTGCCGAGCTTTGCCGACTTGCCGCCATAGTCGAGCACGTCGTCGACGAGCTGGAAGGCGATGCCGAGGTTCATGCCGAAGCTGGCCGCCGCGGTTTCCTCGGCCTTCGGACGACCGCCGAGCACCGGACCGACCTCGCAGGCGGCGGCGAACAGCTCGGCGGTCTTGCGGCGGATGACCGCGAGGTATTCGTCCTCGGTGGTGGCGGTGTTCTTCGCCGCCGCGAGCTGCATGACCTCGCCCTCGGCGATAGTGGCCGCCGCCGACGACAGGATGTCGAGCGCGCGCAGTGAGCCGACCTCGACCATCATGCGGAACGCCTGTCCGAGCAGGAAGTCGCCGACGAGAACGCTGGCCTCGTTGCCCCACACCATGCGCGCCGACAGTTTGCCGCGGCGCAGCTCGCTCTCGTCGACCACGTCGTCGTGCAGCAGCGTTGCGGTGTGCATGAATTCCACGGAGGCCGCGAGCTTGATGTGGCCGTCGCCGGAATAGCCGGCGAGATGGGCCATTGCCAGCGTCAGCATCGGGCGCAGCCGCTTGCCGCCGGACGAAATCAGGTGGTTGGCGACTTCCGGGATCATCGTGACTTCCGACCCGGTCCGCGACAGGATGGTGGCGTTGACGCGGTCCATGTCGGCGGTGACGAGCTCGACGATCTGGTCGATGGAGCCTGTCGAGTGGCTTTCGAATGGGACAATGACCGCCAAGCAAGGATCTCCGGTTTGCGGAATTCGCGCCGTTTCCAACCGCCGCACAATAGAAAGTGCCGGTCGGCCCGGCAAGCGCAGGTAGTTGTTGACATGGAGCCGTTGACATGGGCCACAGGGGTGTGAAGCTGAGCGCGCCGGGAGAACGTGACGTTGCGGGAATTGGTTCGAACCAACGACGTGGTGCTGGTGTCGGCGATCGGCGCGCTGCTGGACGGCGCCCACATCCATCATCTGGTGCTGGACCAGAACATGAGCGTGATCGAGGGATCGCTCGGCGTTCTGCCCCGCCGCATTCTGGTGCATGACGACGACAATCGCGAGGCGCGCCAGCTTCTCACCGAGGCCGGGCTGGGCCACGAATTGCGGCCCGATGACGCCGATGACCGGCGCACGACCTGACGTTGGCGAGGATGCCTTTCTCGGCGGGCGGCTGCGGCTGTATCAGCCTCTGTCCGGCCATCGCGCCGGCCACGACGCGATGCTGCTCGCCGCCGCGACGCCGGGCAAGCGCGGCGACCGTATCGTTGATTTCGGGGCGGGCGTCGGCGCCGCCGGGCTCGCGGTAGCGACGCGGGTTGCCGGCATCGACCTGGTGCTGGTCGAGCGCGACGAAACCCTCGCCGATCTGGCGCGCCGCAATGCGGTTCTCAACGCCATCGCGGCGCAGGTCTGCACCCTCGATGTCACAGGCCGGGCGGAGGTTTTCGCAAGCGCCGGTCTCGGCCCCGACAGCGCCGACGTGGTCCTGATGAACCCTCCGTTCAACGATTCGGAGCGGCACCGGCCGTCGCCGGACGAGAGCCGGCGCGCAGCGCATGTCGCGGAGCCTGCCACGATCGAGGCATGGGTCCATGCGGCGCGGCGCCTGCTGAAATCCGGCGGCGTACTTAGCCTGATCTGGCGCAGCGACGGTCTGGCCGAGGTGCTGGCGGCGCTTGGCCGCGGCTTCGGCGGCGTCGCGATCCGGCCGGTGCATCCGGACGCGCGCAAACCGGCGATCCGCGTCCTGGTTCGCGCGGTCAAAGGGAGCCGGGCGCCGCTCAGGCTCTGTCCGGGTCTGATGCTCAGCGACGAGACCGGCCGGCCCGGCAAAGAGGCTCAGGACGCTCTCGCCGGCGGGCGGGCTCTTGCCATGACAGAAGAGTTCTTGTGAACCCGCGCTGCTAACCGCGCTGCCTTTCGTCACCGGACCGTTGCGGAAGTTTGCCCGACGGCTTTGGAGCGGTTCTGAAGCGAATTGTCGTGAGAAGGCTACCGATAGCCATCCCCAGTAGATAGATATTATCTCCATGTTAATCAGGCGGTTGCGTGATGACGAATTGCCAAGCTTCAGGGAAACGCCATGAGTGGACGGACGAGAGCAGCGCTGATGAAACTGGTTCCCAAGCGGTGGCGGCGCGGGACGCCGGTGGTGCCGGTGGTACGGTTGTCCGGCGTGATCGGCGCGGTGACGCCGCTCAGGCCGGGCATGACGCTCGCGGGCGTTGCCAAAACGCTGGAGCGGGCGTTCGCGGTGGACAACGCCAAAGCGGTGGCGCTGCTGGTCAATTCGCCGGGCGGTTCGCCGGTGCAGTCGCGCCAGATTTTCCTGCGCATCCGGCAGCTCGCGCAGGAGAAAAAGCTTCCGGTGTTGGTGTTCGTCGAGGACGTCGCCGCCTCCGGCGGCTACATGATCGCCTGCGCTGGCGACGAGATATTCTGCGACCCCTCGTCGATTCTGGGCTCGATCGGCGTGGTCGGCGGCAGCTTCGGCTTCACCGAGCTGATCAGGAAGATCGGCGTCGAGCGCAGGCTGTATACCGCGGGCGAACACAAGGCGACGCTCGATCCGTTCCTCCCCGAAAATTCCGACGATGTGGCGCGGCTGAAAACAATCCAGCGCGAGATCCACGCCACCTTCATCGAACTGGTCAAGACAAGCCGCGGTGCGCGGCTGAAGGGCGAGGACGATCTTTTGTTCACCGGCGAATACTGGGCGGGTGAGCGATCGGTCGCGCTCGGCCTTGCGGACGCGATCGGCGACCTCCGCTCGACGCTGCGGGCGCGGTTCGGCGACAAGGTCTTGACGCCGCTGATCGCGCCTTCGACCGGTCTCTTGGCGGGGCTGCTCGGCCGCAAAGCGGGAGCCGGAACCCTGACCTCGTTCGATGGCGCCCTGGGGATGCCGGACGACCTGATCTCGGCGCTTGAGACTCGGGCGATTTGGGCCAAGTTCGGCTTTTAGGCCCCACTCCCGCCGAAATCCGCGCCAATTGGTCTCGGTACGCGCCATTGCGGGAACGATCGGGTTGGGCCAGAATATATATCAGTATCAATAAGGGGGGCGATGGATGAAGACGAGGATCGACCGATGCCGCCGCTGATTGCACTCGCAGCTACCCTGGGTGGGCTGGCCGCAGTCCGCTGGCTCTACCGAACCGCCAAGCGGATCAATCACGAACTCCAGGAGGCGCGGATGGCCCACGTTGCCGAAGCGGCCCGCTCCCGCGAAATTCCGACGCTGCGGCGCGATCCCCGCACCGGCGCCTACCGGCCTGACTAGCGCGTATTCCGCCCCGCTCAATTGCCGGCAATTCCGGTAACCGTTGTTCCGTCATCGCCTTGATTTGGGAGACACGCGCCGATACGGTCCCCGCGCGCCGACGAAGTACGCGAATCCCCGAAAAACGGCCCGATGGACTCCTTGCCCCCGCACATGCGCCCGGAACGCTCGTTCCAGGGCCTGATCCTGACCCTGCAACGCTACTGGGCGGACTTCGGCTGCGTGATCCTGCAGCCCTATGACATGGAGGTGGGGGCGGGCACCTTTCATCCCGCGACCACGCTTCGCGCGCTGGGTCCGAAGCGCTGGAACGCGGCCTATGTGCAGCCCTCGCGCCGGCCCAAGGACGGCCGCTACGGCGAGAACCCGAACCGCCTGCAGCACTACTATCAGTTCCAGGTGATCCTCAAGCCGTCGCCGCCGGACATCCAGGACCTCTACCTGAAATCGCTGGCCGCCATCGGTGTCGACAGCGCGCTGCATGACATCCGCTTCGTCGAGGACGACTGGGAAAGCCCGACGCTGGGGGCTTGGGGACTTGGCTGGGAGTGCTGGTGCGACGGTATGGAAGTCAGCCAGTTCACCTACTTCCAGCAGGTGGCGGGCGTCCAATGCGCGCCGGTGGCGGGCGAACTCACTTACGGGCTGGAGCGGCTCGCGATGTTCGTGCAGGGCGTCGACCGCGTCTACGATCTCAATTTCAACGGCCGCGAGGGCACCGACAAGGTGACCTATGGCGACGTCTTCTTGCAAGCCGAGCAGGAATATTCGCGGCACAACTTCGAGCATTCCGACGCCGACATGCTGTTCAAGCAATTCGCGATGGCAGAAGAGGCCTGCAAAAAATATCTCGACGCCGGGTGGCAGAAAAATCCGAAAGAGCCCGGCAAGCGCGAGGCGCATCTGATGGCGCTGCCGGCCTACGACCAGTGCATCAAGGCGAGCCATGTCTTCAACCTGCTCGACGCGCGCGGCGTGATCTCCGTGACCGAGCGGCAGAGCTACATCCTGCGAGTGCGCGAACTGGCGAAAGCCTGCGGCGAGGCGTGGCTCCATACAGACGCGGGCGGCGTCTAAGCGATGCCCGATCTTCTGCTCGAACTATTCTCCGAGGAAATTCCCGCGCGCATGCAGGCGAAGGCGGCGGACGACCTGCGCAGGATGGTCACCGACAAGCTCGTCGCCGAGGGCCTCGTCTACGAGGGCGCGAAAGCCTTCGCCACGCCGCGCCGCCTCGCGCTCACCGTGCACGGCGTTCCGGTGCGCCAGCCCGATCTCAAGGACGAGCGCAAGGGACCGAAGGTCGGCGCGCCCGACGCCGCCGTGCAGGGATTTCTGAAAGCCGCCGGCCTGAAATCGCTGGATGAAGCGAAGGTCCAGCGCGATCCGAAGAAGGGCGATTTCTACGTCGCGCTGATCGAGAAGCCGGGCCGCCCCGCGATCGATGTGATCGCGGAAATCCTGCCGGTGATCGTGCGCACCTTCCCGTGGCCGAAGCAGATGCGCTGGGGCGAACGCTCGGCGAAGCCCGGTGCGCTGACCTGGGTGCGGCCGCTGCATTCGATCGTCGCGACCTTCGGCATGGAGACCGAGGAGCCGGACGTGGTGGCGTTCGACGTCGCCGGCATCACAGCCGGGCAGGTGACGCGCGGCCACCGCTTCATGGCGCCGGACGAATTCAGCGTGCGCCGCTTCGAGGATTACGAGGCGAAGTTGCAGGCGGCGAAGGTCGTGCTCGATCCGCAGCGCCGCAAGGACATCATCCTGGCCGACGCCAAGGACCTTGCGTTCGCGCAAGGCTATGAGCTGGTCGAGGATCAGGTGCTGCTCGACGAGGTCGCGGGGCTTGTCGAATGGCCGGTGGTGCTGATGGGCGCGTTCGACGAGGAGTTTTTGTCGATCCCCGGCGAAGTGATCCGCGCCACCATCCGCAACAACCAGAAGTGTTTTGTCGTCAACGATCCCAAAACCGGAAAGCTCGCCAACAAGTTCATCCTCGTCGCCAACATCGAGGCGAGCGATGGCGGCAAGGCAATCGTCGCCGGCAACGAGCGCGTGATCCGCGCGCGGCTTTCGGATGCGAAGTTCTTCTATGAGACCGATCTCAAGACCAAGCTGGAAGACCGGCTGCCGAAGTTCGAGAAGATCGTGTTTCATGAAAAGCTCGGCACGCAGGCGGAACGCATCGCACGCATCGAACGCCTCGCGGCAAAGATCGCGCCGCTGGTCGGTGCTGATGTTGCGAAAGCGCAGCGCGCCGCGCTACTGTGCAAGACCGATTTGTTGACCGAAGTGGTCGGCGAATTCCCCGAGCTGCAGGGACTGATGGGGAAATACTATGCGCAGGCCGCTGGTGAGGATGCTTCCGTCGCAGCCGCCTGCGAAGAACATTACAAGCCGCAAGGTCCGAACGACCGCGTGCCGAGCGATCCGGTTTCGATTGCAGTGGCGCTGGCCGACAAGATCGACACGCTGGTCGGCTTTTGGGCCATCGATGAAAAGCCGACGGGAAGCAAGGACCCGTTCGCGTTGCGACGCGCGGCGCTGGGTGTGATTAGGTTGATCGTTGAGAATCAACTGAGCCTGGGTTTGTTTGGTATTTTCGAATTAGCGGCACACCCCATTTTGAGACAGCAAGCCGATGAGCATTACAAGGACATCGTGAAGGCACTCATTGAATCTGGAAAAATTACAGGCAGGGATACAGCATTAGAAGAGTACAAGAACAGCAGCGAATATGTCGAAGGATGGACCGACCATGCCTATCATGGTGTGGTCCGCATTCAGTCAGAGCTGAGAGTTTTCTTTATTGATCGATTGAAAGTTCAACTGCGCGAAAATGGCGCGCGGCACGATCTCGTTGACGCCGTCTTGTCCTTACATGCAGTTTCTGCAGCAATGGTGGATATGCTTGGAGGAAAGGAGTTCTCGCCATTCGATGAAACGGACATGGACGACCTCCTGATGATCGTCCGCCGCGTCGAGGCGCTCGGCAAATTCCTCGATACCGACGACGGCAAGAACCTGCTTGCCGGCACCAAGCGCGCGTCGAACATCCTCGTCATCGAAGAGAAGAAAGACAAGCGCAGCTTCGACGGCGCGCCGGACGACTCGCTCTACAAGCTGGACGAAGAGAAGGCGCTCGCTGTTGCCATCGATCAGGTGAAGCGTGAGGCGAGCGCCGCCGTAGCGAAGGAAGACTTCGCCGCCGCCATGGCGGCAATGGCGAAACTGCGTCCCGCGGTCGACGCCTTTTTCGACAAGGTGAAAGTCAACGACGACGATCCTACGATTCGTGAAAACCGCTTGAAGCTGCTCAACGAAATTCGCGCCGCCACGCGCACGGTCGCGGATTTCTCGCGAATTCAGGATTGATGTCCGTGGCGAGCGCCCGCGCTCGTCTGGAGCGTTTTCGAGCGAAGCATGTCCTCGGGCTTGGCCCGAGGATGGGCACCGGTTCGCGTAAAGAAAACGCGTCAAATCAAAATCATAGGGCCCGCTTCTGATTCCATCAGAAGCGAAAAGGCTCTATGTAAACCGGAAACCCCGTCCCTGGAGGTGACGGGACGGGGTTCCGGCCGCCCGCGTGGCGCCGGCTCCGATCGTGGCCGATATCGTCACGCGAACCGGCGCCCGCATCGCTTGAAAGAAAACGCCGCCAGTGCGTGTCCGAGCGATGTGGGCCTGGCGCAGAATATCAGTCGATCACCTGCATGATGCGCCGCGTGCGCGGCTCGATCAGCACGGTTTCACCATTCACAACGGTGTAGCGATAGGGCGTCGCGCCGAAGCGCTGCGGCACGTCGTAGAAGGTCACGCCTTCGTCGGCGAGGACCGCGCCGACGACGATGCGTTGCGGAACGGTGTAAGAGGGGACGCGCTCGGTCACGATGTATTCGCGAAACGCCGGGCGCTGCTCGTCCGTAATGCCGCCGTCAGCATCGACCTCAACCGGCTGGGTGACGACCACATCGGTCGAAGGCGCAGTGCCGATCGTGGTGCCTTGCGCGTGAGCGGTGAGGGTTGTGCCGAGTGCAGTCACAAGTGCGGCAATAGCCAGGGCCGTATTACGCATGGTTGGCCTCCTTTGCGATGTCGGACGCGCAACTCGGAACGCGCGCCGTTCGATTGGGTGTCATGCCAATTCATCCGGCCTGCCAACGTTCCCGCGCGCAAGTTGGCATTTCCGGGGCGATTTGCGGCAATGCCACAAATGAGACAAATGAGGTGGAACCCGCTGAAGTCGCAGGGTCCGCTATCATGAAGCCGGCGCGACGGATAAAGTTTCTCCGATTCGCAAATCGCATCAGCGGAGGTTCCCTCAAATGGTCATCACGGCAGCACATATCCAGCCCATCGTGGCGCTGGTCGCAGGCATTCTCATCTTGATCATGCCGCGCTTTCTCAATCTGGTCGTTGCGATCTATCTCATCTTCATTGGCCTCTCCGGCCTTGGCGTATTCAAGATGTTGCATCACTAACTTCTAATGATGTCCCGGTCGTGATGCCTGTCGCAGCGATGACGGTTGTCGAGCGTCGTCGCATGGCGGTCCGGTCACCGCTGGCCGATGACCGGACCGGCCACGGTCTGCCGGGGCGCAGCTATCGCAAAGCCGCTTGCCTTCCGGCTTGAATAGGTATTCAGTTTTTAGAATGCCTTTTGCGCGAGCTCGCGCAACGTATTGAAGGCACGCAGGTTCCGGCCAACGCCGCGCCGGCCGCGGCGGTCGATGGACACAAAACGCGCATGGTGTATCGGCGGACCCATCAGGTCTTGAAGCGCCTCGCGGCGCGACGCCGCGCCATCCTGGAGGCGGCGCGGGATACGGCCAGCAACAGCGGCATGGCGGCGGTGCAGATCGCGCCGGTCGCGCGCCGCGCCAATGTCGCGGCCGGCACGGTCTATCGTTATTTTCCCTCGAAAGCGGATCTGATTTCCGAACTGATCACGGAGGTTGCGTGCGACGAACTGGCCGCGATACGCGCTGCCGCCGATGCCGCGCCGGGCCCATCGTCGGCGCTCGCCGCCGCCGTCGCCACCGTCGCCGTGCACATGGTGTCGCATCGGAAGCTGGCGTGGGGCATTCTGGCCGAGCCGGTCGATGTCGATGTCGCCGCGACGCGGCTGGCGAGCCGCCGCGGCATCGCCGGCGAGATTGAAACGCGCATCATTGCCGCGGTGCGCGCCGGACATCTGCCGGCGCAGGATACGTCGCTGGCCGCGACCGCGCTGCTTGGTGCACTGAATGAATCTCTTGTCGGCCCGCTGGCGCCCGACAGCCTCGATGATCCGGTAAGGCTCCGCGACGTGGTGCAGAGCGCGACCCTGCTGGCGTTGCGCGCGGTCGGCGTGACGGATGCCCGCGCCCGCGGCCTTGTGGTGCAGGCCGCCCTGCCGGCCAGGATGCCGGCAGGGGAGCACATGGGCTGAAGTGCGCCTTACTTCGCCTTGACCTTGCCGTCCTTGTCGAACTCCGAGACATAGGCCCAGAGGTTGTCGAGTTCGCTCTGCTTCTTGATGCCGGCAAACGCCATCTTGACGCCGGGTACCTTGGCCTTGGGATCCCTTATGTACGCCTCGAACTCCGCCTGGTTCCAGGTAATGCCGGAATTCTTCATGGCGTCCGAATAGGAATAGCCTGCTTCGGTACCGGCCTTGCGTCCGTCCAGGCCGTTGAGATCGGGTCCGACCTTGTTCTTGGCGCCTTCGCCGATGTCGTGACATGCCTTGCACTTGTTGAAGGCTGCCTTTCCGGCGGCCGCGTCCGCCGCGAGCGAGCTGCCCACGCTTGCAAGCGTAACGCCGAGGACGGTCAATGCGGAAATGACGAACGTTTTCATGAAGACCTCTGAGTTCTAACGTGTTGAGTGTGATGGCTTCAGGCTGAAGCGGTTGGGATTTGCCTCCCCTGAAAAGAAGAGGCCGTGCCTCGATTCTGAAGCTCGCACGTCGTTGCGATAACCTCTGATGCGAACCGCAGAATCGAAGAATACCATCGATCTTAGAATGATTCGAGTGTGATTTTGGTACAAAAAGCCGCCTTGACGGACTCGCCGGGTTGCGGCAGCCGATTCATTTCTTCAGGCGGTCGTGTGCTCCGGGCACCATCGTATCCCGCAATCGTAGCATTCGACCGGAATCCCATCAATCCTGTTTAACTAAAGACCGGCGATACCTACACAAGACATACGAAATGTGGTTGATCCAGTTGGTTTTGCAGCGATCCCACGACTGGCTCGTATTCCGCAAAAGCGGATACCGGTTTTGCGATCGGAATGCGCGCAAGTTATTCATTGAGAGCGTTTGCTTACGGCTAACCGGATATTCCCCTTGGCCGGAAAATGCTCTCAATCGCGACGCCGGAGCGCCTGCCTTATGCCCATCATGATGCCCGCATCGGATCAGATGGTCCTCAATCGCCGCGACGCCATCGTTGCGGACTTGCGCGCGATCGTGCCGGGCGAGGGTGTGATCTTCAGTGCCGCGGAAATGCTGCCGTACGAATCGGACGCCCTGACCGCCTATCGCCAGCCGCCGATGGTCGTGGTGTTGCCGGAAACCACGGAGCAGGTGTCGCGCATTCTGAAATACTGCTTCGACAACGGCATCAAGGTGGTGCCGCGCGGCTCCGGCACCTCGCTGTCCGGCGGGGCGTTGCCGCTGGAGGACGCGGTGCTGTTGGGGCTCGGCAAGTTCAAGCGCATCCGCGAGATCGATCTCGATAATCGCGTCGTCGTCACCGAGCCCGGCGTCACCAACCTCGCGATCAGCCAGGCGGTGGCCCATGCCGGGTTCTACTACGCACCGGATCCGTCGTCGCAGATCGCCTGCTCGATCGGCGGCAACATCGCGGAAAATTCCGGCGGCGTTCACTGCTTGAAATACGGCATGACCACCAACAACGTTCTCGGCTGCGAGCTTGTGCTGATGTCGGGCGAAATCCTCCGCATCGGCGGCAAGGCGCCGGAGCAGGCGGGTTACGACCTGATGGGCATCATCACCGGTTCCGAGGGGTTGCTCGGCGTTGTCACCGAAGTCACCGTCCGCATTCTGCGAAAGCCGGAAACCGCGCGGGCGCTGCTGGTCGGCTTTCCGCAAGTTGAAGCGGCCGGAGAGTGTGTGGCGCGGATCATCGGCGCCGGCATTATTCCCGGCGGCATGGAAATGATGGACAAGCCGGCGATCCACGCCGCGGAAGCCTTCGTTCATGCCGACTATCCGCTCGACGTCGAGGCGCTGCTGATCATCGAACTCGACGGCCCGAGCATCGAGGTCGACGAACTCATCAAGCGGGTAGAGGCTATTGCGCTGGGCTGCGGATCGACCACCTGCCGGATTTCCGGTTCGGAAGCCGAGCGCGACCTGTTCTGGGCCGGCCGCAAGGCGGCGTTTCCGGCGGTTGGCCGCATCTCGCCGGACTATCTCTGCATGGACGGCACCATTCCGCGCGGCGCGCTGCCGCGGGCGCTTGCGCGCATTCGCGATCTCGGCGAGAAATACGGCCTCGGCGTCGCCAACGTATTCCATGCCGGCGACGGCAATCTTCACCCGCTCATCCTCTACGACGCCAACAAGCCCGGCGAGATGGACAAGGCAGAAGCGTTCGGCGCGGAGATTCTGCGCTGCTGCGTCGAACTCGGCGGCGTTCTGACCGGCGAACACGGCGTCGGTATCGAGAAGCGGGACTTGATGCCGCACATGTTCAGCGAGGTCGATCTCAACCAGCAGCAGCGGCTGAAATGCGCGTTCGACGCGCGGGGGCTGCTCAATCCGGGCAAGGTGTTTCCGACGCTGCACCGCTGCGCCGAGCTTGGCCGCGTGCATGTGCACAGCGGCAAGCTGGCGTTTCCGGATTTGCCGAGATTTTGAGGGTGGTTGTGCTGCACCAAATGTGCTGCGTTGCCCCCGCGAACGCGGGGGCCCATAACCACGGTGGTGGTGCAAAAGGAAAACCGGAGAGACACCGATCCTATCGAAAGTGCACGGCGTATAGGTCCCCGCGTTCGCGGGGACGACGAGGGGTAGCGCCGTGAACATCCTGCACATACGCGACGCCGCCGACGTCGAGGCTGCCGTGCGCGCCGCCATTGCCCGCGAACAGCCGATCGAGATCATCGGTCACAGCTCGAAGCGGTCGATCGGCCATGCGATGGCGACCAATGCGGTGCTCGATGTCTCGGCGCTGAACGCGGTGACCTGCTACGAGCCGAACGAACTCATCATCACGGTGCAGGCCGGCGCACCGCTGGATGACGTGCTGTCGCTGATCGATTCCAAAAGCCAGGAGTTTGCGTTCGAGCCGATGGACACTGCCTTGTTGCTCGGCGCCAGGTCCGGCCGCGGCACCGTCGGCGGCATGATCGGCGCCGGGCTCGCCGGCCCGCGCCGCATCAAGGCCGGCGGCGCGCGGGACCATCTGCTCGGCGCCCACGCCGTCTCCGGCTTCGGCGACAGTTTCAAGGCCGGCGGCAGGGTAGTGAAGAACGTCACCGGCTACGATCTCTGCAAGCTGCTGGCCGGATCGTGGGGCACGCTTGCGGTCATGACCGAGGTGACGCTCAAGGTGATGCCGAAAGCCGAGACCGGGCGCACTCTGGTGTTGCGCGGGCTCGACGACGTCACCGCCAATCGGGCGATGACCGCCGCGTTGGGCTCGCCGTATGACGTTTCGGGCGCGGCACACGCGCCGCATCCGGCACTCAGGGCGGCGGCCCGGGGCGCGCTGGCCCGTCTCGCGTCGAGGGGGCATGGCGCGACGCTGTTGCGGCTAGAAGGCATCGTAGCGTCGGTGGCGCACCGCGCGACGGCGCTCGCAGCGGACCTTGCGTCATTCGGAATGGCCGAACTCATCGAGGATGCGGAGTCGGCCGCGCTGTGGCGCGATATTCGCGACGTCACGCCGTTCGCGGCCGACGGCGCACTTGGCGCGTGGCCAGTTTGGCGGATCGTTTGTCCGCCTGCGTCCGGCGGCGCCTTCGGGCAGGCGCTGGCGCGCGAGACCGGCGGCGAGGTGATCTACGACTGGGGCGGCGGGTTGCTCTGGGCGGCGCTGCCGCCCTCAGTCGATGCCCACGCCGTGCTGCTGCGCCAGCGGCTCGCCGCGATCGGCGGCCACGCAACCTTGCTGCGGGCCGACGAGGGAACGCGGCGAACGGTCGATGTGTTTCATCAGCAGGAGAAGGGCGTCGCCGCGCTGGCCGAGCGGGTGCGGCTGAGCTTCGATCCGAAAAGCATTCTCAATCGCGGCAGGCTGACCCGGACGTCGATCTCATGAAAACCGAATTCACGCCCGCTCAACTGGCCGATCCGGATATCGTCGAAGCCGACAAGATCCTCCGCAAATGCGTGCATTGCGGGTTCTGCACCGCGACGTGTCCGACCTATGTGCTGCTCGGCGACGAACTCGACAGCCCGCGCGGCCGGATTTATCTGATCAAGCAGATGCTCGAAAAGAACGAGCCGCCGACGGCCGAGGTCGTGAAACACATCGACCGCTGCCTGTCGTGTCTCGCCTGCATGACCACCTGTCCCTCCGGCGTCAACTACATGCATCTGGTCGATCAGGCGCGGGTCAAGATCGAGAAGGAGTATGCGCGGCCGCTGCCCGAGCGGCTGCTTCGGGCTGTTCTCGCCTATGTGCTGCCGCGGCCGAGAGTCTTTCGGGCCAGCATGATTCTGGCGCGGCTTGGCCGGCCCCTCGCGGCGCTGCTGCCGGGCTCAAAGCCGGGTGCGACGACGCCGACCTTCTTGCGCAGGATCAAGGCGATGCTGGCGCTCGCGCCGGCGTCGCTGCCGGCTCCCGGAGCGCGCGCCGGCAGCGTGTTTCCGGCGCAGGGTGCGAGGCGCGGCCGCGTCGCGCTGCTGCAGGGCTGCGCCCAGCAGGTGCTGGCGCCACGCATCAACCGGGCTGCGATCAGCCTGCTGACACGTCACGGCGTCGAGGTGGTGCTGGTGGCGGACGAGCAGTGTTGCGGCGCGCTGACGCATCACCTGGGCGACGACCGGGATGCACTGGCGCGTGCGCGGGCCAATATCACGGCCTGGCTCACTGAGGCGGAGCGCGGCGGCCTCGACGCCATCGTGGTGACGACGTCGGGCTGCGGTACCGTCATCAAGGATTACGGTTACCTGTTGCGGGAGGACCGCGACTATGCCGGGCCGGCCGCGAAGGTCTCGGGCCTGGCCAAGGACATCACCGAGTATGTCGCGAGTCTCGATCTGCCGCCGCCGCGGAGCCGCAGCGATCTCGTCATTGCCTATCACTCCGCCTGTTCGCTTCAGCATGGCCAGAAAATCACGCAGCTTCCGAAAGATTTGCTTTCCAAGAATGGATTCGTGGTGAAAGATATACCCGAGAGTCATTTGTGTTGCGGTTCGGCGGGGACATACAACATTCTCCAGCCTGACATTGCGAACAGACTGCGCGACCGGAAGGTCGCCAATATCGCAAGCGTCAAGCCGGACATGATCGCCGCCGGCAATATCGGGTGCATGATTCAGATTGCCGGTGGAACGTCGGTCCCTGTTGTTCACACGATTGAACTTCTCGATTGGGCGACGGGCGGCCCCCGGCCAGGACTGAATTGATCGGCGGCAACAGGAGGACCACGATGGCTAAGAAATCCAAGAAGGCGAAGAGCGTTAAGGCCAAGAAAAGCAAGAAGAAGGCCGTAGCGGCGAACAAGAGATCGGCGAAGAAATCCGCGAAGAAAGCGACGAAGAAATCCGCGAAGAAGTCGGTGAAGGCGGCTTCGAGAAAGAAGACGGCGAAGAAGAAATCGGCGAAGAAACCCGCCAAAAAATCCGCAAAGAAGTCTTCGAAAAAATCCGCCAAGAAGTCTGCCAAGAAGTCTGTCAAGAAATCAGCCAAGAAATCAGCCAAGAAATCAGCCAAGAAATCAGCCAAGAAATCAGCCAAGAAATCAGCCAGGAAATCCCTTGGGACATCCGCAGGGAAGCCGGCGACCAAACGCAGGACTTCGGCGAAAAAGACCGCCGCCAAACGTGCCGCGCGAAAGCCTTTAGCCACCGCTATACCGGCCACGAGTTGGGCCATGCCCGAGCCAGCGGCTCCGGCCTTTGGCCATACGGACGAAGGCCATGGGTCGGGCTCGGGAGGTGACGGCAACTAGAGCTATTCCGGCTTTGATGGAATTAAAGCCTGGCTCCAGCTTTTTGTTTTGACGCGTTTTCTTTACGCGAACCGGTATCCATCCTCGGGTCAAGCCCGAGGACATGCTTCGCTTGAAAACGCTATAAAGCAGGATGAGGTTGGGTTGAGAGCTTCAGGCGACGATCGCGCGCCGTCTCCATCCAATACATGAGCCCCGGGTCGCAGCGTCTCCGCTGCGGCCCTTTTCATTGAAACAGTCCGGTCATTGAAATCAGTCCGATAGCCATCGGACCGACCGTCGCCGGCGACGCGATGTTCTGCGCAAGCGTCAGGCGCGGACGTCGATCGAGTGTCGGGCCGCTCAGATCTTGTGATTGATGTTCTGCAACACTGGCGAACAACGTGTTGCAAACGGGCCGAAACGCCCAAAAAGGCAGCAAATGCTTGCTATTTCGGCTTTCCGGTTTTTGCCGCGGACCTCAGTATGGTTAACGAAAAAAGAATCATTTGCGGTCAAATCACTTGCGGCCAGGTGTCGCTCGCCTTCGCGGCCTTCGGGACTTGCGCGGCTTTTCGGCGGATGGGGGTTTGTCATGAAGAAAATGGTCCTGGCGGCAACGGCGCTGGCGATGACGGCAGGTTCGGCGCTGGCGGCGGATATGGCGGTGAAGGCCTACAGCGCGCCGCCCCCGGTCGCGTTCGATCCTTGGGACATCGCCTTCGGCGCCGGCGTCATGAGCGACTACGTGTTTCGCGGCGTGACGCAGTCGAACCACAGGCCGTCAGTGACCGCTTACTTCGAGCCCCGCTACAACGTCACCAAGGACCTGCAGCTTTACGTCGGCTCGTCGGTCGAGAGCATCTCCTTCGCCAACCGTGCGGCGGCCGAGGTCGACATCTACGGCGGTATCCGTCCGACTTTCGGCGCCTTTGCCTTCGACTTCGGCGTCTGGGGCTACCTGTATCCGGGCGGCACCTGCGTTGATACCGCGGCCGCCGGTCTCGGCGCGCTCTGTCCGGGCGATACCGGTGCAATCGCTCTGTTCAACGGCAACGTCATGAAGAGGGACGTGAGCTTCTTCGAAGGCTTCGCCAAGGTGAATTACACGATCAACGACAACTGGGCGGTCGGCCTGAACGAGTACTATTCCCCGAATTTCCTGAACACCGGCGCCTGGGGCAATTACTCATCGATCGTCGCGAAGTATACCGCGCCTGCCAACACGTTCGGCAGCAGCGGCATCGGCATGTACGTGTCGGGTGAGTTCGGCCGTCAGTGGCTCGGAACGTCGGACTCGTTCTACGGCACCGGTGTCGCCGCGGCCGGCTTCGCAGGTCCGTTTCCGAACGGCATCAAGTATGCCGATTACAACACCTGGAATATCGGCGTCGGCCTCACCTACAAGGTGTTCACGCTCGACTTGCGCTACTCCGACTCTGATCTGTCCAAGGGGGACTGTAACGCCTTCACGTCGGATTTCAGGGCTCCGCTCAACGGCAGCTTCACCAGCATCAACCCGAGCGGCGCCGGCTCCACCTGGTGCGGCGCGACCTTCATCGCCAAGCTGTCGGCTGACCTGACGGCGATGACCAGCCTGAAATAATACTCCTTCAACTTCAATGGCGGGGCAGGGCAACCTGCCGCCCTTTTTGGTTTGTTGTCAGGTGGCGTTCGCAGGCTCCGTCACGCCATGAATCGCGAACCGGTCGCCGGCCGGTTCCAGAACGACCTTATCCTGATGGAAGGCCTCCAGCGTATTGCGATGGCTGATCGAGACGATGGTCGTTGCGGGCAGTTTCTCCGCGATCAGGCGGTAGAGAGCGTTTTCGGACGGCTCGTCGAGGGAGGTGGTGGCTTCGTCCAGAAACAGATAATCGGGGCGATGCAGCAGCGCGCGCGCCACGCCGAGACGCTGCTGTTCGCCGGGCGACAGCATCCTGTCCCAGTGCGCCTCCTCGTCGAGCCGCGATGCCAGCGCCGGGAGTCCGACCGCCGTCACCGTTGCGGCGATCTCCTGGGCATCGTATGCGCCGGCCTCGGCTGGATAGGCGATCGCGGCCTGGAGCGATCCGATCGGGAAATAAGGCTGCTGCGGCATGATCATCATCGTCGCATGAGCCGGAATCGCGACGGAGCCCGCGCCAAACGGCCAGATGCCGCCGATGGTACGGAACAGGGTGGACTTGCCCGATCCGGAGGGGCCTACGACCAGCGTACGCACCTTGTTGCGGAAGCGGAATCCGTTGGCCGAGACCAGCGGCTTGCCGTTCGGCAATCGCACCAGCAGTTCGTCGAGCGTGATATCGGAATCGGCCGGCGAGATTTTCACGGTGTCGGCTTGCGCGCCGAGTGCCTTGGCCTTCGCGATCGCCTTCTCGAATCCGTCGAGCCGCGTCACGATCGACCGCCATTCGGCGAGTTGCCGGTACGCGCTGACGAAGAACGATAGCGCACCCTGCACGCTGAGGAATGCCGATGCGGCCTGCATCACGCCGCCAAGTTTGGTCTTGTTGGCGAAGTAGGCCGGCGCGACCAGAATATAGGGGATGATCTGGGTGGCTTGCCCATAGCTGGCGGTGAAGGCGGTGATCTTCTTGGTGCGCTTCATGATGCCGATCCAGTTCTCGACGATCAGCTGGAACTTGTCCATCAGCCGCGTGCGCTCGGCCTCTTCGCCGCGGAGCAGCGCGATCTGCTCGGAGTTTTCCCGGACCCGGACCAGGTTGAAACGAAAATCGGCTTCGTATTGCTGCTGCCGGTAGTCGAGACCGATCAACGGCCTTCCGATCAGGTGGGTCAGTACTGTGCCGATGATGGCATAGATCAATGCTCCCCATACCAGATAACCGGGGATGTTGTACTGATGGCCGAACACGTGCAGCGGGGCGGCGGCGGAGAGGCCCCAGAGGATCACGATGAATGACACCAGCGTCACGACGGAATTCAGAAGGCCGAGACCGAGAGTAAGAGTTTGCTCGACGAACATCCTGATGTCCTCGGTGATGCGCTGGTCCGGGTTGTCGGCGACGTCGCCCTGGAGCTGCATCCGGTAGTGATTGGCGTGGCTGAGCCAGTCGCCGAGATAGCGCTTTGTCGTCCAGTTGCGCCAGCGGATTTGCAGCCACTGGTTCAGGTAAAGCTGATAGACCGCGATCACGATGTAAATGGTGACTACTACACAGAAGTAGATCGTCTCCGAGGCGAAGGCGCTCCAGTTGTAGGCCTGGAAAGCATTGAAGAACCGGTTGCGCCACTCGTTCAGCAGCACATCCACGCCGACGGTGCCGAGCTCGATTGCGATGACGATGACGAGCAGGCCGAGCCCAGCCCATTTGTCTTCCGAGCGGAAATAGGGCGAGGCGATTCGCCAGACGGTTTTCAGCGTCGCACCGAGGTTTTTCACTGTTCGATGTCTCCGGAAAGCATCGTAAAAATCGCTCGAAGGGATGGAAGGTAGCGGCAACCAATAAAGCCAAGACCGCAGCTATTCAGACTGGTAGCATGACCATTGCGCGACGGCGCGTGGGCCTCTCCGGTTCGCGAGGATGTGCGGCCGTATATATCCGGTCACAAGGATTACGGCGCGCCTTCGCAGGATCAATGTGTTCTTTATGAATGTTTGGACAGGTCCGACCGATTTCGGCCACAAAAGCGGACTTCACGTCACGGAATCTGCGCTGTAGAACGGCGCGGGTCAGATCGTCGTGATCGTCATTCAACGAGGGCAGATGGCTACAAGGTTTGGGTTCTGGTTCGGTGCCGTCGCGGTCGTGGTCGTCGTCGAGGGCATCGGTGGATTGCCGGCGTCGGCGCAGGATGGATTTCCGTTCGGCCTTGAAATGACGCTGGATGCGCCGCCGCAGCCCGGCTCGAAGCGGGTGCCGTCGCTGGAAATCGGCGACAGCGGCGAGGCCAAGCTCGAGTTGTGGTGCAAGGGCGGCAAGGGCCAGTTCTCGGTGGCCGGCAACACCGTCATCTTCGCGGCCGGTCCGCTGGAGGACCGCTCCTGTCCGCCGGAGAAGGCGCAGGCCGATGACGATCTGGTTGCGGCGCTCTCTGCTGCGACCACCTGGGAACGGCAGGGCGACGCGGTCTCGTTCGCCGGTCCGACCACGCTGCGGTTTCATCTCAATACAAACTAAAGCGGGTCCCGCGCGCGCGGATCGCCATCCTGTGCCGCGGAGAGTCGGGCCGCTGTTATTTCCAGGCCGATTTGTCGGCGTCCCAGCGCTGGGCCTTGAACTGCTTCGCCAGCGCATCCACCGAACCACTGTCGTCGGTCTCGACGTCCTCGTTGTCGCCCGCGGACGTGTCGTCGGCCAGGTCGAGCCTCGGCCCCTCGGTTTCGTCCGCCGTGGTCGTCGACGGGACGCCGACCCAGAGCATGATGTGATCGGACCCGCCGGGCTTGTCGGGGCCGGGCAACGCGGTCACCTCGATGGTGTCGGTAAGCTTGAGCGCCGGAACCACCTCGCTCGGACGCTTGAAGGTCAGCGTCAGCTTGCCGGTGTCGTCACTCCATTTTGCTGACACCGGCTTTGCGTCCAGGGCTTTTTCCAGCACGCCGGAGATGGCGGTCGCGAGTTTGTCACGATTGAGCTTGCCGTTGTTGCGCCATTCCGCGGCCGGAAACCGGATGGTGCGCTCCATGTCGAATAGGCCGGCGCTCCAGCCGGCGGCGATCACGCCGGGCGATGCCTTCAACCGGGCGATGAGGGCGGATGCGCGCTCCGGATCGACGTTGATGTCGATGACCTGCGCGCCGGCCCGCAGCGCCTCGCAGGTCACCTCAAGGCTGTTCAGCGCCACCTCGACATGCTGTCCTCTCAATCCCTTGAGCAAATCGACAGCGGCGTCGAGTTTCACTTTCACCGCGATGGCTTCGGGAGACACCTCGGTGAAATCCTTCGGTGTTGCGACGACGCCGTCATCGGTTGTCCGGGTGTCGTTGAACTCAGCCTCGCTGAGATCGGAATTGTCCGTCGAGGTCACCTCGGTGACGGTCTTGCCGATGCTGACCCGGCCGTCGAACTCGAACGTATCGCCGGTGGGCTTGCGGGTGAGGTTGACCTCGACCGGAAGCTTGTCGCCGATGC
This sequence comes from Nitrobacter sp. NHB1, assembly GCF_036964665.1. Classification (NCBI taxonomy): domain Bacteria; kingdom Pseudomonadati; phylum Pseudomonadota; class Alphaproteobacteria; order Hyphomicrobiales; family Nitrobacteraceae; genus Nitrobacter; species Candidatus Nitrobacter laanbroekii. The sequence goes on from NZ_JBAMDA010000001.1 coordinate 130,953, forward strand.
TTTGGGTCGTGCCGGTCATGGTCGAGCCGTTCACCGCGAGGTTGACGACGAAGCGGTCCTTGCGATCGGAGCCTTTTTCCGCGGGGTAACACGCATCGAGAACGGCGCCCGTGACGGTCTTGCCCTGGCGGGTTTCCTTGAGAATGACGTCGGCATTGCCTTCCATCAGCCCGTCGATGGAGGTGAAGTATCGCACCTCGGCGCCGCCAGGCGTCGCCTTGGGAAGCGGCCTGTCCTGCCCGAACAGACTCCCCGGCAAAGCGATTACCAAGCCGACCAGGCACAGCCGTAGTACGCGCATAGGAGAATCTCCGTTTGTCGAATCGCCTGTCACCCTAAAACCGGCTTCGCCAAAAAAGAAGGCCGCCCGGAGGCGGCCTTCTGGCGAAGTCGTGCAGTTGGAACGGCTCAGAAGCCCATGCCGCCCATTCCACCGCCGCCCATTCCGCCGCCGCCCGGCATGGCCGGCGCCGGCTCCTCCTTCGGCAATTCGGCGACCATGGCTTCTGTGGTCACGAGCAGGCCCGCGACCGACGCGGCATCCTGCAAAGCGGTGCGCACGACCTTGGCCGGATCGATGATGCCCTTGGCGACCATGTCGACATACTCTTCCTTCTGGGCGTCGAAGCCGAAGGTCTCGGCCTTGTTTTCGAGAACCTTGCCGACAACGATGGACCCCTCGACGCCGGCATTTTCCGCGATCTGGCGGATCGGGGCTTCCAGCGCCTTCAGCACGATGTTGATGCCGGCCTGTACGTCCGGGTTGTCGTTGGCGATGCGGCCGACCGCCTTCTTGGCGCGTAGCAGCGCGGTGCCGCCGCCGGGCACGATGCCTTCCTCCACGGCTGCGCGGGTGGCGTTGAGCGCATCCTCGACGCGATCCTTCTTTTCCTTGACCTCGATCTCGGTCGCGCCGCCGACGCGGATCACCGCGACGCCGCCGGCGAGCTTGGCCAGACGCTCCTGGAGCTTCTCGCGGTCGTAGTCCGAGGTGGTCTCCTCGATCTGCGCCTTGATCTGCCCCACGCGCGCCTCGATGTCGGCCTTCTTGCCGGCGCCGTTGACGATGGTGGTGTTCTCCTTGTCGATCACCACCTTCTTGGCGCGGCCGAGCATGTCCACGGTGACGTTCTCGAGCTTGATGCCGAGGTCATCGGAGATGAGCTGGCCCCCGGTGAGGATCGCGATGTCCTCCAGCATGGCCTTGCGGCGATCGCCGAAGCCGGGCGCCTTGACGGCCGCGACCTTGAGGCCGCCCCGCAGCCGGTTGACCACCAGCGTCGCCAGCGCCTCGCCCTCGATGTCTTCCGCCACGATCAGCAGCGGCTTGCCCGACTTCACCACCGCCTCGAGCAGCGGCAGTATGGCCTGAAGGCCGGACAGCTTCTTCTCGTGCAGCAGGATGTAGGCTCCGTCGAGTTCGGCGGTCATCTTCTCGGCATTGGTGACGAAGTAGGGGCTGAGGTAGCCGCGGTCGAACTTCATGCCCTCGACGATGTCGACATCGGTTTCGAGCGACTTGTTCTCCTCGACGGTGATGACGCCCTCGTTGCCGACCTTCTGCATCGCCTGCGCGATCATCTTGCCGATAGCGGTGTCGCCGTTGGAGGAGATGGTGCCGACCTGCGCGACTTCGGCCGAGGACGCGACCGGCTTGGCGCGCTTCGCAATATCCTTCACCACGGCCGCGACCGCGATGTCGATGCCGCGCTTGAGGTCCATCGGATTCATGCCGGCGGCAACGGCCTTGGCGCCCTCGCGGACGATGGCCTGGGCCAGCACGGTGGCGGTGGTGGTGCCGTCGCCCGCGGTATCGTTGGTCTTGGAGGCGACTTCGCGCACCATCTGCGCGCCCATGTTCTCGAATCTGTCGTCGAGCTCGATCTCCTTGGCGACGGTGACGCCGTCCTTGGTGATGCGGGGCGCGCCGAAGCTCTTCTCGATCACGACGTTGCGGCCCTTCGGGCCAAGGGTCACCTTTACGGCGTTGGCGAGGATATCGACGCCGCGCAGCATGCGGTCGCGCGCGTCGCCGGAAAACCTGACGTCCTTGGCTGACATTTGATGGTTCCTTGATTGAGCAAAACTCTTCCGCAGAGTTTTACAAGCACTGTACTGTCATCATCCGCGAAAGCGGATGACCCAGTATTCCGCGACGGACATGTTCAATCGCAATGCGTCGGAATACTGGATCACCCGGTCATCGGGCGCATAGCGCGCCCTTGCCGGGCGATGACGTCGGTAGATGTGGAGGCCGTCAGGCTTAGTCCAGCACGCCCATGATGTCGGACTCCTTCATGATCAGGACGTCCTGGCCGTCGAGTTTGATCTCGGTGCCCGACCACTTGCCGAACAGCACCTTGTCGCCGACCTTGACGTCGATCGGGATCAGCTTGCCGGCTTCGCCGCGTCCGCCGGGGCCGACGGCGACGACTTCGCCCTGCGACGGCTTTTCCCTGACGGTGTCGGGAATGATGATGCCGCCCTTGGTCTTTTCTTCGGCATCGATGCGTTTGACCACAACACGGTCATGCAGCGGACGAAATTTGGTTTTAGCCATAACGGCTCCTCCGGGGGTTCGCAGGACGCTGAATTTTCATCGATGGAATGCATACGCCCGGATTCGAAACGCTCTTAGCGATTCGTACCTTTGGCAATCATGCTCCAAAAGTGCTAATCGTCGGCGGGGAATATGGCTTGACAGCCATGCTGTCAAGCAAGCCCCCTTAAGCCGTTGGTGAGGGGCGTGTAGGATAGTGCAAACCATGTCGTGGCGTCTCCGTGATCGCGGAGTAAGGTTGCCGCGGCCACATTTTTAAACCTGGCTGCCTGGGGTGCGGCGGTCGGGAACTCGGTTTGGGGAAACATACGATGGTCAGATCAGACGGCGGACGCGCGGCTTTGAACCTTGGGGCGGCTGCGGCCCTTGCGGTGTTTCTCGGCGGGTGCGGGTCGATCGGGTCGATCGGACTGTCGCCCCAACCGGCGCCGCCGGCCGTCGAGCCCGAGATCCCGGCCACGATCCGCGCCGAAGAACTCGTCGGACGCTGGGGTCTTGCATCCTATCAAAATCCGAACGACCGGGCGCGGACCGAGGCTGCGGCCAAGACGCAGTGCCGTAATCCCTACGTGATCGGCGCAGGCGGCAATGGCGGTGTGATCATGCATCTCGCCGACGAGGCGACGCCGCAGGAATTGCGGCTGAAGGGCAGCCAGAGCGGCAAGAACTATATCGGACCGGAAGGACCCGCCGGCGGCCCGAAGGATCGCGAGATCGTCTCCTTCGACGGCCGCGTCCTGGTCACGCGCTTCATCGACCCGGATGCGGCGACCCGCTACGGCAACATGGTTTATGTCCGCTGCGCGCCCGCCGCCGCGTCGGCCCCCCACCACCACACGGCGGCAAAGCCACACGCGCATTAGAGCGTTTTCGAGCCAAGCATGTCCTCTGGCTTGACCCGAGGATGGGTGCCGGTTCGCGTGAAGAAGACGCGTCAATTCAAAATCATAGAGCCTCGCTTTTGATTCCATCAGAAGCGAAAAGGCTCTAGCCGGGTTGCGCGCGACTTGAAGCCGATCGACTTCAAACCAAATGCGCGGCGCGACGGCCGGGCATTCTCAACGAGGAATGCTTCCTGGGGCTAGAGCAGTTCATATTTAGATGGAAACGCGACTTGTCGTCATTGCGAGCGAAGCGAAGCAATCCAGTTCTTATTTTAAAAGCATCTGGATTGCTTCGTCGCTCCGCTCCTCGCAATGACGAGAACAGAGTCCCGATTCCACCAAGCCGTGAACGGCTTTAGCCGAACAACGCGTCGATATCGTCCTGGGAGGCGTGCCCCTCGTCGCCGTCGAGCTTCGGACCGTTCAGCAGTCTGGCGTCGCCCACGCGATCGTCGACGATCGGCGGAGCATGGGCCCGGATGGCGTCGACGCCGCCCCAGATGTCCATCATGACGTTGATGTGATGCTCGATGAACTTCATCGTGCTCGTCACCTTGGCGATGCGCTGGCCGGTGAGATCCTGGAAGTTGCAGGCCTCGAAAATCGAGATCACGCGTTCCTGAATTTCCTCGCTCAGCAACCGCGTCTGCTCCGGCGACGCCGCCTTGGACAAGGCGCTGGCAGATTGATCGATCGCCTCGGTCGCCGCCAGAATCTGTTGCGTCGCCTGCTCGGTGCCTCCCACCACGGCGCCAAGCTCGTCGGTAACCTTCGCCATCTCGTCGCCGCTGAAACTCTTGACATGCAGAACCGCGATTTCCTGCTTGGTGCGGTTGATGGCGTCATGGATCAGATTGAGCTCGGTCTTGAGCTTTTCGCACTGTTCGATCTGTGCGCGGTAGGTCTGCAGCAACGCCTGCGCTTCGGCGATCTCGCGGCTGGCGGTCCCGCCGTCGGCCGGGGCCGACTCGGCTGCGCCATTGCGGTGCGGGGCCCCCATCTGTTGGCGGATCGCCCGCAACTCCGCCATGATCTCGCGATGCACCGGCATTGGTGCGTCGTCGTCGGCGGTTGCGATGACCGGCGTGCCGCCGCTCAGGATTTCCTCGACGCGGAAGCGCTTGCGTTGAACAACCATCAGACTCCCCAGTTCTTTTACTCGATGTCTTTTATACCGGGCGTGTTTTAACGCCGGGTTCACGCGGGGAACCGCGCATCACGAATCTGCCGCGCACACCGGCGATTAACCATGGCCGGTGTCCGTTCATCGAAAATAAACGCTAGGTGAAGGAACCGCGTCGCATTGACGGCGTGGTGAATCGAAACGTCGGTCCTGTTTACCAAACCGATGCGATTTTGATTCTAATTCGTTTGTGTGAGGATGCGCTATCGGGCGCACCCACGGCGAACCATCCACGGCGAAACAGTACAGAGTACGTCGATGTTCAAAAACATATCCCTCGCGCTCCTCGCGGGCGCGTCGCTTGCCGGCTTTGGAGTTCAGCAAGCCTTAGCGAGAGAACCGCAAACCAGGTTCTTCACCGAGCCGACCGTCGTTTACGCCGAGCAGTCCGCGCCGCAGCAGGCCGAGCAACGCATTGCTTATGCGGAGCGGCCCAACATGGGTGGCGGCTTCATCGAGTTCCTGTTCGGCGACGGCCAGCAGCAGGGATCGCGTTATCAGCAACAGCCCTACGATCCGCGCCCGCTCTATGCGCCGCAGCCGCAGGCGATGCAGCCGCAGCAGATCATGCGGGAGCAGGACGCAAGCGAGGCCGCGCATCCCGCATTCGATCCGAAGTTCGAGAAGCAACTCGTCGATTATCACGGCAAGGAAGCCGCCGGCACCATCGTCATCGATACGTCGAGCAAGTTTCTCTATCTCGTGCAGGGCGACGGCAAGGCGCTGCGCTACGGGGTTGGCGTCGGCAAGCCGGGCTTCCTGTGGGCCGGCGTCAAGACGATCACGGCCAAGAAGGAATGGCCCGACTGGACGCCGCCCGCGCAAATGCTGAAGCGCCGCCCCGATCTGCCGCGCCACATGGAAGGCGGGCCGCAGAATCCGCTCGGCGCCCGCGCCATGTATCTCGGCTCCTCGCTCTATCGTATCCACGGCTCCAACGAGCCATTGACGATCGGCACCAACGTGTCGTCCGGCTGCATCCGGATGCGCAACCAGGACGTGATCGATCTTTATAGCCGGGTTCACGTCGGCGCCAGAGTGGTCGTGATCTGACCATACTTAAACGGAATCAGATTGCCGTCATTGCGAGGCGCTTCGCGCCGAAGCAATCCAGGAAGCTCTCGAAAAAGCACTGGATTGCTTCGCGGAAGCCTGTACTCGGGCTTGCCGAAAGCAAGACCAGGGTACCGACGCCTGAGTGTTGCAAAGTCTGAGTGCTCCGAGACGGAAACGGCCGCCTGATCGGCGGCCGTTTTGCTGTAGAATCCGGGGCGTCAGGCGTAATCGCCGCCGCCGTCGTCGAAGTCATCGGAGTCGTCGGAGTCCATATCCATCTCGTCGTTATCGTCGTCGTCCTGATCCTGATCCTGGTCCTGATCGGCATCTGCCTGGGCCTGATCGAACGAACTGGTTTGCGACGTGTTGCCCGGTTGCGACCCGACATCCTTCACACCGGCGTCGCGCGCCAGACTGCTGCCGGATTGGTCGCCGCCACCCCACGGGCTGCCTGAGCCTCCGAGGCCGCCCGAGCCGCCTAAGCTGCTGGCATGAGCTTCGCCGCCCATCATGGAGCGGATGCTGCTCAGAAGCAGGCCGCCGCCCACGGCACCCGCGGCGGCGGCCGCTGCCGTTCCGAGAAACGAGCCGCCCCCCGCTTGCGGCTGCGGCGTGCCATAGGGCTGACCGGCAGGCGGCTGACCGGCAGGTCTCTGTTCGTAAGCTCCCTGATTGTAGCGTCCGGGCTGTTCGGTCTGTTGCAGCACCTCGCCGGTGTTCCAGGCCGGCCGGCTCGGCGCCACCGGGGGAGGTTGAACGTTCGGGACCGAGCCGCGCTGCGGCGACTTGCCGAACAGGGTGTCGCGCATCTGGTCGAGGAATCCGCCGGAGGCGGCCTGCTCATTGGCTCCGCCGCCCTCCAGTTGCTGGATGCGGTCGTGGGCGCGCTTCAGGGCTTCATCCTGCACCAGAACCGTCTGGACCAGCGTGTAAAGCGCGTTGGGCGCGCGGCGCAGCCCATCGCCGATGACGGCGGCGGCGTCGGGATCGCGCGGCGCGTTCTCGACGCCGGCGAGGCGGGTGAAGAGGTCGTCAACCAACTGGCGTTCTTGCGGCGTCATGGCGCTCTCCCAATAAGATGGCGGATGGGATGTAGGCGCGCTTTGTGTCGCAAACAGTGTCGCGGCCAATTAAATTTCGGTGTTCGGCAAGACGGCAGGGCTTGTGCTTCGGTGTGTCAGCTCAGTGACACCCGATTCGCCGCCAGCATGTCCCGAAAGCCGTCCCCGGAGAGGAATGCGTATTCCCGCTCGCGCTGGTCGGTGAGCGGATCGAGCGCGATCAGGGTGTCGTCGACGAATCCGGGATGGCACATGATCAGGCCGCCGTCCGGTGAGCCGTCCAGAAACGTCTGCATCAGCGCGGCGAAGTCGGACTTTGTGAAATCATAGGCGCCGGCGAATGCCGGATTGAAGCGGATGCCGGCACGCGCGGCATGGCGGCGAAACCCGGCGCTTAGAATATCCAGAAGCAGCGCCTTCGGCGTGCCGAGCCGCCGAGCCGGCGGTTGGCGGCGGCCGCACTGGCGCACCCATGCGCCGGGTGCGGCATTTCTGACCGCCGACAAGAACGCGCCGCGCACCTGCGGGAATATTTGTACGTGCTGATGGCCGTCGACATAATCGGGCGCGCGGCCGAACCGTTCGGCAAAGGCTGCGATCTGCGCCGTCACCTCGTCGAGAATCATCTCGGGCTCGAGCCGGCGCGACAGACTCGCGCGCAGCATCTTCGAAAGCGGCGGAAACAGTCCGCCATCGCGCGGCCGGTAGTGCATGGTGAGCGGCTGAAACGGCGCGGTCAGGGTGGCGTGCAGGCCGATGACGCAATGCGGATTGCGCGCGACTGCGGCCTCCAGCGCCTCGACGTCGTTGCGTGCGGCGGCAGGGCCGACCACCATCACCGACGTCGCATTGATGCGCTCCCGCTCGATCAGATCGCGGATCGCCCGGTTGACGCCGGGGCTGATGCCGTAGTCGTCAGCGCACAGCCGAATCCGGCGTAACGGTTCATCGCCGCTCATTCGGCCGCGCTCCGGTGCGGGGCGCCTGCGGACGGTTCGTCCTCGGCCTGCTTCACGCTGTGCTCGGCGACGAAGTAGATCGGCCGTGCCTTCAACTCCGAGAGAATCTTGCCGATGTATTCGCCGACGATGCCGATCATCAGGAGTTGCACGCCGCCGAGCGTCATCAGGCCGACCACCAGCGACGGATAGCCGGGTACCGACTCGCCATCGACCCAGGTTTCCCAGAGAATAGACAATCCGAACAGGAAGGCGGCGAACGCCAGCAGCAACCCGAGCAGGCTGGCCAGCCGCAGCGGCGCCACCGAAAACGACGTCAGCCCCTCGATCGACAGGCCGAGCAGCCGCACCGTATTGAACGTGGTCATGCCGTGGGCGCGAACGTCGGGTTCGTAGTCGACGCGAATCTGCCGGAAGCCGATCCAGCTCGCGAGGCCCTTGAAGAAGCGGTTGCGCTCGGGCATCCGGCGCAGCGCGGCGGCGGCACGGGGCGACAACAGGCGGAAGTCGCCGGCGTCTTCGGGAATTCGCTGGCGCGCGCCCCAGTTGACGATCGCGTAGAAGCTGCGCACGCCGATCCGCCGCAGCACCGACTCGTTCGTCCGATGCGCCTTCGCCGTGTAGATGACGTCGTAGCTGCCGTTGATCCAGTGATCCACCAGCCGCTCCACGAGGTCGGGCGAATGCTGACCGTCGCCGTCCATGAACAGCAGCGCGCCGCGCCGCGCGTGATCCAGGCCCGCCATCAAGGCGGCTTCCTTGCCGAAGTTGCGCGACAGCGACACCACCTGCACGTCCATCGCGGCGGCGGGGAGCGCGCGGGCGAGGCTTAGCGTGCCGTCGGTGCTGCCGTCGTCGACGTAGACGACCTCGCAGGCGAGGCCGAAGCGCTGCCTCAGCTTTGCCGCAAGCGCACTGAGGCGCTCGTGCAGTTGCTGGAGCCCGGCGGCTTCATTGTAAACGGGAACGACGATCGACAGACCCGGTGCCGTCGCGGCGGCCGCGTCCGCAGGCAGACCTGGAAGGCTGGCAGTTGGCGTCATCGGTCGGTTCCGGCGTAGTCAACGCGATCTCGTTCATATGGTAGTGAGTGCGGCCGTGTGCTTCAACGGGCGGAATGCATGGTTCTACGACCGCAGGAACGCTTCCAGCCTTGCGAATAGCGGGTTCTCGCGATCGAACACATAGTCCAGCGAGGCGATCGACACCGTTTCCGCGCCGTGCTGACGCAGAAAACTGCCGAGTGCATAAAGCCGGTCCGGCGGGCAATGCAGCGTGATCATGCCGGAGGAGGTCGGCCCGCCGAACGGCGAGACCACGCCGAAGCGATCATGCGCCTCTGTTAGCAGCGCCGTATCGCAGCCTGTGAAGCGGGTCCGCACCTCGCGGTATTGGCTGGCACGGGCGCGCGCGGCGATGTGGTCGAGAATGATCCGCGCCGTTTCGCGCGCGCCGTTCGACCAGTCCGCGTCGCGCGACGCGACCAGGTTGGCCTGGCTGCGCAGGATGACGCCGTCGTCCAGCACCTTGAGGCCGTTGGCGGCGAGGGTCGCCCCGGTCGTCGTGATATCGACGATCATCTCGGCGGTGCCGACCGCGGGAGCGCCCTCGGTGGCGCCCGCGCTCTCGACGATGCGGTAATCGACCACGCCATGCGACGCGAAGAAGACGCGGGTGAGGTTGATGTATTTGGTCGCGACCCGCATCCGCCGGTTGTGCTGCGCGCGAAACCCGATGGTTACGTCGTCGAGGTCGGCCATGGTGCGCACGTCGATCCAGGATTGCGGCACGGCGACCACCACGTTGGCGCTGCCGAAACCCAGCCCGTCGATCAGCGCCACACGCTTGTCGGCGTCGACGATGCTTTCGCGGATCAAATCTTCGCCGGTGACGCCGAGATGCACCATGCCGCGCGCGAGCTGCGCGGCGATTTCGCTCGCCGAAAGATAGGCGATCTCGACGTTGTCGAGTTCGGCGATGGTGCCGCGATAGTCGCGGACGCCGCGCGGCTTCGCCAGCGTCAACCCGGCGCGGGCGAAAAAGGCCTCGGCGTTTTCCTGCAAACGGCCCTTCGACGGCACGGCTAGTACGAGAGGGGCGGTCATGACGCGCTCCCGCCGGTTCGGCTCGCGGAGGCTTCATCCGCAAACCGTGTCAAGGCCTCGATCCAGATCGAGAAGCCGACCGCCGGGATCGGCGTGGCTGCACCCAGTTGCGTCATCAGGCCATCGTAGCGACCGCCGGCAACCAGCGGCTCGTCGCCGTTGCCCTTGCGCTGCAACTCGAATTCAAAGCCCGTGTAGTAGTCGACGCCGCGGCCGAACGACGTCGCGAAGCCGATGCTGCTGGTCGCGATCCCGCGCGCCGCCATGAATCCAATACGGCTTTCGACCTGATCGATCGCGGCGTGGATATCGAGACCGGCGTCGGAAGCCAGCGCGCGCAACTCGCCGAGCGCCTCGTCGGGATCGCCCGCTATCGCGAGAAACCGCTTGATGATGGTCAGCGCGTCGCGCGGCAGCGCGCCGCTTTTCAGCGTGGATTGTTCGAGGAAGCGGTCGGCGATCTCGTCGACGGTGCGGCCGCCGACATTGGTCGCGCCCGCGATCGACATCATGTCCGTCACCAGCGCCAGCGCGGCCTTGCGGTCCGAACCCGCGAGCGCCGCCAGCACGCCTTCGTATTCGTTGTGCCCGGGCCCGGTCGTGAGCGTCAGCCGCTCGATATCCTGCGTAAGGCTGGACTTGCGGTTGAAATCCTTCATCAGCCGGCGCCGCCACACCGGATAAAGCTCGAGCGCATCGATCAGCGCGGTGAACAGCGCGACATCGCCGGTGCGGATGTCCACATCGGTAATGCCGAAGGCCGTAGCGGCCTCAAGGCCAAGCGCGAGCATTTCGGCGTCGGCCGCCGCGCGATCCTGCCGGCCGAACGATTCGATGCCGGCCTGGAGGAATTCGCTCGAGCGGCCGCCGCGATAGCGGAACACAGGCCCGAGATAGCAGAATCCGGCCGGCTGGCCGGCTCTGCCGGAGGCGAGATAGTCCCGCGCCACCGGGATGGTGAGGTCGGGGCGCAGGCAAAGTTCCTCGCCGCCCGCGTCCGACGTCAGATACAGGCTCTTGCGGATGTCCTCGCCCGACAGGTCCAGAAACGGCTCGGCCGGTTGCAGGATCGCGGGCTCCGCCTTGACGTAGCCGGCCTGGGCGAACGACGACAGCAGGCCGTCCGCCCAGGGGGGCGATCGGGTTGCAGGATTTTCCGCGCTACGGCTCATATCGAAGTCCATGGATTCCAAGGCGTTTTCATTCGGTTTCGGGGCAAGCCCTTAGCATGGCCGTTCGATAGTTTCGACTACGATCGGGGGCGTGGCTTAACGAGTTGTCGAAATCTCAACCTGCGCGTGTTTTGATTCGTCCGTCCAGTCGCCCAACGCGGTCTGAATAAGGGCGAGGACGGCGACAGCGGCGGTATCGGCGCGCAGGATCCGTGGCCCCAGCGACAGCCGCAGAATTTTCGGCTGGCGCAGCAGATTGGCCCGCTCGTCTTCGGCAAAGCCGCCTTCGGGGCCGACCAGAACATCGATGCCGTGCGCGGCGCCGCGCATGGGTTCCAGCGCCGCCGCCGGATTTGTCACCAGGGCGGCCTCGTCGCAGAACACCAGCAGGCGTTCCGGAGCGCGCCGGCCGAGCCAGCGATCCAGGGTCACCGGCTCCTCGACCGCGGCAATGCTCAGGATGCCGCATTGCTCGGCCGCCTCGACGACGTTGGCGCGCATCCGTTCGCCGTTGACGCGAGCCACCTGGGTAAAGCGGGTCAGGACAGGTTGCAGTGCGGAGACCCCCATTTCTACCGCTTTCTGGACCATGTAGTCGAGCCGGGCGTGTTTCAGCGGCGCAAACACATAATGCAGGTCGGACAGGTGGTCCTGCGCCCTGGTCGCGGCGACGATATCCAGGCATTCCGGGCGCTTGCGACCTGAAATCGCCGCCCGCCACTCGCCGTCGCGGCCGTTGAAGACCAGAACGCCCGCCCCGGATCCGAGGCGCAGGACGTTGCCGAGATAATTGCCCTGATTGCGGTCGAGCGGAACCTTGCCGCCCGGCCCGAGTGGCGCATCGACGTAGAGCCGGGGACTGCGAAAGTCCGTGTCGGGCATGACTGAAATCCTTCGGGAGCTGCTTTTTAAACCAACACGATCTCGCCCTCAAACCACCGCGTGGAAAACAACCCTGAACTTTCCTACGATACCAGCTTGCCCGCCGGAAACCTGCGGGGGCCGGGACCGCCGGCCTCCGGCGCGGCCAAGCGCCGCGCTCTTGCCCAATTCGTCGGGTTGTTAAAAACCGGCAGGAATCGTAAAACGCGGAAATATGGAAAGTCGTTCGTTGCGAAGGCTTCGGGGACATTTGACCCTGCCGGAGGAATATTGTGATCGTCCGACGCCTGATCGTTCCACTGATCCTTGCGGTGCTCGCCACCAGCGTCACCGACGCGATTGGCCAGACTCCGTTTCCGGCGCCGTTGCCCAATGGCGCGGTCGGAACGGTTAAAGATCCGGCGTTTCCGCCCGTAAGGGGATCGGTCGGCACTCCCAACGATCCGGCCTTTCCGCCGGTCAACGGAGCGTCTGCGCGAAGCACGGCCGCGCCGCGTCAGGATTCCGCGTTTCCCCCCGTCAACGGAACGACCTCTGCGAAAGCCGGCGCGCCTGCCGCATTTCCCTCCGGCGGCGCGGCTCCGATGCTCGGCGGCTTTGGCGCACCTCCTCCGCGGCAAGCGGGTCCGCCCGGCGGTGAGGAATGCATGAAGGAGTTTGTGCCCCTGCGTGAAGCGGCGGAAAAGCGCGGCAAACTGATTCAGGCCGCCGGCGCCCGTCATGCGCCGCCGGATGAGGCTTGCAAACTGATCGGACAATATTCGCAGGCTGAAATCAAAATGGTCAAATTCATCGACACGCATTCCGCGAAGTGCGGAATTCCCGACAATGTCGGGAAGCAGATGCGCACCAACCACAAGGCGACGGAAGCCATGCTTCGGAAGGTTTGTGACGTGGCCAAGCAGGCAAAGATGCGCGCTCCGGCTGGCCCGAGCCTGAGCGAAGTTCTCGGGTCGGCCGGCGGCATGCCGGAGGCGACCACATCGAAGAAGGGTGGCAGCACGTTCGACACCTTGAGTGGCAACGTTCTCACCCGATGACCGGTCTCCGATGAGCGATACGGCGGCACGCGTCGCGGACTCCGCCGGCAACTGGGTCGACAGCCGCGCGCCGATGTGGTCGCGGCCCTATCTCAGGCTATCGCGGCTGGACCGGCCGATCGGGGCGTGGCTGCTGCTGTTGCCATGCTGGTGGTCGGCGGCGCTGGCTGCGGGCGTTGCCCATGGCGTTAGCCGGCTGCCCCTGACCGTCGTGCTGTTTTTCATTGGCGCATTCGCCATGCGCGGCGCCGGCTGCACCTGGAACGACATCACCGACCGCGATCTCGATGCGCGGGTGGAGCGGACGCGGTCGCGTCCGATTCCGGCGGGACAGGTGACGGTGACGCAGGCCTTTGTGTTTCTCGTGGCGCAGGCGCTGGTGGGGCTGGTCGTGCTACTCCAATTCAATCGCTTTGCCGTTGCGACCGGAATCGCCTCGCTCGTCGTCGTCGCGATCTATCCCTTCATGAAGCGCATGACTAACTGGCCGCAGGTCGTGCTCGGCCTCGCGTTTTCGTGGGGCGCGCTGATGGGGTTTGCGGTGATGCTGGGCCGCATCGATGCGGCCGCGCTGGCGCTGTATGCGGGGTCGATCGCATGGGTGATTGGCTATGACACGATCTATGCCCATCAGGACACGGAAGACGATGCGCTGATCGGCATCAAGTCGACGGCATTGCTGTTCGGCGAGCGCACGCGTTCCGCGCTTGCGATCTTCTACGGGCTGGCCGTCGTACTGATCGGCGTTGCGTTGCATCTGGCCGGCGCGCGATGGCCGGCATGGATCGGCCTTGCGGCTTTTGCCGCGCATCTCGCCTGGCAGATCGCTCGGACCGAGATCGGCGATTCACGCCTCTGCCTGCGGTTGTTCAAGTCAAACCGCGATGCAGGATTGTTGCTGTTCGCGGGATTGCTGGCCAGCGCATTGCTTGGGGCGGCCTCCTAGCCGACCTACCGGGCTGCGATAACGATGGCGTCGTCCCCGATGCACTGTTGCTCCCGCGAGAGTTTTGCTCGAAGGTGCAGAGCCGACAGATTCAACTCAACGCATTAGGCAAATGGGCGTCCAAGATTCCAAGATAGTGGGGAGGGCGAAGCAATGAGCAGTTGGACGCTTGGTGCTAGTTCTGCTGCCGAGGAGCCACCCCAGAAGGGAATCGTCGCGATTGATCTTACAATCGATGGCGGTGATCCGCTCACACTGAGCACGGTCGAAGCGGTGAGGCTAGAAACCGCGCTGGGCAATGCACTTACGGGTTTCGATGATGTGTTTGGCCGAATTTCATGCGTGAACGTAGGCGTCCAAATCGTTATAGCGGTCGATAAGACCGCGATAGCTGCCCTTGTGTATAGCAAGGCGGAGCTGATGCGCAGCCAGTTGAAAGAACTTCTGGCGGGCAACGGCACTGAATTTACTGGTTAAGATGCCGCGCCATGCGAGCGCTCTGCTTGATCCTGGCATGATCTTCAGCACAGCATTGGAATCGTCGATCGCATCCCGGTAGTGACCGAGATGCGATGATGCAAAGCCGCGTCTGAGGTTGGCATCGGCCGAGCGGCGATCGGCGCCAGCACAAGGGCGACCGGTTCCGACAAGGCATGTGAGGCGCAGGTACCCGGATATCGACCGTACCGACGTCATCAGATCCGGTTGTCGAGAACAGCAAATTCAACTTATTTTGAGAGCCACCAATGCTTTGCTTGGTCTATTGTTGCACTGCGAAGTCGTCGTGATGCTTCGCGAACCGCCACACTAGGCGAATTGTCGAGCGGGATGATGGTCATTTCCGTAGCTCGCGCTGGAGTTTAGTGAGAATTTCAAATGGGTTTTCCTCAACGACATATTACTCCTCTCTTTCCGACGAATGGTCGCATCCATCATCTGATAGCAACTGGTCTTGGGGTTCCGCTCCGGGAACCCAAGAGCAGTTTTCATATATAATTTGAACTTTCGGGCAGAAGGCTCGACGGACTTGAGGAGAACAGAATTGCGGATTTGAGGCAGAGAAGCGTTTCTTGGTCGTCGGCTGCCCCGGTTCCAAAGGGTAGCTTCGGAGAGTGCTCAAACCGTGTTTCGAAGCTCCAGTTGCGTACTGACCAGGAGGGTCAAATGAGGAGGCATCAAACCTTTGAAACCATTCTCATAGGAAAGGGTGTTTTAATTAGAGAGGGCATTGCCCGAATATTGCGCGCGGAGAACTTTCGTGTCCGGGCATCGGTATCGTCTCCCGATGAATTGACAGGTGGATTTCGAGGGCCGCAACTGCTGTTTCTGGTTGTCCATACCAGCGATGACTTTGATCTCGCCGTTGAACAGATCAACCTTGTGAGAGATCATTATCCGAGCGGACGCATTGTGGTTGTGGCGGATCACTATAGGTCGACCGAGCCGGATCTGGTATTTCAGGTCGGCGCCGCCGGTTATCTTGTAAGCACGATGTCCTGCGATGCATTCGTCAAATCCATCGAGTTGGTGATGATGGGTGAGACGGTTTTCCCGCCGGCATTCCTGACATCAACTCTCGATACCAAGAGCGAGCCTCGACGAAAAGCCGCGGACTCCGGCGAAGACGACGGCGCGATCCTTGTCACCCGAGAGGATGCGACCGCGCCGCAGCTTTCGCCGAGAGAGCTGGCAATTTTGCGTTGTCTGATCGGCGGCAATTCCAACAAGTGCATTGCGCGAAAAATCGATATCGCAGAGGCAACCGTAAAGGTCCACGTCAAGGCGATTCTGCGCAAGATCCGGGTCCAGAATCGAACGCAGGCCGCGATTTGGGGGATGAACCACCCGATGCTGGCACAACCGGTAAACGGCACCTCCCACCCGGTCGTCGATGCAAACGAGTCGCTTTCAAGCTCCGTCGCGGTGATTTCCGCGATAAAGAGAATTGGGTCGTCGTGATGACGCACCGAAAGTTAGATGCGCTCGGACGTTTTGGCCAGCCGCATTGACGGCTTCACGTCCGGAGGTATTGGCGAACTGTCGGAAGACTGGCGACACGACGTTGAGCATCCGCTACCGCTCCCGTAAGGCGTCCTGCTTGTATTTTGCCAGCGGTGACAGCAGATAGCTGATGATCCTGCGCGAGCCTGTCTTGATCTCGACAGTCACGGCCATCCCGGGGCTCAGCTTGACGAGCTTTTCGTCCACCTGCATGTCGGTGCGGTCGAGCGAGACGCGCGCGGCATATTCCAGTTCCTGACCTCGCGGCTCGCTGGTAGCTGCTGCTCCCGCAGTCCGGTCATTCGACGCATTCTGTTGTTTGTCGCGGGTAATGGCGTCCGAGGACAAGCTGAGCACCTCACCATGAAGGAGCCCATAGCGAGTGAAGTTGAATGTGTCGACCTTGATTTCCGCCTTCTGACCGGCATGAACGAACCCGATATCGCGATTGGATACCATGGCCTCGATCTCGAGAGGGGCTTCGGTCGGAACCACCACTGCAAGCACCTGAGCGGGCGTCACCACGCCTCCCACCGTATGAACGGCGAGCTGCTGCACGACGCCGTCGACTGGTGCGACCAGGCTCTGGAGCTTGGTCCGCTGATCCGCCTTGACCACGTCTTGCGTAAGACTCGCGACCTTCTGCTGCGCCTTGGTCAACGCGTCATACACGGCACGCCGATACTCCACGGCAGTCTTTTCCCTCGTCTCCTTCAGCAGAGCGATCGCCGCATCGGCTTCGCGAAGCTTGCTTTGCTGGACGGTGACATCCTGCTGGAGTCCAACCAGATCCTGTAATTCGGTGAGATAAACGACCTTCGACGCCAATCCCTTGTCGAGGAGCGTCTTGTGAATGTTGACCCGCTCCTGCAGCACCGGAATGGTCGCCTGAACCTTCGCAACGCCTGCGGACGTCGTTGCCCGCTCGGCTTCCTTCTGGCTTAGCTGGCGTGCGATCTCCGAAAGTTTGGCATCCTGCTCGGCGCGCTCACTGATCAGAAATTGACGATGCATCTCGATTTTTGCGGCGCTTGCGCCCTGAGGGGGATGGAACGCGGCAAGCGAATCGTCCGCGAGTGCCGCTCGCAGTCGCGCGGCGTCGAGTTCGGCGCCGATGAGATCGCTTTTCTGGCGTTCCTGATCGGCCTCGGTCATCGTGGGGTCGAGTTCGATCAAGACGTCGCCGGCCTTGACGGTCTGGCCGTCCCGCACATGGATCGCGCGGACCACGCCCGTCTCGAATGGCTGGACCAGCTTGGTCCGTCCCCCGGGCACGATCTTGCCAGTCGACGTTGCGACGATATCGACTTTGCCGAGCGACGCCCACGCCAGTGCGACGCAAAAAACCGCGATGATGCTCGCTGCGATTGCGCGCCCGACCGGCGAGGGGGGCGTCTCCGCGATCTCGAGTGCCGCAGGCAGAAACGCGATTTCGGCCTCGCGGCGGCGGATTTCGGCCCGTGGAAAAGCGACGACGTTCTTGCTAGCTGGCGTCATGGATACCCGCTTGTAGAAGATGCAGCTTCGCATAGCGTCCGTTTGAGCGGATCAGCTCGTCGTGACGGCCATCCTCGACGATGCGGCCTCGTTCGATCGTGATGATGCGGTCGGCCTGGCGTACTGTCGAAAGCCGATGGGCGACGACAAAAACCGTCCGGCCGGCGGCAATCCGTTTCATGTTCTGCTGGATGGCCCGCTCGCTTTCGTAGTCCAGGGCGCTGGTGGCCTCGTCGAGAATCAGGATGCGCGGATCCATAATGAGGGCGCGGGCGATTGCGACGCGCTGGCGTTGCCCGCCCGAGAGGCTGCTGCCGCGCTCGCCCACGACGGTATCGTAGCCTTCGGGAAGTTCCAGGATGAAGTCGTGAGCACCCGCGAGCTCGGCCGCCGCAATAATGCGTTCCATGGGGACTGCCGGATCGGCGAGCGCGATGTTCTCTCGAATAGAGCTATTGAAGAGCACGTTCTCCTGGAGCACGACGCCGGTCTGCCGGCGAAGCCATGCAAGATCCACCATGGCAAGATCTACACCGTCGATCAGGACACGCCCGCTTTCCGGCACATAGAGACGTTGAATCAGCTTGGCGACGGTGCTCTTGCCGGAGCCAGATGAGCCGACCACGCCGACGACCTGACCGGGCTGGACGCTGAAGGACACGTCATGCAGCACTTCGGGACCGTCAATGCGATACCGGAAGGTCACATGATCGAAAGTGATCTGGCCACGGATCGCCGGCAATGCAGCACGTCCGGGACTGAAGCTTGGCTCTGGTATCGTGTTGAGAATGTCGCCGAGCCGGTCGACCGACAGGCGCGCCTGATGGAAATCCTGCCAGAGCTGCGCGAGCCGCAGCACCGGCATGCTCACGCGGGCGGCCAGCATATTGAATGCGACAAGCTCGCCGACGGACATCTCGCCTCCGATCACAGCCTTGGCGCCGAAGTAAAGTATTGCGGCGATGACCAGCTTGTTGACGGCCTGGACCGCCTGACTCGCCGAATTGTTCAAGCTGAGGACGCGGAAGCTTGCCGATACATAAGCGGCAAGCTGCTCCTCCCAGCGGCGCTGCATCTGAGGCTCGACCGCCATTGCCTTAAGCGTCTCGACGCCGGTCACGCTCTCGACGAGGAAGGCCTGATTCTCGGCGCCGCGATCGAATTTCTCGTCAAGGCGCCGGCGGAACAGCGGCGCCGCGCCTGCGGAAATGCCGATATAAAACGGAAACGACGCCAGGACGACGAACGTCAACGAGGTCGAGTAATAGAACATGACCGCGAGAAAGACGAAGGTGAACAGGAAGTCTATCACGAGCGTCAGCGCCGAACTGGTCAGGAACTGACGGATGTTCTCTAGCTCGCGCACGCGCGCGACAGAGTCGCCGACGCGTCTGGCCTGAAAATAAGCAATTGGCAGCGCCATCAAGTGTCGAAACAGCCGGGCGCCGAGTTCGACGTCGATCCGATTTGTCGTATGGGCGAATACATAGACGCGCAGCGTGCCGAGAATAGCCTCGAAAAGGGTCAGCGAGACCAGGCCAATGATCAGGACGTCGAGCGTGCTCATGCTTTGATGCACGAGTACCTTGTCGATGACGACCTGGAAGAACAGGGGCGAAATGACGCCGAAAAGCTGAAGGAAGAAAGATGCGATCAGCACTTCGCCCAGAAGGCGGCGGTACTTGTGGATCGCACCGAGAAACCAGGTGATGTCGAACCGTCGGGAGAGATCCGCAAGCGACGCGCGACGTGCCATCAGCACGATGTTGCCGTCCCAAATAGCCTCGAGTTCGGCCTGTGTCATTGTTTCGGGCTGCGGCACCGTTGGCCATTGCACGAGGATTTTCTCATCGACGATCTTGCCGAGGATCAGAAACCGGCCGTCGCGCAGAACGGCAATGCCCGGCAGCGGGGTGACGGCGAGCCGACTCCAACTGGTCTTTTGTAGACGGGCCTTGAGCCCGAAATCCTTGGCGCAACGCAGCATGCTGGCAACGTCGACTCGCGTGACGCCCAGTTGATGCCGGATTTGTGCTGGATCAGCGCCGATGCCGTGGCACCGCAACAAGGTCACCAATGCCAGCAGACCGCACTCGCCGTCGTCTGCGGATTCCGCCTGCGTCGCCTCGGCGGCAATTTCGCTTCGGTCGACGCGGCGCATCTGTTGCACCAGTCCGCGTACCCGGACGGATGCGTCGGCAAGGGCATGACGAGCGCGCTCTGCCCAACTTTGCGAACCGATACGTATGTCGGCAAAAACCCGGCGGACGCTGTCGGAAAAAACCTGGCGAACGCGCTGCATGGTGCCGGCCGACCCGGCGGAAACCACGCGGCCATCCCAGATCGCCTCGAATTCGGCACGTGTTATCAACTTGGGATGCGATGAGGATGGATACAGGACCAGCGCCCCGTTGTCGTCGGCCCGTCCAAGAAGCAGAAATCCTCCGTCCCGCAGAGAAACGATTCCGGGCAGCCGGATGCTGACCAGTTGCGTCCAGTGCGTTGTGCACGAACCCACACCGATTCCAAGTTGTCCGGCACAGCGGAGCATCGCGCGGATGCCGACGGTCGGGGTTCCACAGCGCTCGCGAATCTGATCGAGCGCAGCATTCACGCCCTGAAGGCGCAGGAAAAGCCAAAGGGCAAGAAGCCCTGTGTCGTCCGTCTGAACGTTCTCATTTTGCATCGCCATTCTGGCTCAGCTCTCCGCGATCGTGTGTGACCTCAAGCAAGCAGCAGTAACAAGGGTGGCGTGCCCACAGACGCTAAATTCGTCAGGCGCCCGGCCGAAGCCGGGCGTCTGGGCACGCTAACATTTGCAAAAGCGTCCGTTGAAACGGGACGCAAATGTTAGAATCGAACCACTAGATCACGATGATTTTGGATCGAATCGATCCAAAATCATGAACGTTATCGATTCCAGTATTTTGAGAAGCGGGATGCGGGCGGAAAACCGCTACACACTTTTCCTCATCCCGCTCTAGTTGCTTAATGCCGAGGTCGGGTCAGGAATGACTCGTTCAGCCAAGTGGAGGCCTTCGATGCGGCCGTGGCGATCTGTCCGTGATCCATCCGCCCCGAGAATCCGCCGCCGGCCAGATACTGGTTCAGCAGCGCGAAGCTGTGATTTGCATGACAATGCGAAGTCCCAGCTGATGCGGCCGGAGGAGAAGTCCCGGCTGATGCGGCCGGAGGATCGGTCACGGTGATGGTCTGTGCCGCCGAGGTCGCAACGGCACCGGTGACAGGATCCTTCCCGGTTGCCGTTGCCGTAAGCGTCGCAACCGGATGGCCCGAGCCCCTATAATTGGAATGCAGCGTCAATCCGCCGTCGACCTGCGCGGCAGTCAGGGTAATGTTGTTTCCCCTAAACGTTTTGCCATCGCTATTGGAGGTTATCGTCTCGTATCGCGGCAACCCCTTGATGTTTACGCTTACGGAGTCGTTCGGATCGGATGACTTGACACTGAGTCCCAGATCGATCGAGCCGTGAGCGTCCACTGACAGCGAGTGGTCCGCCACCGAGAGAACGGGCTTGGTGGCTGTCGAGGTGGCCGGAGGGGTGATGACCGGTGGTGTCGTCGTTCCGGTTTCCGTTCCGTCTCCCGACGAACTCACCGGCGACGGATCGATCTGAAGGCCGGCGAATGTCTTCACCGCACCCGAGAGATTCGCAGAGAGACCGCTCGCGTCCTTGACGCTCGCCCCGCCTGGAAGATTGACCTTCGTGATGGCGAGCGCGGAGGTGCTGGTATTCGTCGCCGCCACGGTGGTCTGGAACGTGAGCGCGTTTGTTCCGGAGCCGCCGACATAGGTGGCGGTGCCGCCGTCATTGAGCGTCAGCGTGGGCTTGCCCGTCACCGTCACCGCTTCGTTGAAACCGAGCGTCAGTGTGACTTTGTCGCCGACGTGCTCGACGCCTTTTCCCGGCGAAGCTGTTGCTTGCGTCACCGTAGGCCGAACCTCGGGAGGCGTGGTTGTCGGGGGCGTGATTACCGGAGGATCTGTGACCGGAGGAGTGGTTACGGGTGGCGGGTTCGATGCACTGACGTTTGCGCCCGTGACAGTGTTGCCGCTGCCCGGCGTTTGATAGAGTTGAATCGCATCGACCTGCATCAGCATCGACGAGGGAGTCGAGTTGTTCAGGACCGTATGCCAACCGGCCGTGTTGGAATTCGCGACCTGATTGTCCATGATCAGTTGCATCGGCTGCGATGGAATCGGCTTCTCCGCGCTGGTGACTTGCGCCATTTGCTTTCCGTCGAGGTACCAAGTGATCGACTTACCCGGCACCCAATCGATGCCATATGTATGAAAGCCGGCCGTGAGATCGACGCCGCTGTCGACGACTTTTTGGAAGGTGCCGTTCGGCGTGTGAAGACCGGCTGAGAATGCCTGGTTAGCCGGGCCCGAGCCGGTGTACCCGCCTTCCTGCATATCGATCTCAAAATTATCGCCGCTGTTGCCCGCGCCTTTCCCCGGCAGCAGCCAGAGACCCGGCCATGCGCCGTCACCGCTTGGCGCCTTCATGCTGATCTGAAGGTAGCCGCCCGTGAATTCGAAATTCCCGTAGCTGCTGGCGGCGCCGGACGTGATCGGAAATGTCTGTGTCTTCCCCTGATTATTGCCGGTTATGGACGCCTTAGTCGCCGTTAGGTTCAACGTGCCGTTGCTCACGGCCACCTGGCTCGGCATATGGTAGTCGGCGTCGTATTGACCGCCCGGTCCGCTTCCGCCAGATCCGTTATCATTCCAGGGTGCGCCTTTGGCGGCATTGCTCGTAATGTAATTATGCCAGGTGCTGCCGAGTGTCGTCCCATTGAAGTCTTCCTGGAAAACCAGGTCGCCTGAGCTGTAGCCCGCCGGTGTAGATAGAGCCATCCATTATCCCCATCGATGATCTTAGAGAACCCCCAATCCGCGACTGTGCTGTGGCCAGCAATGATGGCGACAAAATAATCGAGGAGGGTAGAAAATAAGGCGTCGATGTGGGCGGCTTCTGCCGGAACAACAATCCCGTCGGCGAGCGAGTCCAGACCGCGCGACGATTCCGTCTTGAGTGAGAGAAGCTTGCAGCCAGATCCTATCGTTTCGGAATAGAGTGGCCCGGTGAAACTATCACCGAAATCCGTCGTCTGATTTTTTACCTTCAAATTTGATGTCGGAGGGACCTTCTGTTAGCGGCCGCATCTGTTGAATCGATTGGGTTTGAAACGTGTGCTCTTCGTTTGCACGCCTTCCACTATCCAGATACTCCGGGTTCGCATTGCAACGATTGGCGTTAGCGCCCGCAATGCGCGAACACCTGCGCCGTTGCCCTCAACCATTGATAGTCCATTCGGCGTCTCACAAGCCTGATGACGATGAAGTTGCTCCAAAGCCATTCTCCGGTTCCTCCAATTCGCTGCCTCGGAATAGCGATTTTTTCTTTTCCGCAAACAGCACCATGTTGCACCGCGATTGAGGAGCCGGCCGTCTGATGTTCGGAGCCGCAGAGCCATGATCTTTCGTCGGATAGATTAAATCGTCCGATGCGATCGCCGGTGGCGGACGTGACAAGAGTGATGACTGCACGTCTGGCCTGGTCTCGGGCTGGAGCAAGCGGTACCGAAGCAAACGGCTGCCGGTCGCCATTAGAAAGGCTTCAGTGGCCGCGCCGAAAGCGTCGTTGCAAACGCTGCGGCAGGTACTCCGAAAGGGGTGCCCACAAAGGGAGTTTGTACCTCCGGTCCCGACGCGTCAGCATAGCGATGATAGAGCCTTACTGTGCCCGGTTCCGGGACGGTATCGCCCCGTAGAAAATCGCTATAGAAGGTGACGTGCCATGGGCGCCCAACGCGATTTCTTCCGAGCCTGTCTGCCGTCTTCACTCAAGGCGCCAGATACATCTTCGAGTTCGAGTCCGTCTCCTCGCAGAGAAATCGTGAAGCCGATCCTGCTCACGATCCTGCTCACGGCCGGAGCGTCTGGACTTGCCGTCGTGCTGATGGACGGACCGCCGGCGGACGCGAAACTCAAGAGCAATAACCTGGTCGGTGACCTCTCCGGTGGCGTGGTGCAAAAGGCTCTTGCCGCCAATCCGAGCCCGCACGATCAGCCGCAGCAAGTCGTAGCTGACTACTCCCCGCTGACCGTATCGTCACCGAATGCACTGGTTCATGTCGCGACCGATGCGGTCGGGCCAGGCGCCGGCTCAGGCGGCGAGCGCGCCAACACCGCTAACATCGCGATGTCCGCCAAGAACGGACTGTCGTTCGGTGTCGGCGACAAGCTCAAGATCTCCTTCTACGAGCGCCTGAATGTCGAGCAGGATAAGTGGGGACGCGTGTCTTCGGCCTTGAGCGGGATCCAGTTGCGTCCGGAACTGAGCGGAGAATACACCGTCCAGGAGGACGGCACGATTTCCATACCCTTGCTCCACTCCATTCCGGTTGCTGGCCAGTCCGCGCCGCAGGTGCACGCCGCCGTGGATAAGGCCTTCGAACATCTTCTGGGTCACAAGGGGATGGTCAACGTCGTGTTGCTGGAGCGAGCGCCGATTTATGTTTTGGGGCCGGTCAAGAACCCCGGCTCTTTCAAGTACGTGCCCGGCGCGACGGTCTTGCACGCCATCGCGATGGCTGGCGGCCTCGATCGAGGCACGGGCGATCCGTGGTCGAAGGTCGAGGCCGTTCGGGAAGTTCAGAAGCGGGGCGGGGCGGCGGATACCCTGGTCAGATTGATCGCGCGCGACGCGGTTCTGAAGGCCGAACGCGACGGGACGACACCCAAGACCCCGCCCCATCTGATAGATTTGGTCGGCGAGACCGAGGCCACCCGCCTCGTCAATCAGCAGAAAGACAGACGCAAGCCCATTGCTCAGGCGCACGAGGACGGGAGGCGGGCGATCATGAGTTCCATCGAGTCCGCCAAGCAGGAGCTCCTTATGTATGGCCATACGACGTCGCTCGACAAGCTTGTCAAGACGCGTCAGGACCGCGTCGACAACATACGTTCGCTGGTGGACCGCAAAGTTGTCGCCAAGTCCATGTTGAGCCAGGTCGAGGGCGAATTGTCCGACGCCGAGCAGCGCCGGCAGGACGCCATCAACCAGTATGGGATAGCCAAGCAGCGGCTCGCCTCCCTGGAGGCGGACGGCCTCAAGAGCAAGGCCGATCTCGAGAACAATCTGGCGACCGAGATCGATGCCGTCGAGCGTCAGATCGCGGACAATGAGCGCGAACTCAACACCAGCGAAGGTATCCTGAAGAATTTGCCGGTGACTCGCGCCTCGTTCATATCCTCGAAGGAGGGGAGCGGCGCAACCTACCGAATCGTGCGGCGGACGGCGACCGGGCCGATCGACATCGCCGCCAGTGGTTTGACGCTGCTGCAGCCGGGTGATCTCGTTGACATCACCACGGAAGCAGGCGCGGCGACCGGACTGCCGGCGTCATCGTCGGCCACGATAACGCCGGCCGCTGCGCCGAACGAGGGATCGCCGCCGGTCGGAGGCCACGCCGGCGATCAGAAGATCGTTCACACGATCGCACAGGACTGAGGAACGAACGGTTGCTGTCAGGCTGATGCCTCCCGGCAACCTTTAACCGTTGTCGATTGCAACACTTGGTTCATTGCAACACTTGGTCCATCGCCACGCTTGGATTGCAACGCTTGGATTGCAACGCTTGGATTGCAACACTCGGCAAGCTGCTCTATCCGCAGGCGGATATGATTGATCGCCACGTCGTCGCGCTCGCCCGCATCGAGGTCATGCCGGCGGGCGTTTGTTTCTGCCGTTCCAGAATTGACATGTGAG
The DNA here is from genome assembly GCF_036964665.1 of Nitrobacter sp. NHB1. Classification (NCBI taxonomy): domain Bacteria; kingdom Pseudomonadati; phylum Pseudomonadota; class Alphaproteobacteria; order Hyphomicrobiales; family Nitrobacteraceae; genus Nitrobacter; species Candidatus Nitrobacter laanbroekii. The sequence continues at coordinate 156,097 of NZ_JBAMDA010000001.1, forward strand.
TTGCAGAGGCGACCGCAACGCATCGGTGTCTTGCCTGACCCGCTTTACAACCTCATACCTCAGGAATTGAGAGGCCGGGTTGCTACGATCAGGGTTGAAACGCCGAATTTTCGCAAAGGCGTCTTTTCGATCTGCGGCATGAGCCGTCGATATATCGATATCACACTCGTCGGCAGCCATCGGTAGAGTTCGAACACCGGCAGCACATAATCCACCTTCTGGATCTCGAAGCCAGCCGCAGCTACGATGTCGCGCAATTCATGAGGCCAGTAATTCCGTGCAGCCATCGCCCGTGCAGACCACGAACTCGGCAGCCAGGGAAGGAGCGGGATAGGGAAACCGAAATCGTGACCCAGAACCCGCATACCGTGCCCCTCGAACGGAAACCAGCGATTTGGACTCATCACAACCAGATGACCGCCCGGCCGGAGCCCCCGCCGAATTTCGCCCAACGTAGCCGCCTCATCGACAACGTGCTCGAGAACCTCGTTCAACGACGCCGCACCGACGGACGCATCCGGTAGGGGAAAGTTGTCGGTACAGCAGTGGTACTCGACCGCGTCCAGCGGCCGAACAAGCTGTTCGCCATTTGCCTGTTTGCGCGCGATCGATGCTGGATTGTTCGGGATCGACACCGATGGCTTTCTGCGTGCCCCAGACGACCAGGGCTTCAGTGTAGTCGCCATTGGCACAGCCGCAGTCGAGCCAGACGCCGTGCAGCAGTCCCAGGTCTTTCAATTTCCCGAGTCTGTAGGCAACATTGCTTCCGATCGCGGTTGAACTGCCGGGATGGGGATAGCGCGGCGTAGGACGCGCACGTGACAGAGAAAGCTGGTTCGCGTTCATAATGCCAATTCCTCCCTTTCCGGTGTCCGGCAGATGCTCTGGTTGCGTTCGATAATCATGCGTCATGACAGGAAATCCCCTAGATCTGGAGCGGCGGCGGGGCGATGAATTCAGACGAGGGACTCGTGGAAATACCCAAACGCGCCGCAAAGATCCAAATGAGGCCTACGCATAGGCCCTCGATGCTGACGGCGATCGTCCAGCCGATGACGAGACCTTCGAGCCCACCAAGCTTCGCTCCGGCGATCAGGAGGCCCAACTCCAGCAAGCCGCCGAGCGCGAACGGAAGGGACGCCCTGCGCATCGCGTCGCCCAACCGCGCCAGCGTGCAGGCGTGGAATTTGAGCGTCGATCCCAGCAGACTGAAGCCAAGAAGGCGCAGATCTGACCCCGCGATCGCGCGGTAGGCCGGATTGAAGATCTCCAGGATACGTTCTGAACAGAAGAAGATGAAGACAGCGCAGGCCAGCGAGAACAACAACGATACCGTAAGCGACACGCGGAAATGGTGCTGCGACCTGTTCGGACCCGCCCTGACGACCGGGAACAGAACCGTGGCCAGGACTGCCGGGATCACCGAGGCCACGGAGACCAGCATCCAGAGCGCTGAGAAGGCCGCCGTGCTCGCCGGTGACAGAAGCACCAGCACGAGGTAGGGCACGATAATGCCCGGAGCCTGCAAGGCGACATCGAGCGCATAGTGGTCGAACACTTTACGCCGGAACGTATTGAGCAGGCGAAAGTCGGGGATTCCGACGAGACGGCGGACGCCGCCCCTGGTCAAGAGGTCGACCGCGATCAGCGACGTCAGCAGACCCGCCACCCAGGTCAGGAGGATCGCGGTGCTGGAGGTTTGGCTGACAACGACGGCAGCGGCAATCAGCATCAGCTTGAACACGGAGAAAAGGACCTGCTGGATCATCCTGCTGGTGCTGTTCAGGCTGCCTATGAACGCCTGATCGATGACCGTGATGAGAGCAGTCAGACCACAGCCGAGCACAAACACAACACCCGCGAGCCATCCGCCGATCAGATTGGCAGACCCGAGGAGACGCGCTCCGAAAACGAACAACAAGGCCAAGCCAATCGCCAGCGCCACCCCGATCGATGCTGCCGCGCCGACAAGAGCAGGCGTCTTGTTTGGATGCCGGACGATTTCGCCAATCAGCAACGTCCCGAGCCCTGCTTCCCCCAGCAGACCGATGAGGCCGATCACGGACAGCAGGGCGGATGCGTTGCCGAACGCTTCCGGCGGGAATGTCCGGGCGGCCAGCCACCAATAAACGAAGCCAAGACCGGCCGTTGCGACAGTTCCAATCGCAAGAGCGCCGGAATTCGTTGCGAGCGTGGCGTTTTCCTGAAGCGCCTTGCGCACGCGCACGAAAGCCGTCCTGGCGATTGCTACCGGCACGGTGGTTCTCCCGTGATCTGCTGCGTCGCCACTTGAGCCCGGCTGGCCGCCGGGCGCAGGACTTCGCGGTAGACCTGCTCGATCCGGGTCACGACGGCGTTCGCCTTGAGACGATCCACTCGGGCGAGACTGGTCGCTCCCAGGCGGGCGAGCAGAGCGCGATCATCGAGAAGTCTTTGCATCGCTTCGCGCAACGCATCCGCATCGCCGGTAGGCACGAGAAGGCCGGTCTCGCCGGCGTCGACGAGGTCAGGCATGCCGCCGGTATCGGTCGCGACAACGGCCTTGCTGCACGCCATCGCCTCCATGATCACGGTCGCACAGGCTTCCGGCCCAACCGACGGCAGGACACCGAACAGCGAGCGCCGCCATGCATGCATGATAGCAGAATGCGGCCAGGTGCCGAGCGCATGAACGTTCGGCGGAAATTCGGCCGGCGTATCGGGGGCCCGGCGCCCGATCAGGATGAGCGGCGGCGCCCGCTCCAGACCTGCATAAGCCTTCAGCAGAACGTCGATGCCCTTGAGGCGCATCATGTCGCCCACGAACAGGATGAAGCCGTCCGCAGGCAACTGATCGAGCCGCGGATCTTCCGGGCCAGGCACTCCGACATCGTCGGGCACGAAGTTGGGGATGACCTCATAAGGCGTATCGCTCCCGGCGAGCCCGGTGTTACGCGCGACTGCATGGCTCACCGGAATGAAGCGGTCCACCATGTGCCGGGCCGCAAAGCTCGCCCCCATGTTGCCCAACGTGGTCGCGGTTGCCTTCACCGTACCGTAGTGGCGCGTGGCGCAGGACAGGCACTTCGTCAGTGTCGGGCCGCTGCACGGATGCGTGCCCAGATGCATGAAGTTCTTCTTGGCGCAGACGAGGCCGTAATCGTGGAGCGTGACCACGAGCCGCGCTCCGCTCAGCGGTTTCACCGGCAGGAAAGAGGCGTAGATCCAGTTATGGGCATGGACGACGTCCGGCCTCTCGTGGGCGCAAAGCCGCTTCAACGCCAGGACCAGTTCGGGATCGGGGAAGGGTGGTGCATGGCGTCGTTCGGAATCGGCGTGGAGCGCCGACAGGCGCTGAAGCGTGCCGCGCAGGCGATGCACGCGGACCGCGCCGTCCGATTCGATCTCCGGCGATCCAGGATGCATCGTGGTCCCGACGATTACATGGTGTCCCCGTTGCGTCAGCGCGGCGGCAAGATTGCGAACGTGCCGCTCCTCCCCTCCGATCACCGGAGGATAGAATTGAGAGAGCAGCAGGATGCGCATGAGCCGTTCTCCTCTTTGCCGTCAGCTGCCAGGCACCAGCGCCGAAACGCTGCGATAGAGGCGATTGTCTTCCGGCCGGTAGAGTCTGGCCTCGGCCTTCTGGGTGGTGGCCAGGACGGGCACCGGGATCTCCCGCGTCCAGGTGCTACCCGGCACGAGGGTGAGCGAGCGGAAGATGGCCAGCGGTTGCCCGTTGAGGGTGACCTCAAGATCGAACCGCTGGGTTTGAGCCTCGGCGCTGCGGACCCCGACAGCGAGGCGGGCAGCGCCGGCGTTGGCGGGCGGCAACATCCAGAGTGCGACGTACTTGAATTGCTGCTGGCTTGATTCGTCGCGAACGGCCAGCGCGTAGGCTCCGGTCGTGATCAGCACTGCGAGAGCGAACGCAGCCCCGTGCCAGGGCCGAAGTCCCGTCGGCCGCGGCCATGGCGGCAGATCGAAAGTCTCGCGGCGCCAAGCAGTCACCAGCGATGTGCCGAGCGTGACGGCCCAAAGCCAGATCGCCCAGCCAAGCGGCGTCAGGAAGCCTATGATGTTCAGGGCAAAGCCGCCGGCGATTGCGGCGGCGAGGCTGGCTCCGACCGCGTAGGCCAGGTGCTCGGGCAGCGATCTGGTCCTCACGCCGATGGCCCGCAGCAGCGTATGGCCCGGGATAAGGAGCACCATGGGCACGCCCAGGAGGGCACGTAGCAACACGCTGTCGGTAACTGCCACGGCCGCCACCATGGCGGTCGCCCAGATGCAGGCTGCTGAAAGATCCCGATTGCTAGGAGCGTCCATGCAAACCCCTCACATCGTAGATGACGATGTAGCCGTTGTCGTAGATGCGGGTGATGCCGTCGACGTTGTCGAATTTGAGCAGCGCGGCGGCCGACAGGGGCGTCGCGCTCCTTGGCTCCCACGGCTCGAAGTAGAAGCCGAGCACCGGAAGAGCCGTGGACAGGCGCAAATCCACCAGCAGGAAATCGACGTCGCCGTTCGCCAGGGCCCAATAGTTGTCGGAGTCCAGCGTCTTCGCCCTGAACACGCGCCCGGCATCGACTCCTTGGGAAACGGAGAGTTTTACATCCTGCCGCCCGTAGCCCGCGAGCAGCAGACGATTGATGCGGTCGGAGGTGAAGCGATTGCCCGGGCCGAGCCAGGCCTTGGTCCAGAGCGCGGTTTCAATCCCCATGGATTCGATGGATTGCTCGTCGGCCCCGACCTTGTAACGTTCCTGGATCGGATTGAGCGACGCGCTCGTAACGCCGCCAAGGACGATCACTGCCAGGGCAATCGCTGGCGCGATGCGGCGCCACCCTTGCGACCCTTGCGGCGAACGGCCCTGCCAGTAGTGGACGACGCTCACCGCGACCACCAACCCGACGCCGAAGAACGCCAGCGTCCCCATCCGGTTGCCTATTTCCCAGCCGCCGGTGCTTAACCGGAAGACGACCGAGATCGGGAATCCGAAGGCCAGCACGGTGAGGAACACAAGGCGGCTGTCGCGCCAGCGTCGTGCGATAATCTCCCTGATCGCAAGCCAGCCGGTCCGCCCGCGTGGCGCTGCCAGGGCCAGCGACCGGAAGAATCCCGTCGCCAGCCCGAGTGCTGTTAACAGGACCGCGAGCAAGGTTGTCAGGCGCATGGCGAACGGCTCGGTCGGCACCGACGAGGTCGTGGTCACCGACCGGTGTGCGGACAGCAAGCCATCGAGCATTCGAAGCAGGTTTCTGACGCCGCCTTCGACGACCGGGCCGAGATAACTGGTGATTTGGGTGCCCCGGACCTCCATCCACAGGAGCGGCAGGGCGATGGTAACGATCGCGATGAAGGCGGCGTATCTTGCCTCGGTTCGCATCGGGCCGTCCCGATGCAGGATATCGAGAATTGCGACCGCTCCGAGATAGATGGCGGCATAGGCGGCCGAGAGGTGATGCGTGACCGCAAGTGCCGCCAGCAGCAAGACCATGAATCCGACGGCTCTCAGCCGCGGCGGCCCGACGAGATCCCTGGACGTGGCTTCGACCGCAAAGATCAGCACGCAGAGGACAATGCCGAGGCTCTCGTAGGAGAACATCGACTCGAACAGGACGAAGGTCGAGCAACCCATGTAGACCAGACAGCCGATCGCCGCGATCCGCGCAGAACCCGTGATCCTTTCGTAAAACAGAAAGAGAGCGACGACGAACGTGCCCTTCAGGGTAACCAGCAGCAATGTTCCGGCCGCAAAAATCGACAGTCCGCTCAGATTGGCGATCGCCGTCGTCAGGATTTCCAGAGCGAGATAGGATGGCCCGACCTCAAGAAGCGGGTTGGACAGGAACAACCGTCGCGCCGTCATGAGGTCGTCGGCCGCGATCCAGTGCAGAAACTCGTCATGACCGACGAAGCTCGTCGGGGATTGGACGGCTTTGTAGTAGAACAGGGCTTCGACAAGCAGAAACAGGAGGAAGAAGCGCTCGCTCCTGGCCACCAGGGGCCAGGAGATGCGAGCACTGAGCGGGACAATGAGGAGAGCGACACCGGACCAGAAAAACAGCGGCGCCATCACTTGATCGCCGCGGCGCCCGGCCCCGTGCCCTGCCACGATCAGGAGTAAAGCGATGGCCGCCGTCAGGCACAGAGCGGCGATGAGTCCGAAGTTTGCAGGGCGCGGCTGAACTTCGACACGGTCGCCATGAAGGTCGGGACCGATCACGGCGGAGACAAACCGCATCCCCGTTTGGAGCGGTTTGGTGCTCGCTCCCGCGGTAAAATGGGCCGGCATCAGGAGCATTGGGTCCCCGTCTCAGAACGCGGCCGCGGCGTGCCGCGCGGCGCGGCGCGGCTCACAAGCCGACTGTTGACCACATCGTCATAGACTTCGCTGAGCGCCTGCGCGCAGTCATCCCAGTCCGGAAGCGCCAAATCCGGGACCTGTCGACGGGCCTCGAGTTCATCGGCCATGGCGGTCGCCATTTCTTTCGGGCCGGCGTCGAGCGGAATGGCCCGGCACAGGCCCTTGGCGGCCAACTCTCCCAGTCCGGAGGTGTCGCTGACGAGAACCGGCCGGCGAAGCGACAGAGCTTCCATCACAGCGACGGGATGGGCTTCGTATTCGCTGAACAGCACGAACAGTCCGGCGCTCGCGAGCAGGTCCGCCAGCTTTTGCCGCTCGGATCCAGGGATAGCCGCGATGGTTACGCGTTTCTCGAGTCCGAGCGACTCGACAAGGCTACGTAGCGCTCCCTCGTAAGGGCCTGCGCCGGCGATATGCAGTCGCGCATCCGGCACCCGGCGGATTAGATCGGGCATCGCCGCTATCGTCTGGTGATGGCCCTTGTAGCGCTCCAGCCTGCCGCTCGAAACAATCAGGCTGGGATCGACTATGACGCTTGAACGGGGAGGAGGCATGGCGGCGCCGTTCGGGATGACGACGAAACTCTCGCGGGGCACGCCCATCCTCGCGCTGAAGAAATCGGCTTCGAATTCGGAGACGCCGATCAGCTGCGCGGCTCTGGATATCAAGGGGCGCAGCAGCGCGTGCTGGGTGCCGCGCACAGCGTTGCGCAGCCGCGAGGAATGTCCGCCACTGTGGAAGGTCAGAACGAACGGGAGACCGCGGCGCAGCGTCGCCAGCAGTCCAATGGGCACCACGAAAGTGCCATAGCCCTGGAAATGGATGAGATCCCAAGTCCCACGGCTGATCGCGGTAAAAATGCCCGGTGCCACGTAGAGGTCGCGATGCTTCGGCCATGCCGGCACGCGCCGCACGCTCATGCCGCGCACCATCTCTTTGGCCGGCCACTCTCCTGATGGATCGGTGGTGAGCACGTCAACGGTGTGGCCGCGGGCCACCAAGCGGGGGCCGACCTCCTGGATGTGGGTTTCGATGCCGCCCATGAAGGGGTGGCAGCGAGCGGCAACCATCAGGATGCGCATCGGCCCGTCCTTCCCTTCTCGGTATTCACCGTCATCGCAACTTTCGTGACCAGCTTCCGCACCGATTCCGCAATTTTCGGTTCACGGATATCCGTATGAAACCAGCGAGACCGGCGAAAAAATCCTCTCGCGCAGGATTGTCTTGAAAACGCGCCAGCCGTCCGGAAGCGCGCGCAGATTGCTCAGGCCGCTGATGCGCGAAGCCTCGAAGCTCGCCACCTCGACAATCTTCAGTCGGTTCTTCAGAGCCCGGACGTTAATCAGCGTTTCGATCTCGAAGCCGTCGCAGTCACAGTGAAGTGTCGCGACGTGCTTGGTCCAGAACGCGACATAGCCGTAGCAGAGATCGGAGAACGATCCGCCATAGAGCAGCCGCACGGCCCACGTCAGTCCCCAATTGCCGAGCATTCGGAACAGCGACATGTCGTCGGTCCCGGCGCCCTGGAGAAAGCGCGAGCCCTTGACCATATCCGCGCCGGCCATGAGGACGCCAACGAAGACGATTGCCTCCTCCGGTTCCATGGATCCATCGGCATCCAGCATCACGATGATGTCGCCCGTTACGGCGCTGAATCCCGCCTGCAGGGCGGCGCCCTTGCCCCGCCTCGGCTCCATGACGATCTTCACATCCTTGCGCAGGCGGCGGGCGACCGCGACCGTGTCGTCGGTCGAGCGACCGTCGATGATGATGACTTCGTGCGCCCAGTCCGGAATGCGCGGCAGAAGCCAGGGCAGGTTCTTGGCTTCATTGAGTGTCGGGACAACGAAGCTGACCTTGGGCAGAGTCAGCGTTGGCTCCGGCGGGCGCTTGATCGGCAGTTGAACAGGTGTCGGCATGGCACCGACTTGAGCAAGAATACGCGGAACGGGAGCATTCATGACAGCACCGTGCTTTCAACAGTTTGAAGCTTGGTCGTGGGGCGGATACGTGGCAGGACTGCGGACAGGTAGCGGGCGAGATGCTGGGCCGGGTGAGAGGCTCCGTACACGAAGCGGCACACCGGACCGAAGCTGTTCGCAGCGACGGGGCCAATGAAGTGCAGGCCGGGCACCGAACTCTCATAGTGAGCCGAAAGCAGAGGCGCTCGCTCGATCCGGCGGATCCGGTGCGCGAGCTTCTCGTCCAGGAAACCGAGCCGGGTGATGTCGATCTTGTACCCGGTCGCGAAAATGACGTGATCAGCTCGCAGCGAATGCCGTGAATTGCTGGCGTCCACGAGGTTGAGCACGACCTTGCCGTTGCGCGTCTCGATCCCATCGAGCGTGCGACCGAGCGACAGAGGTACTTTCCCCACCACCCGGTCCTTCATGAATGCGCTGCCCAGGGGACCATGCGCCCTGGAGTTCGCGAGCCGGACCCGCGTATTCCGTGCCAGAAGCCGGATCAATTGCGGATACCTAGCGCAGATCGCCATGGTCCAGCCATTGCCGATGCCGCTCATCGGGGCCGCAGTGCGCTCGAACAAGGCGCGCGGTCGGGGGCGACAGGCGAAGTTCAGGTGCGGTGTCCGCGTCACAAGCGAAACCGTAATTCCCCGCTCACAGAGCAGCGCCGCGAGATCGGTCGCGGATGATCCGGCTCCGACCACGATCACATTCCTGCCGTCCAGCGGCTCGATGGAACCGTAATCGCCGCTATGCGAGCACAGATCGCTCGGCAGATGCTCGGCCTCGGGCGGCAGGCGCCTGAAGGGATGCAAGCCAACCGCCACCACAACGCGGCGCGCGTCGACCGTTTCGCCATCGTTGAAGCTGGCGCGAAAGCCCGCTGGGCCAGGTTCCAGCGCCATCAGCGTCTTGTGCTCCACGTTCGGCACATGCCGCGCCTGAAAGGCCTCGCCGTACTCGACAAACCGACTGAGTGGCAGCGGCATCAGCTCGTCATGGTAGGGCAGGGCGCGTTCGGTGCAGAAGTTCTTGGTCGTGAATTCCGATCGCGGATCGGACAGGTTCGATGCCCACGGATAGGATTTGAGCAACATGCCGGGAGGCATGTTATTTTTCCAGGAGCCCATCGTCTCCCCGAAAATCCGATGCTCCGTGCCGCGCGCGCGCAGATGCGCGGCCAGCGACAAGCCGTAAGGTCCAGCTCCAATGATTGCTACATCCACGGGGTCGCTTGATATTGCCATTGAAAACTCCCGCATCCCGCATGCAGACGAAAATGATCGGAGACGAATGCTTCTGACTTCGTATCGGCCGAAGGCTTCTGACCGACGGCTTCGCGATCTTTTTCATTCTACGGGTGAAGCATCTCGGATGCGGCGCAGCATTGGAAGCGCGATAGGTGATTAGCTCCTTTGGAGTAGTCGTTCGCATGATTTTCAAATGGTGCGGTGAACGCTGATAGCGGTGGCGTTGATCAGTTTCGATGGCAGCAGCAGCGCTCAAACCTGTGCTCGCGTACGAATAGCGACCTACGGAGACATCGTCGGTCTCATTGGATTGCAAGCTGCTGCGACAAGCTGAAAATATCGTCGAAGCTTCCGAACGGGGTAAAAGGATGCAAAGGCACCGGAGAGGTACTCCCTCTAAGTGCCTTCACTTTCGGCTCCTTTCAACCGAAGTTCGATCAGAGCGGGCCGTGCCTGCGTGAGGGACGCCATCGTCTCGGGCCGTCGGCCGCAAACGACATGCGGATAGTCTCGTTTCGGTTAGTCGGCCACGTCTCAGTTAGCCGACCGCAAGGATTCTAATGATGCCGTCAACATCGGTGACCGACGCCACGATCCATTATTTGCGACCAACCTCATCGCACGCGGTGTCGATTGACCCAATCGATCAGGATGCCGTCCTCGACGTCAGCGTGGAGATTCTGCGGGACGTCGCGGGTCTTGAGGGCCACTGGAAGGAGCTCGAAGCGCGGGCTACCCACTCATTCTATTTGTCATGGCTTTGGATCGGAACTTGGCTGCGGCATCTTCCGAAGGGTGCAGAGCCACACGTTCTAACCGCTCGAGAATTAGGCAAGATCGTCGGCCTGGCGATTGTTTGCCGGCGGAGGACATGGCGCCTCGGGCCGCGATCGCGAATGCGATGGCTGCTCAACGAGACCGGGGATGCTCGTTTCGACCGATTGTTCATCGAATATAACGGTATTCTTGCGGAGAGAGCTTCGGCGGACGCCATTACGGTAGCGTGTCTCGAGGTCTTAATGCAGCGCTTGCGCCACTCCGACGAATTAGTGCTGTCGGGGATCGATCCGTCTGTTGAACTCGCCGCTCGCTGTGCCGCTTGCTTTACCGATCTCGTTACAGACGTGAAAGTGGCGGATACGGCGCCGTGGGTTGATTTCACCGAAGTCCGCCGCAAGGGTGGAGATTATCGCGCCACCTTGGGCCGCAATACACGGCAGGCCGTCAGTCGCTCCATGCGACTCTATGCGGAACGGGGCTCCATTGAGTACCGGACCATGGAAACGACATCGGAGGCTTTAGCTGCATTCGACGAACTTATCAGCTTTCACCGGTCGCGCTGGGGACGCAAGGGACCCTTCGCCAATCCAGGATTCCGCTCGTTCCACGACGATCTCATCGCGCACGGAGTTCCGATCGGTGCCGTCCGCATCTCACGGACTCTGATTGGCGATCGGACGATCGGGATTTTGTACAATTTCGTGCATCAGGGCCATGTGCTTAATTACCAGAGCGGCTTTTTCTACGAGCAGGACGGCCGGCTCAAACCCGGGCTCGTCAGCCACGTGCTATCTATCGAGGACAGCCTCCTGCGCGGCGAACGCGGCTACGATTTCCTGGCGGGCCCAGCCGGGCATAAGTCCCGTCTTGCGAATGCAGAGAACTCCATGAAGTGGATCGTCATAGGCAAAGATAGTCCGGAGCGCCGTATCGAGGCGAAACTCCGGCACGCCAGGCGGAAGCTAAGGACCATAGCGACGCGCTTAGGATTATGATCGCGCGCGAGGGCGAGACGCTTGGCCGAAAGAGCAATCAAAAAAGTATCAAGAAAAAAGTGCCAAGTGCAATGCGGTGACAAGGCTTCACCGACCGAAAGGGAATCGCCGGCCTCGGCCTTCGTCGGCAGCGGCAACTATTATCGGACCATTAGCCCGATTTCGAGGTCGCCCGCGACAGGAAGCTGCCCAAGCGCCCCGGTGGTTTGCGCTTCGGGCGCCAGCGGGACATAAGAAACCCTGACCTCTTGCAACCCTCGCGTTTGACCGAAGAGATCTATGACCTCCAGGTTGGCATGACGGTTGTAGGTATGACATCCGAATGGTCCGGACTTAATGCGGCCGATGGGTGTCTGGGCGAACTCCGATGCGCTGATCGCATCGATCCTGCAGAATGTCACCGCGCCGCCATAGCCGCGTGAACAGTCTTGCGCCGGGCGGAGGAAGTGTTCCCCCCGTCGGATCAAGGCGCCGGCCGGGCGGCTGAGTCCGGCGTCGATCAGCACGGGACCGGCAGCGTGAGACGTCCAGCGTCCAGTCAGGCTGTCGGCATGATAGAGATCAAGGACGTCCCACGACGAGGACTTCCACAGTCTGGGGGAAACGAAAAACCAGAAGCCCTTCTCATGACGCATCGGGGTAACGTCGTAACCCTCGATGCCCTCGATCAGGCAGGCTTCGCGCGTCCACCGGTAGGGAAATTCGACGGCGCGGTAGAGGCTGACGTTTCGGGCGGCCCCCGATTCCGGAATCATCCAGATCTGCCCCTCGTGTTCGAACACGAACGGATAGGAGAGGTGATGTGGTTCTTCCAGTACGATCCGGGGTGTGCCGGGGACACCGTTCCGGTCCGGCGTCACGACCGCAATGCATCCGCGGTTCTTGGAGTAGAGATACTGTTCGACGAAAATGAAATCCTGCCCCTTGTGCCGAAATGGAAACGGATCGGCGACGTAACCGGAGGGTCCGCCGGCAAGGATTCGAAAGGCCGCTTCGCCCTTGTCGAGCAAGCTCGCCGATTGGTCGAACCGCCATCCGACCGCCCAGGCCTTACCCTCTGTCGCGACCTTGTTGAGCAACCTCGCTGTCTTTGCCGTGAAGCTGCCGGTCGCTAACGCAAAGGCGGAAAGCGCACCAAAGGAAGGCGTGGTGAGCTTCGGACGAGACACGCCGCCGGGCTCCGAAGAATCGGTTTCCTCGCGCAAGGCCTTGAGGATCAGCGCGGTAGCGCAGGAGAGCACACCATCGAGGCTCGCCGCGAACACCTCGCGGTCCTGACTGGCGGGACGGGCCGTCCACGGATGCGAAGGACGTGCCGTGTCATGCAACTCGATGAGAAGGTCCTGATCGTTCGCCAGAGCCGCCATGATGCCGATCTCGCTAGGCACCCCATTGAAGAGCGGTGTCAGCACGCGCCGTGCCGGCGGCGGCGATCCTTCGCCGCTCAAGTCGATCACGACGTCCGCCTGAACGGCCGATTGCAGCGGCAAGGATAGCAGCGCAGTTTCCATGCGATCCATGGCGCCGCGTCCGCGAAAACCATAGACCAGACGTTCGAGTTCGAGCAGCAACCGACTACCGGGCGGGAGTGGGTGGCATTGAGATGCGAACGAGCGCAAAACCTGGTTGCCCGGCACCTCGGCGAGTGCCTGCGCCAGCCACACATGCCAGCGCATAAGTCGGGATGAATCAAAATTCAGACAGACACGCATTCTTGTTTGCCATCGTTCCTGCTTGTGCCCGGTTTCGCCGGAGCGAAGTCAGTTCGACATGAACCTTGCTGATATTGACGCAACCCAACTCGGCCAACCACTACCCTAACGAGAATGACCGATCAGATCCGAAACCGGATGGGGTAACCCTTCTGGACCGTTTGCATTCTGGCTCCGCCGTAGTCTGGTGGGCACGATGAATGTCAATTGGCAAAGGGCCGAGAGCGGGCCGATATCGGCAAACGTTTATTCGCCCGTCGGACCTGATCTCATCGACGTGTGGGACGATCTTGCTGCGCGATCGGATATCAACGCGTTCATGCATCCGGCGGCGCTGATCGCGGCGACTGAGACGGACTTCGCCAAAATTCACGTTCTGCTGGCGTGGGACGAGATGACGACACCGCGTCGCCCGGTCGGCTTTTGGGCATTGCGGGAACGGCACGATCTGCCATTGGTGCCGGCGTTTCTGGAGGCGCTGCCCTACAACTACGCTTTCACCTCGAATGCCGTGATCGACGGCGCCTGCGCCGACGCCGTTGTGGCGGCCTTCTTCGATGCAGTCAGGCGAGACGTGCATCTGCCCAAGGTCATCGTTTTGCGATCCTTCGAATCTGATCCTGTTGTCTATCCGGCGATGCTTCGGCACCTGGCGGACACGGGCCGGCATCGGGAGCTTTTCCGCATCGAACGGCCCTTTGCGGATCGGTCACTCGGGACCAAAAAGTCAGGTTCGACCCGCAAGAAACTGCGTCAGGACTGGAACAGGCTCTCCGCGGTGGGAACGGTCGAGATCGTCAATGAGCGGACGCCGGCGGCAGCGGAGGCGGCGTTCGAAATCTTTCTGAAGCTGGAAGCGGCGAGCTGGAAGGGAGACGAGGGTACGGCGCTGCTGTGCGATGCCGCCGACGCCCGTTTCAGCCGTCGCCTTATTCACAAACTCGCAGCGCATGATCTGGCCTCTGTCGCGTTGCTGCGTGTCGACGGCGACGCGATTGCCGCGCAGGTCCTGCTTTACAGCGGCCAGCGAGCCTATACATGGAAGACAGCTTTCAAGGCTTCCTTCGCACGATTCTCACCAGGGGTTCTGCTGGCCGATAAGGCGATTGAAGCCATGCTTGAATCCGGTCATGTCGTAACAGTCGATTCCTGCTCTTTCCCTGGCGGATTCATGGCTCGGTTATTGACCGGTCGAAGAACCTTCGTTGATGCCTTGATCGATGTTCGTCCGCGCAACGCTCTGGCCTTTGCGGTGGAAACGGCGCAACATCGGGGTTACAAAGTCGTTCGCCTCATGCGAAACCGAATGCGGCATGCGATCAGACGATCGGGCGCGGCCGCGAAGACGGCGTTACCGAACCCTGAGTGGAAAGGCTTCTAGGCTCGATCCCCAAGACTCCGAAGGCGCTGTGTCCATTCCTCGGATGCGACGCGATCCGCAATAGCAATCATGCCGAGCCGGCGAGCCGAGCCGATCGCCCCGCGGGCGATAAAGCGCAGGTAGCGCTGCAGGCTCCAGGTAAAACCCTCTTCGATCGACATTGACCGCAACTGATAGGCAAACGCCGCAGCGGCTTCATCATAGCCCCACTTGACCGGATCGTCATAGAATTGGGCGATCTTGTCCGCCGCCATGCCGGAACTCATGAACCAGTTGGGGATATGGATGTTACACAGCCGCTCGACGTCGTTGAAAACCTTTCCGGTCCCATTACCGGCGGCCGGGCAGGAACTCGCGAATGCATCGCCGACCAGGACGATGCCGGCTTGCCGATGGCCTTTGCTAACATAGAGGTCGGCGGGCCGGATCTTGATCGGACCTACGACCTCGATGTCGCCCGTCAGTCGGCGCAAATTGGGCATCAACGCGAACAGGCTTCGCCCGGGATCACGGCGAATGTCGCGCAGCCATGGATCGTCCATGGTCCGATAGACCATCAGGTTCGCCCGCATCGAGGTTCGGATGGGAAACAGCGTGAGATAGGCCATCCGGTCGGGGGTGCGCTCGGGATAGTAGGTCAGGGCCGCGAAATCGAACGCGCCGGCATGAGCGGGTTTGATGTCGAAGGCGGCGGTGATCGAGTGGCAGGGGCTCGTCACGGTGCGCTGGATGCCGACCTGATCCTTCAGGGCGACGCTCGGTCCATGGGCAAGCACGACGAGGCGTGCGGAAATGCTCGTGCCATTCGACAACGAGACCTGCTGACGATCATCCCCGACGGTGAGGCCGACCGCCTTTGCGATCATGCGCGGGACGCTCGGAGGAATGGCGGCGCGCATCGCGTTGACGAGATCGTCATAGAGGATGCCGTACTGGCCTCCCGGGCGTTTGTCGATCAGGTGCCCGAAACGCGCGACCCAGGCTTTGCCGTCGCGTGTGCTGCCGTCGAAAGTCGTCGCCGGCAAAATGGCATCGGCGAGGCCGGTCTTGCACAAGATGGATAGCTGCCCCCCATCGAGTTTTTCGCAGCGCAGATCCGGCGGATAGATCGGATGAGGATCGATGAGTATGGTCCCGACGCCCGCGCGCCCCAGCATTGCTGCGGCCGTCGATCCGGCAAGGCCTCCGCCAATGATTGCAACGTCGGTATCCGTCATGATGCACCTCATGACCAGGCTCATGGACCAGAGCCGGCCGGGAAAACTTCAAGAAAACCTCAAGCGGCTGGATTCTGCTGTTACACAGCAAACGCATCCAGCCAATGACTCTGAAGAGTGCGACGTCTCGAAGCGCGAAGCAGAGGAGGTAACCCCTCGGTGCTGTTGCGCTTCGCTTCCGGAGGCAGTCATCTGCTCCGATGAATGTCGGCTGGCGACGGACGAAGAATGTATTGCGCGGAGCTTGCCTCTTGCTGCTTTCGCTGCTGTTCGCGTCGGCGGCCGCGGCGGCCCCCCCGCCGGCAACGCCCTTCGTCAGAACCTCCGGGACGGCGTTTACCGTAGGCGGCAGGCCGTTCTTCGTGACCGGCGTCAACAACCATTATCTCACCTTCGCCTCGAAGGGTGAGGTCACGCGCGTTCTCGATGATGCGGTTACGATGGGCGCCAACGTCGTCCGTATCATTCTCCAGCCGGTGATCGGGTCTCGCGACGGGAGCGTTCCCACAATCTGGAACTGGCCGAACCCGACTGCCGATGCCAGCAATTTGGGGGTCGGACACGCGGACCTGCTTTACTGGGACTCGGCGAAGAAGGCGATGGCGATCAATGACGGCCCCGACGGCATGCAGAAAGTCGACTTCATCATCGCCGAGGCCGGAAAGCGCCATCTGAGGCTCATCGTCGCCTTTCTGGATTTCTGGGACTATACCGGCGGCGCCCAGCAGATGCGGGCCTGGTATGGAAGCACTGACAAGTCGACGTTCTTCTTCAGCGATCCGCGCACGAAGCGCGACTACAAAACCTGGGTCGAGCATGTCGTGCGGCGGATCAATCCGCTCACAGGGATCGCCTACCGCGATGATCCGACCATCATGGCCTGGGAGCTGATGAACGAGGGCAATGCACGCCCCGAGTCTCTCAGGCTGGACTGGACCGCCGAAATGTCGGCTTACGTCAAGTCGCTCGACCCAAACCATCTGGTCAGCTCAGGGAACGCCAACATCTTCTCCAAGTTGGCCGATCTCACCATTCCGACCCTCGATTTCGGCACCTGGCACGGCTATCCGCTTTACTACAACCTCACCGTTCATCAGTTCGATGACCTGATCACCGAGTTTTGTGGGATAGCCGGCCGCGCCAGGAAACCTGTTCTTCTGGAGGAATTCGGCTACGCCCGCTCCAACCGGAATTCCGCCGAGGCTTATGCCGGGTGGCTCGATACGCTTGCCCGCGACCGGGATTGCGGCGGCTGGCTTGTCTGGAGGCTGGTGTCGCGGCAGGACAATGGACGCTTTCCCGCCGACGAACACGACCAGTTCGATGTCCGCAACGACGGAAGCCCGATCTGGAACGTCCTTAAAGCCGCCACCGCCCGAGCGGCGCAGATCCGCGGCTCCAGCCGGGCTCCTCCAGCCAGCAGCCTTCGGGAGACCCCATGATCGAAGCTTCCGTCGTGATCTGCGCACACACGCTTGACCGTTGGGACGAACTGAACCGCGCGGTCGAATCGGTCCGGAATCAAACCCTCGCTCCGCGGCAAATCCTCGTGGTCGTAGACAACAACGAACCCTTGCGCGAACGCGCCGCACGGGAGATCGAGGGTGCGACGATCCTCGCCAACGCCAGGGAAGCCGGTCTGTCGGGCGGTCGCATGACGGGGGCGGACCATGCAACCGCTAATGTGATCTGTTTCCTCGATGACGATGCCGCGGCCGACCCGCGTTGGCTGGAGGAACTGCTAGTCGCCTACCAGGATCCGGCCGTTCTGGGAGCCGGTGGGCCGGTCGAGCCGCTGTGGCGGGCGCCGCCACCCTCATGGTTTCCCGACGAATTCCGCTGGGTCGTCGGCTGTACCTATGCCGGCATGCATGTGCGCAACGGGCGCATCCGCAACCCCATAGGCGCCAACATGTCGGTGCGCGCCGACGTGCTACGCCGCGCAGGTGGCTTCACCTCCGACCTCGGCCGCCGCAAGCTCGGCTTTTCCGTCAGCGGGCGAGCCTCGTTCGGCGGCAAGGCCGAGAGTTGCGAGGAAACGGAGTTTTGCATCCGCGCTGCGCGCGTCCATCCCGGCGGCTATTTTGCGTATCGACCGGGAGCACGCGTGCATCATGCTGTGCCAGCCCAGCGCATGACCTGGAGCTACTTCGTCCACCGCTGTCTCATCGAGGGCAACGCCAAGGCCGTGTTGGCGGGCCTCGCCGGACCAAAGGATGGTCTCGGATCGGAAGGGCACTACGTCCGGAAAGTGCTGCCACGCGCTGTTGTAAACGACCTGAGAGCCGCGCTGCGCGGTCAGGCTGGCGCCGCACGACGGGCAGGGGCGATCATCGCAGGGCTCGCCCTTACGGCATTCGCCTACGTTAGAACTCGCTTTGGCGGCGTCGCCGAAGCTCGCTCCCGGTATTTGTTCTCGCTGGTTCGCGGCGGGCGAGCATAGCGGCCGTTGACGGCATCGCTGCTCCGTAAAGCTGCAAGCCTCGTTGCCTGCGGTCTCATAGCGTCACGATGCACGAGCCTGTGAGCCGAGCACGTCGATCCACCGGCTGCGGGGTCCACCTCGCCGCGGCGATTCCTACTCCCTTCTGACTACCCCAAGTGCCAGATCGACAAACGACCGTTGGAGGCTGTGTCATGAGCCACAAATCATGCCCTGAGCGTCGCCCTGAGACTCGCGGCGTTTCTTATCGAAAGGAGCTACCAGGTGACGACACTGATCACTGGCGGCGCCGGCTTCATTGGCGGCCATACCGTTCTCGCGTTCCTCGATCGCGGTGAAATTCCGATTGTGCTGGATGATCTGTCGACCGGTATCCGCGAGGCAGTTCCGCCGAATGTACCTTTCTTTGTCGGTGACGTGGGCGATACCGAGTTGGTATCGCGTCTCATACGAAACCACAGGATCGATGCGATCCTGCATTTCGCGGCCAAAATAGTCGTTCCGGAATCGGTGGTCGATCCGCTCAAGTATTATTTCGCCAACACGGTCAAGACACACGCTCTGCTGCAAACGGCGGTGAGAGGGAAGGTAAGGCGTTTTGTTTTCTCTTCATCCGCGGCAGTTTATGGCAACCCGAGTTCTACGCCAGTCGATGAAACAGCGCACCCAGCGCCGCTGTCGCCTTATGGAATGTCAAAGCTGATGTCGGAATATATGCTGATTGATACAAGCGCGGCATGTAACCTGCGGCATGTGATCCTGCGCTACTTCAATGTCGCGGGCGCCGATCCGGCCGGGCGCCTTGGCCAGTCGACTCCCGGTGCGACACATCTCATCAAAGTGGCGCTTGAGACGGCGCTTCGCCGGCGCCCCTACATGAACATCTATGGCAGCGACTACCCGACACCCGACGGGACATGCGTGCGGGATTACGTGCATGTTTCCGATCTGGCCCGCGCGCATCTCGCGGCGCTCGATTATCTGCGGAACGGCGGCGGGTCGCGAACGCTCAATTGTGGCTATGGGCGGGGATATTCCGTCAGAGAAGTTGTTGACGCGGTAAGGATGGTCGCGGGAGTTGATTTTGAAACTCGCCAGGCGCCGCGTCGAGCGGGAGATCCCGCTTCAATTGTAGCAAATAGCGATCAGCTTGTGAGCCTGGGGTGGAAGCCGGAATTGAATGACTTGCCGAAAATGATCGAGCATGCCTGCAACTGGGAGAAGAAGCTGGCATCCGTTGAGAGGACTGCGCGCGGACAGCCATCCGGCGTGGTCGATGTCGCAGGCAACGCCAGTCACGCTCCTGCAGTTCCGTGATCCGCGCATTCTAAAGCCGGCGTCGGCTTCGTCGGTTATCCCAGTGGTCCGATTCTAACGTTCGCATCCGTTCCAGCGAACTTTTTTGAAATTCACATTCGCGTCCGGGACGTGCGGCCGGGTAGGTCGCGAATTTCAAATTCACTCCACGCGTCTTTATGCTGTCTTTATGCGTGGACCTGAAAATCAGTATCGCTTCCTTATGTCGTCCAGCCTATCTGCATCGAAGCTCCACATGATCTGGAGGGAGTTTCCATGTTCGATCTGCTCATGCTCGTCATCGGCTTCGCTCCCTTCGCACTGACGATCGGCTACGCCGTCGCCTGCGACCGGCTCTGAAGAGGCAAACATGACGATCGACTATGTGATGGCCGCGCTCGTGACCGCGGGGCTGCTCATCTATCTCGTCTACGCGCTGCTGCGTCCCGAACGGTTCTAGGAGGCGCGCCATGACGGTGCTTGGCTGGGCGCAGATCCTGCTGTTCTGCGCGATTGTTGCCGCTCTCGCTCCGCTCTTTGGCGGCTACATGACGCGCGTCTTCAACGGCGAGCACACGTTCCTGTCGCCGGTCCTCCAGCCGGTGGAGGCGATGCTGTACCGGGTCGCCGGCGTCGACGAGACGCGGGAGCAGTACTGGCTGACTTACGTTGTCGCCATGCTGCTGTTTCATGCCGCTGGCTTTCTCGTTCTTTACGGCCTGATGCGGTTGCAGGCATTGCTGCCGTTCAACCCGGCCGGTCAGTCAGCCGTCGCGCCCGACCTCGCGCTCAATACCGCCGTCAGCTTCATCACCAATACGAACTGGCAGAATTACGGCGGCGAAAGCACGATGTCGTATCTCGTGCAGATGCTGGGCCTGACCCACCAGAATTTCCTGTCGGCGGCGACCGGCATCGTGCTGGCCGTCGCGCTGATTCGCGGCTTCGCGCGTACCTCCGTGCGAACCGTCGGCAATTTCTGGGTCGATATCACCAGATGCACGCTCTATGTCCTGCTGCCGATCTGTGTCCCGCTCACACTGTTTCTGGTCTGGCAGGGCGTTCCGCAGACGCTCGGCGCTTATGTCGACGCGACGACCCTCGAAGGCGCCAGACAGACCATCGCGGTCGGGCCGGTGGCGTCGCAGGTCGCGATCAAGATGCTCGGCACCAACGGCGGAGGCTTCTTCAACGCTAATGCCGCGCACCCGTTCGAGAATCCGACGGCACTGTCCAACTACGTTCAGATGATCTCCATTTTCGTGCTCGGCGCGGCCATGACCAATGTGTTCGGCCGGATGGTCGGCAACCAGCGCCAGGGTTGGGCGATCCTGGCCGCCATGGGCGTGTTGTTCATTGCCGGCGTTGCGGTCTGCTACTGGGCTGAAGCCAATGGTACGACGCTGCTGGACGGGCTCGGCCTCACGGGCGGCAACATGGAGGGCAAGGAGGTACGCTTCGGCATCGTTGCCTCCGCGCTGTTCGCGGTCGTCACCACGGCGGCCTCGTGCGGCGCGGTCAACGCCATGCACGACTCCTTCACCGCGCTCGGCGGCATGATTCCGCTGATCAACATGGAGCTCGGCGAGATCGTGGTCGGTGGCGTCGGCGCAGGCCTCTATGGAATGCTGTTGTTCGTCATCGTCACGATGTTCATCGCCGGCCTGATGGTCGGGCGCACCCCGGAATACGTCGGCAAGAAGATCGAGGCGCGCGAGGTCAAGATGGCGATGCTCGCCATCCTGGTTCTGCCGCTGATGATGCTGGGCTGGACCGCCATCGCGGTGGTCTATCCGCCCGCTGTGGCATCGATGGGCAATGCCGGGCCGCACGGCTTCAGCGAGGTGTTGTATGCCTTCACCTCGCAGGCCGCCAACAACGGCTCGGCCTTTGCCGGGCTGTCCGGAAACACGCTGTTTTACAATCTCGCCGGTGCGGTCACGATGTTCGTCGGCCGCTTCTGGACGATCGTGCCGGCCATGGCGATCGCCGGATCGCTCGCGGCCAAGAAAACCGTCGCCGTGTCGAGCGGGACGTTTCCGACCACAGGTGGGCTATTCGTCGGGCTTCTGGTCGGCGTCATCCTCGTTGTCGGTGGCCTGACATTCTTCCCGGCGCTCGCGCTCGGCCCGATCGTCGAACATCTCGCGATGCAGTCCGGTAGCCTGTTCTAAAGCGTTTTCGAGCGAAGTGGATACCGGTTCGCGTGAAGAAAACGCGTCAAATTAAAATCTAGAGCCCCGCTTCTGGTCCATCAGAAGCGGAAAGGCTCTAGACCCATCGGAGCCCGCCCATGGACGCTCTCAAATTGCGCAAACGGATGCCGGCGATCGCTCTGTTCGATCCCGCGATCGTGTTCCCCGCTGTCGGCCAGGCCTTCATAAAACTCGATCCGCGTACGCTCGTCAAAAACCCCGTGATGTTCGTGCTGGAGGTGGTGACCGGTCTCACCAGCATCCTGTTGGTGCGCGACATTATGATCGGGCGGCCGATCGCATTCGAGTTGCAGATCGTGATCTGGCTGTGGTTCACGGTGCTGTTCGCAAATCTCGCAGAAGCGGTGGCGGAGGGCAGGGGAAAGGCACAAGCGGACGCGCTGCGCAGCACGCGGAGCCAGACCCGCGCCAGGCGTCTCCTGATGGCGGACAATCACGAATTATTCGAGAGCGTTTCGGCGGACGAACTCGAGACCGGCGATTTCGTCGTCTGCGAAGCCGGCGATATCATTCCGGGCGACGGCGATGTGATTGAGGGGATCGCATCGGTCAACGAGGCGGCGGTGACGGGCGAGTCCGCACCGGTGATCCGGGAATCCGGCGGGGATCGCTCCGCGGTCACGGGCGGCACCACCGTCATTTCCGACCGTATCGTGATCCGCATCACCTCGTCGCCGGGCTCGTCGTTTCTTGATCGCATGATCAAGCTGGTGGAGGGCGCCGAACGCCAGAAAACGCCGAACGAGATCGCGCTCAACATCCTGCTGATCGGCCTGACAATCATTTTCGTGTTCGCGACGGCGACGATCCCGAGCTATGTCGCCTACGCGGGAGGTAGGATTTCGGTCGTCATGCTGGTGGCTCTGTTCGTTACTCTCATCCCGACGACCATCGGCGCGCTGCTGTCGGCGATCGGCATTGCCGGCATGGACCGTCTGGTCCGGTTCAACGTGCTGGCGATGTCAGGACGCGCCGTCGAGGCGGCGGGCGACGTCGATACCTTGCTGCTCGACAAGACCGGCACCATCACTTTCGGCAACCGGCTGGCCACGGAGATCATTCCGGCTCCGGGCATCAGCGAACAGGAGGCTGCACGGATCGCGCTGCTGGCCAGCGATGCCGATGAAACCGCCGAAGGCCGCTCGATCATCACGCTGGTGCAGGACAAGTACCACATCTCGCGCGATCCCGCGGCGGCAGGCGCGACCTTCATCCCGTTTTCCGCAGTGACGCGGTTGTCCGGTGTCGACATCGGCGGCCGCAGGCTGCGCAAGGGCGCGATCGACTCGATTCTGAAATTCGCGCGCGACCAGGCCGGGCACGATGTTGCCGAGCCGCCGGCCTTTCGCGCGGCGGTGGACAGGATCGCCCGGACTGGCGGAACGCCGCTGGGGCTGGCGGACGGCGACCGCATCGTCGGCGTCATTCACCTCAAGGATGTGGTGAAGCCAGACGTCAGGGAACGGTTCGCGGCGTTGCGCCGCATGGGAATCAAGACGGTCATGATCACCGGCGACAACCCGGTCACGGCGGCCTCGATCGCATCGGAGGCCGGGGTCGACGACTTCATCGCCGAAGCCACGCCCGAAGACAAGCTGCGTTATATTCGCGGCGAACAGGCCGACGGCCGGCTGATCGCGATGTGCGGCGACGGCACCAACGACGCGCCCGCGCTGGCGCAGGCGGATGTCGGGGTCGCCATGCAGAGTGGCACTCAGGCCGCGCGCGAAGCCGGCAACATGGTGGACCTCGATTCCGATCCCACCAAGCTGATCGAGGTCGTGGAGATCGGCAAGCAGCTCCTGATGACACGCGGCGCGCTAACGACGTTTTCCATCGCCAACGACGTTGCCAAATACTTCGCCATCATCCCGGCGATATTCGCGGCGTTCTATCCGCAACTCGGCGTGCTCAACATCATGCACCTGTCGACCCCACAGAGCGCGATTTTGTCGGCAATCATCTTCAACGCGCTGATCATCGTCGCGTTGATCCCGCTGGCGCTGAAGGGCGTGAAGTATCGCCCGATCGGGGCGGCGGCGCTATTGCGACGCAACCTCCTGATCTATGCGCTCGGCGGCGTAGTCCTTCCGTTTATCGGCATCAAGGCGATTGACCTCGCGGTCACGGCTTTGCATCTCGCTTGAGAGGCTGTCATGTTGAAAGAACTACGCCCAGCCATCGTCATCCTCGTCGCGCTGACGATCATCACCGGCCTGATCTATCCGCTGGCCATGACCGGCGCGGCCCAGGCGCTGTTTCGCTATCAGGCCCAGGGCAGCCTGGTTCGCGAGGGCGGCAAGATCGTCGGCTCCGTCCTGATCGGTCAGGAGTTCGCGGCGGACAGGTATTTTCATGGCCGTCCCTCGGCGACGACTGCGCCTGATCCGAAGGATGCCTCAAAGACCGTGCCGGCTCCCTACAATGCAGTCAATTCGATGGGATCCAATCTTGGGCCTACCAGCAAGGTGCTGGCCGATCGTCTCCGGCAGGACGTCGCCACCTTGAAGGCGCAAAATCCCTCGGCGGCGGTCCCGGTCGATCTTGTGACCGCGTCGGGTAGCGGCCTCGATCCCGATATCTCACCGCAAGCGGCCCGGTTTCAGGTGTCGCGGGTCGCGAAAGCGCGAAATCTGCCAGAAACAGAGGTCGAGACTCTGATCGACAGCCGGACCGAGGGGCGCACGCTTGGCTTCCTCGGCGAGCCGCGCGTAAATGTGCTGAAGCTGAACCTGGCGCTGGATAGGATGGCGGCGTCCGGTCAGCCAAGGTAAAGGAGCCGCATGTCCGGCGAGCCGGCCACACGAGCCTCACCCGACGCGCTGCTGGCCCTCGCAAAAAAGGAGGGACGCGGCCACCTGAAGATTTTTCTCGGCGCCGCGCCGGGCGTCGGCAAGACCTACGCGATGCTGGCGGCGGCACGCAGCGAGACCGCCGGTGGTCGCGACGTTGTCGTGGGGCTGGTGGAAACCCACGGCCGCCGCGAGACCGATCAGATGCTCGACGGCTTTGAGGTGCTCGCGCGCAAACCGATCGTCTATCGCAACCAGGTGATGCACGAGTTCGACCTCGACGCCGCACGAGCGCGCAAGCCCGGTCTGCTGCTGGTCGACGAATACGCTCACACCAACGTGCCCGGCAGCCGGCACCCCAAACGCTGGCAGGACATCGATGAACTGTTGAGGGCAGGGATCGACGTCTGGACCACGTTGAACATTCAGCATCTCGAAAGCCTCAACGACGTCGTCCAGAAAATCAGCAAGGTGCGCGTACGCGAGACCGTGCCCGATAAGGTCTTCGATCAAGCGGACGAGGTCGTGCTGGTCGACTTTCCGCCGGACGAACTCTTGAAGCGTCTGGCGGAGGGCAAGGTCTACGTTCAGGATACTGCCGCGCGCGCCGTCGAGAATTTCTTCAAGCCGCAGAACCTGACGGCGCTGCGCGAACTCGCCATGCGCCGCGCGGCCGAGCGGGTGGATGCGTCCCTGATCGAGCGGATGCAGGCGCAGGCGATCGACGGGCCGTGGGCGGCCGGCGAACGTATCCTGGCATGTATCGGTCCCGATCCGGTGTCGCCCACCGTGGTTCGCACCGCCAAGCGGCTCGCAGACCTGATGGATGCGCCGTGGATCGCGGTGACAGTCGAGCGGCCCGGTGCCAGCCTCAATAGTTCGGCCCGTCAACGTCTCGATGAGGTGATGAAGCTGGCGGAAAGTCTGGGTGCGGAGACGCAAACCCTGACAGGTGCCGATCTCCCGGCCGAGTTACTGCGCTTTGCGAAGTTCGAGAACGTCACCCAGATCGTGGTCGGCCGCTCGCGCGGCGGATTCGTCAGCGAACTGCTGCGCCGGTCGCTGCCGTACGAGCTGGTCCGGCGAACGCAGGACATCGCCATTCATCTGGTCACGCGCGAAAGCGATGTGCCCGAACCGGCGTCGGGCTGGTTGCCGCGCAACAGGAGTCCGCTGCGCCCGCTTCCGTTTGTCTACGCCACCCTGGCGGTGGCTGCGGCGCTCGCCGTTAGCAAAGTGTTGACCGAACTGACGTCGATCCCGAATCTGTCGATGGTGTTCATGCTATCGGTGCTGGTGAGCGCCATTAACTTCGGCGTCTGGCCCGCGGTCTACGCTTCGGTGCTGTCGTTCTTCATCTACAACTTCTTCTTCATTCCGCCGCTCTACAACTTCACGATTGCCGAGCCCTATGAGCTGCTGGCGCTGGTCATCTTCCTGGTCGTCGCGATTGTTACCTCCGCGATGGCAGGTCGGGTGCGGGATCAGGCGCGCGTATCCGCGGGCCGGGTTCGCGCCATGCGCCGGCTCTATGAATTCACGCGCCGCCTGTCGGGACTGGCGACGCGAGATGGCATTACCGAAGGCGCGGCTGGTGAAATTCACGCCAGCCTGGCGCGGCCGGTCGTGGTGCTGCTGGCGGAAGGCGATGATCTTGCCCTGACCGCGGCCTGGCCGCCGGAAGATTCGCTGGATACGGCGGCGATGACGGCCGCGCGCTGGGCCTACAGTCATGCGGAACCCGCGGGCGCCGACACCGGCACTTTGCCGATCATCCCGTGGTATTTCGTCCCGCTGCGAATCGGAGACAAAACCCTCGGCGTCATCGGCGTTGCAAAGGACAAGAACACGCCGCCGTTCGATTCGGAGGCGCGGACCTTGCTCGACACGCTCTCCGAGCAAACCGCCGCGGCGCTTGAGCGGGCCGCGTTGGCAAGCGAGATGGTGAGCGCCAGAACAGCGACCGAAACCGAGCGCGTTCGCAACACGCTGCTGGCGTCGATTTCGCACGATTTCCGGACGCCGCTGTCCTCCATTCTTGGCGCGGCAACCAGCTTGCTGAGCTACGGCGGCAAGCTCGGCGCCGCTGCCAGGACCGATCTGCTCGGGCAAATCAAGCACGAGACCGAAGGGCTCGACGAAATGGTTCGCAACCTGCTTGCGATCACGCGCATCGATTCCGGCGCGCTGGAATTACGCCGTGACTGGATCGACCTCCGGGAAATTGTCGAGCGCGTGACCAGCGCCGCGCGGCGGCGCAGCGCGCCGCAACGCATCGATATTGCGATGCCGTTCGATCTTCCGCTGGTTCGTGCCGATGCGGCGCTGGCGGAACAGGCGATCGGCAATGTCGTGGCCAATGCAATTGTGCATACAATGAAGGAGACGCACATCGTGATCGATGCGCAGGCCGGATTGTCAGGCATAACTATACGCGTGACCGACAACGGGCCCGGAATCGCGTCCGATATACTGCCCCACGTCTTCGATCGGTTCGTCAGGGGAAACGGTGCGGACGACGTGCATGACGGCGGAAAGGGGACGGGCCTCGGTCTTGCGATAGCAAGGGGAATTATGGAGGCTCATGGTGGTTCGATTACCGTCGACAGCCCCGTGGAGGGGCAGCCCGGAGCCCGGTTCGTGATGGTCTTTCCGCGAGAGGACGCCGCAACGTGAGTACGACAAAGCCTCGTGTGCTGGTCGTCGATGACGAGGCGGCGATCCTTCGCTTCCTCAAGCCCGCGCTCGAGGCCAACGGCTACGATATGTCGAGCACCGCCACCGTCGCAGACGCCGTCAAGCGCATCGCTGGCGACGCGCCCGATGTTGTGCTGCTCGATCTCGGCCTTCCCGACGGTGATGGCAAGGATGTAATCCGCCGGGTGCGGGAATGGTCGGACGTACCGATCGTCGTTCTCTCCGCGCGGGACCGCGAGGCCGAGAAGATTGAGTCGCTTGACCTTGGCGCGGATGACTACGTCAACAAGCCCTTCAATATAGGGGAACTGATGGCGCGGATGCGGACCGCGCTTCGGCACCGCCTCCAGCGCAACGCGGAGACGCCATCGCTGCGAACTGGCGATCTCGAAGTTGATGTCGTGCGCCACCGCGCGATACGTGCAGGAATCGAATTGAAGCTGACGCCGAAGGAATTCGAGCTGCTGTCATTCCTTGCGAAAAATGCCGGCCGGGTCCTGACCCATCGGCAAATTCTTGCGGCGGTGTGGGGGGTGGCGCATACCAGCGATACGCAGTATCTGCGCGTCTACATCGGCCAGTTGCGACAGAAAATCGAAGACAAGGCCGACGATCCGCGGATCATCCTGACCGAGCCGGGCATTGGGTATCGTATCAGTGAAAGCTAATATGCGGATGGATCTCGATTACAGCTCGCTAAACTCTGATAAAAGCTTTTGTTCTTCTCGTTGCGGTTGGCCCTCAATCACCAGTCCGCTAAAGTATCACCGACTTCAATGCTGAGACCAACGAGGTTGATCGAGCCCAAGACGATACGGTCTTCTCAGAGAATTCGTCATTGTGTTCCCCATCGTATCCTTGACAGAAGCATTTCATCACGGCACACTTCATACGTGCAAGCTTGTTGTCGTAAGGCTTCGTCAGTTTTAGCGGACTGGTGATTGAGGGCCTCCCGTTAACGAGCTTATGCACAAAATGGGGCACCCTGCGGGGTGCCTCTTCCATGTGTGCGGGATAGATCATTCGTCAAATTCCGCTTCTCTCTGCCGTCGCCGACATACGCGCAGGTGACCAACCCCCCGCGAAAAGATCCGCCATCTTTTCGATGGCCGCCGGACCGCCACAGAGATGCGTTTCACCTTTATTCACGCCGCCGATCTTCACATTGACAGCCCGCTCGCCGGCCTTGGCCTGAAAGACAAAACTGTTGCGGAGCGGTTTGCCGCCGCCGGTCGCCGTGCGGTGGAGGCGCTCGTTTCCGAGACGATCGAAAGCAAGGCCGCTTTTCTTATTATCTCCGGCGACATTTTTGACGGTGACTGGAAGGACGTCACGACCGGGTTGTTTTTCGTCCGCGCCGTTAGCGCGCTGCACCGCGCCGGCATTCCCGTCTTTCTGGTGAAGGGCAATCACGACGCCGAAAGTGTGATATCGCGCGGCCTTCCTTATCCCGAGACGGTTCATGTCTTTCCATCCGACAAGGCGGCAACGATACCGATCGAGACTCACCGTGTCGCGTTGCACGGGCGCAGTTTTCCCAGTCGGCTCACAGGCGATTTCGTCACCACCTATCCGGCGCGCCGCGAGGGTTGGCTCAACATTGGCGTGCTGCATACGTCGCTCGACGGAACGCGCGGTCACGACGGATACGCGCCGTGTACGGTCGATGACCTGAAGCGTTTCGGTTACGATTATTGGGCGCTTGGACATGTCCACGCGGCGGAGATCGTGAACCGCGATCCCTGGATCGTCTATCCCGGCAATCTGCAGGGGCGTAGCGTACGGGAAACCGGCGCAAAAGGCGCGATGCGCGTTACTGTCGAGAATGGCCGTATCGTAGAGGTGACGCCGTTGGTGCTGGACTGCGCACGATGGGCGCACCTCACGGTCGATGTGTCGGAAGCGGCGAATGATGCCGATGTGATCGAGCAAGTTTCGGCCGAATTGGCAGGCGCGCACGCGCAAAGCGAGGGCCGCCCGATGGCCGTTCGCGTCACGCTGGTCGGCGCGACGGCGCTGCACAACCAACTCGTTGTCAGGCGAGAGTCATTGCAGGACGATGTTCGCGCCAGTGGTTTCCAGCTCTCCGATGATTGTTGGGTCGAGCAGGTGAAAGTGAAAACCACATTACTGCAGCGATCGGCCGCGCCGCTGTTGTCGGCCGAAAGCCTTGATGTCGATATTCTTCTTGAGCAGGTCGCCAATGATCCCAGGTTCGCTGCGGACCTGGCTGAATTGGCCGAAGCGGTGAAAGCCAGGCTGCCGAAAGACCTGCACGATGGTTTCTCCGACGCCGACATGCTGAGGGCGCTGGCCCGCGATGCGCGCGCGCTGCTCGCCGGAGAATCGTCGTGAGAATCGAGCGGCTGATTCTCGAGCGTTACGGCATCTTCGCGGACCATACCCTGTTGTTTCATCCGAGGGCGGCCCTGCATGTCGTGTACGGCGCCAACGAAGCCGGAAAAACCTCGGCGCTTTCGGCCATCGGCGATCTGTTGTTCGGATTCGGTGGGCGAACGCCCTATGATTTCAGGCATGACAGCAAGACGTTGCGCGTCGGCGGCGCATTTCGCCACTCCAATGGCGAGCTGATCGCAGCGCGTCGGCGCAAGGGCAACAAGAATACGCTCATTGATGCCGCCGATCAGCCGCTGCCGGACGACTGGCTTACCTCCCTTCTCGGCGGGGTGTCTCGCGAGATCTACAGCCGTGAATTCGGCCTGACCGCGCAGGCGTTGCGTGACGGTGGCAACGAACTGCTCAACGCCGGCGGACGATTGGCCGAAACGCTCGCCGCAAGCTCGGTGGGGATGACGACGCTGTCACGGATCAGGGAAAAGCTGCAACTCGAAGCGGACGGTCTGTTCACGCCGCGCCGGTCGAGCGGCAAGCCATTCTATCTGGCGCTGGATCGCCGTGACAACGCGGACAGGAGATTGCGCGATGCCATCGTGACGCGTGAGGCTCTACAACAGTCGGAAAGCGCGGCGCGTGACGCGAATGAGCATCTGGAGGCACTGACCGCGGAACATAAGGTGAGTGGCAGTACGCTGGCGCGCTGGCAGCGGACGTTGCGCGTGTACCCGAAGCTGGCGCGGCTTGAGCAACTCGCCGCGGAATTGGCGGCATTTGCTGACCTGCCAGCGGTGCCATCGCAATCGCTCGTGGAATGGCGCCAATCGCTTGACGCGGAAGCCGCGTTCGATCGCGAGATGTCCACGCTGGACATGGCCGATGCGGCGGATCGCGCAGAGATTGCTGCCTTGGCTGTCAACGAGACGCTGCTATCGGAAAGAGATGCGATCGACGCGCTGCGCGAACGGCTCGGCGCGATACGCAAGGCCATCGAGGATTTGCCGCGACGCCGGCAGGCGCGCGATGCAGCGAGAGACGCGCTGGACGATGCCGCTCGGCGTCTCGGGCTGGCGTCGCATGAGGCGCTGCTGGAACGATTGCCGACCGACCTCGCGCTGGCGCATGTGCGCGATCTGCTCGATCGGGCCGGGCGCCTCCAACAGGCGATCACCGATGCCGACATGCGGCACGCCCGCGCGCAGCAGGAACTTCAGGATATCGCGGCCGGGGAAAGCGAGGCCCATGCCGTGATCGATCCCGAACAGTTGCGGCAGCGCCTCGATGCTTTGGGCGACATTCCCGCGCAAGCCGACCGGCTGCGCCACGACACAGCATCGCTCGATATCGAGTCCGGCGCGCTGGTCGCGGAGGCGGCTTCGCTGGATCCGTTGCCGGGCGCGCTCGAAACGTTACGGTCGCTACCGTTGCCAGACGGGGCCAGCATTGCAAATCATGCCCGTGCTGCGGAGCGAAACGAAAGCGAGGAGAAGTGGCTTCGCGACGCGCTTAATGCTGCCGACAATGCGATCGCCGCGTCCGAGTCCGAACTCGCCCGGCTGGCGAGCAGCGGTTCAGGGCCGACGCGTGTCGATCTCGCGGGCGCGCGACAAGAGCGGGACATCCATCTTGACGGACTGCGCGCCGTGCTCGACGGAGATCAGGCCTCGCGCTTTGCGCGCCTGTCCGACGTGATGCGATCGTCCCAGATCATCGATAGCATGACGGATTTGTTGCTGGCCGACACCGGACGCGCCGCCCGGCAGGAAGATGCGCAACAGCGCATCGCCGCCGGCCGCGCAGAACGTGAGCGGATCGTGACGAGACTGGCCAACCTGCGGACGCAGATAACTGCGGCCGCCGCGGCATGGACGCAGCAATGGGCGCCATCGGGTTTGACACCACGCAGTCCGGCCGTGATGCAGCGTTGGCGCGAGCGTCTGGACGGCATTCTCAATCGGTTGGACAAACGCGATGCGCAGAAGGCGGGCATCGACGCTCTGGCGGCAACGCTCGATGCAAACAAAGCTGCCGTTATTGCGTTTCTCGAAGGCGCCGGCCGGTCACCGGATCGTACATTGCCGCCGAATATCCTTTTTCGTGAAGCCAAGGCGCGATTTGATGAATTGCAAAGGGCGTGGACTGAGGCGAGAGCGCGGTCGGCGTCGAAGATGCGGATCGAACGTGATGTGAGGGAAGCCACTGCGGCGCGCGATGCGGCGCAATCGGGACTCTCGGATCTGCTTCAGGTGTGGCCGATGGCAATGACCGGCATCGGCTTGACGGGCGAGGCGACGACGCCTCAGGCCGAAGCGGCGTTGACGGTCTGGAACTCGGTTGTGGTGCCCAAAGCGAGCCATGAGCGCGAGGGACGCAGCGTCAAGACCATGGAAGCGGATATTCGGACGTTCGACCGTGACGTGTTCGACATCGCGCGCAGCGTCGCGCCGCATCTTGGAAGCGAAGACGCGCAAGAAACACTGGCGCGGCTCCTGGCTGCGCTGGCAGAAACGCGGAGCGCTGGTGAGGCTCGCAAGCGTTTGTTTGAGGCGTGCGCGAAACGGGCTGCGGCCCGCAAGGGCCTCGAGGCTCAGCGCGCGTCGGCCACGATGGTGCTTGACGAAGCTCGCCGAATTCTGGCCGTCGCCGACAGCGCCGCATTGCATGATACGATAGATCGCCTCTCGGCGAGGGGACAACTGGAGAACGAGCGGGCGCGATTGCTGCGCGATCTCCACGAGGCAAGCGACGGCCGCGACGAGGCGGCGTTGAGGCGGGAGCAAGAGGGGCTCGATCTCGATCAATTACCGGGTGACATCGCGCTGGAAACGATTCGACAGGAGCAATTGCTCAAGGATATCACCAGCGCGTCCGCTCTCAGTCATCAAAAGCAGGGCGAGCTAGATGCCTTGTTGAAGGGGCGCGATGCGAGCGGCACGGCTGCAGAACGAGCGGAGGCCAACGCCGAGCTTTTGTCCGTTGCCGAGCGCTGGCTGCTGCGGGCCGCCGCATCCCGGCTTGCCGCCCGTACCATCGAGCGGCATCGCGCCATGGTGCAGGATCCGCTGATCTCGCGCGCGGGCACGCTGTTTGCAATGGCGACCGGCGATGCTTTCACCGGTCTCGGCGTCGCTTATGGAGACGACGATCAGCCGATCCTTGTCGCGCAGCGTAATAGTAATAACGGAGAGCATGTGCAGATCACGGGTCTCAGCGAGGGGACACGCGATCAGTTGTTTTTGGCGTTACGCCTGGCACTGCTCGAGCGCCGGACATCGGAGCCAATGCCGTTCATTGGCGACGACCTGCTGACGAGCTTCGATGATGAGCGCACGCTGGCGGGACTTCGGTTGCTGGCCGCTGCCGGAAAGCATCAGCAGATTATTTTGTTCACGCATCACAGGCATGTCGTGAATCTGGCGAGAACCGTGCAGGATCATGCGGTCGATTTCATCGATCTGTGATGTCGGCCGGAATCCGATGAGGGGTAGAGCAAGCGATTGGGGAAGGTCCTCGACGTTTTGCATCGCAGCGGGGAAATGAAGCTGAAAGGTCGCAAGTTTCTACTTGCCGTCTGACACGCTCTTCAGCACCTCGCGCGCGCCGGGCGTGACCGTTCCTTCGTTCAGCGCGTTGACATCGGCCAAGGTAAGCTTGCTGTTTGCAATCCCGTTGGTCATGCGCGTACACCACGCCTCAGTCGCCTTTTCCACCGGCACGCCCATGAGCTTGGCAAGTTTTTCCAGGCTAACGCCGATGCCTTGCTTGATGCAGGTTGTGATGGCCGACTGCCGCTCCGCATCGTTGGCTTTGAGAGCAGCGGACAATTGCTGAAACTCATGCTCGTTGGCCGCGATCTGCGCCCATACCGGAGCGGCGGGAAGGAAGCCGAGAAGAACAATCGTCGTGACAATCGATTTCATTTGCATGATGGTTCTCTTTTTCTTTCTATCTCGTTTGCCGCTATCGCCTGCGACGGCGATCATCCATGGCCGGGAATCCATGATTGCCGCGTCAGCGGATGCAGCAAGGAAGTCCTTCACTTGATGCTGTGGCTTTGCCGACCGCGCATCACTTGCTCCGTGTCATGCTGCCGTCGAAGCCGCAAGAGCCACCGTGATAAAGGGTGCACGGTCCGGCCACTTCAGTCGTCAGCACTCCCTTGCTATCGAGCGACAACTTCACGCGGCAGACAGGGATGTCACGATTATTCGGCTCGTAGCTTTCGCCGACGAGCACCGCATTGCCCTCGGGCTTGCCGTAGAGCGTGACGGCGCCCGAGCAGCCCGGCATTCCGGCGACCAGATCGATCACCAGATAGTCCGGTTTGGCCGTGCCGCGCCGGATGGTGGCCGAGACAGAGCCGTTGCCGCTGCCTTCCCATTTTCCAACCCATGGATCGGGGAGGGCGGTATTTGCCGTTGCCGGGAGTGTTTCGGAAATGGGCTTGGAGGTTGGCGCGCTGCCAACGGCTTCCAGATAGGCGAGGCACACGCGCCTGGTGCTGTCGTCATCCGCATCCGGGCCGGTCTCTTCAGTGGCATCGCGCGTGCAGGACCCGCTGGCCCAATAGATGAGGATGTCGCCGTCAGCCGACATGTTGATCGGTCTAGTCTCGGTCGAGCCGCCGCGCGTGCCCTTGAGCCGCCGTGTCACGCGGCTGTCCGGATCGGTGACGACGAGCCCGTCATCGCCATTGTAGAAAAGCCTGGTGCCACTCGGATCGAGCTGAAAGTCCTTCAGCTCCCAGCTGCCGGAGGTAATGATGCGCGGCTCCTCGTCGCCGTTGCGCGCAGCCCTGACATCGAAGGAGCCATGTCCCTTGTTCTGAGCCCAGGCGATAAACGCGCCGCCTTTCTGCTCGTCATAACTGTCATCGTTGAAGCCGGGCGGCCGTTTTTCCTCGGGGATCTCGCTGTTGTAGAATACCGCTTTGCGTGCGGCATTGGAGGCAGCGATTTTTTCGGCCACGTCCGGGGGCGGCTTCATCTCGGCATAGCCGTCCATATCGGCGCCGAACACGCCGTCCTCGCCGCGCGGTCGGCGCGCGCGAACATAAAAGCGGCCATCATCCCCCCAAAACCACGAATTGAGTTCCGAAATATCTTCGGGCTTCTCCGCCGCACCCTTGTGCTTGCGCGGCGAGGCAACGGCCAGCCGTCCGCTTGCCGGCTGGTAGAGCCAGACCTGCTTGACGTAGCCGGCGCCGTCCTCGACGCCCAAAGCCATCAGCGTCTTGTCGGGCGAGAACTGGGCCTGATAGCCGGCCGGCTGCCAGTCGTCGGGATAGGCCGCCTTCGACGGCTCGATCGGCACGGTCTTGATGTTGACCGGCACCAGAGGCGGCGCGGCAAGATCCATGAGTTGGGCGATGCGTGGCGGATAAATGAACTGGAGGCACATGAGTTGCCCGAATTGCTGCGGGCTCAATCCTTCCTCGCTGCCTTCCCTCGGCTTCACGGTCTTCAGCCCGCAGCGGCGGTCGCGCTCGGCCAGCCATGCTTTCTGATCCGCCTTGACCGACGCGATGGCAGCTTCGCCATCGTGGGCAGCAATCGCCTTCTTGTAAGCCGCCGCCATGCGGCCATCGAGCGACCCCACCGTGTCCCATGCGCAGATCGCCTTGTCGATCTGGCGCGTTGCCTTGGCGCAGTCGAAGCCCGGACCGGAAGCGTTCGCCGGAGCTGCCGGCAGCAACATCAAGGCGCAGGTCATGATTGCCGGGGCGATCGTATGCCGGACCATGTGTGTCCTCGTCATTTTTGCGTGCTCGAAGAAGCGGAATCCGGATCGACAAAGAACAGGACGCCAAGCTGGCGTTCGGGCGTGAGATTCTTTGCCGTCCATTCGAATGTGGTCGGCGAAACATTTTTCGCTTCCAGCGGGCAGAACGCGACCAGATTGACGGCCGCGCCCTTGTCGACCGTCAGTCGATAGTGGCCGACCGGCCCGCGCCATCCGCCCGCAGCGAGATGCGTGACGCTGTAAAGCTCATAGGAAGGTTTGCGTAAAAAGGCCCGGCGCACGGCATCGTCGATGCAATAGGCCCGCGTCGCCGAGCCGCCCGGGTCAACACTCGAACCTATGTCGCTCAAGTATTCGGAAACCGGGGCATAGCTTATCTCGACGCGCGTTTCGCCCGGCTCGAAGGTCTGGTCCCACTCGAAATCGGCCTGATAGTTCCATTGCGCCGTGTCACCATGAACCAGGCCGCTCGCTTCAAGCTTCGTCTGCACCTGCGAAGGCAGGTGCTGCCACGGCGACTCTCCATCGGGGCCGGAGAGCAAGGGCACGCCGGCGTCGAGTAATTGCCGTGTCACGTCCTTTCCATCCAGCAGCGCATGGCCGTGGCCGGCGAACGCCAGCGGCTTGCCGTTCACGCGCACGGAAAGGTTCAGATAATTGGGTGGCTGCGTGTCTGCGGCGAGTCCCGCGGCCTCGGAGTTCTCGCTGAGGGCTGCGATATCGGGATTGGCATCCACCGGCATCTCGGGCATGGCGAAGCTGAAATGTGCTGTCTGATGCGCGGGAGATTTGAAGATATAAGCCAGCCGGACGGAATGGAGCGAGATATGCACCTCCTGCCGCTCCACGCTCATGCCGGCCGGCAGATCGAAAACCGGACCGGTGGCGGCATAACCGACGCCGCGCCCTTCGCTCTCTGCAAGGGCTGGGATTGCAGCGAAGGTGGTCGCGCAACAAAGTGCGGCAAGCAGGGTACGCATCATTTGCCTGCCTCCGGTTTTGGCAGATGCGCGAGACAAAACCGGCCCGGCTTGCTTTCGTCCTGTGCCGTCAGGAATTCGTCGCTGCACTGGTTGCGTGTCGACCACACGAACAGGCAGCGGTCGGCGGAGATCGCATAAGGTTTGTCGCCGCGCGAAGTGCCCGCGATGCGCCGCTCGCCGCGCGTTGTCATGTCGAAGCTGGTGATTCCCGTATCGGCCGAATAGACGAGTTGTGAGCGGCGGGTATCGAAGAGATATTGCCACAGGCCCCATGAGCCCCACGCCACCAGATAGTCCGGCGACCCGGACGCCCGCTTGCGCGTTCTCAATTCGATCGTGCCGTGGCCGAGATCGTAGGCCCATGCGAGGAAGTCGCGATTGCCCCGGATGGTTTCGAGGATGTCCCAGTCGCTTTCCGGCACCTCGTCCTGCCCGACCACGCCCGGTCGGCTCGCATCGTCGAGCAGTGCGTAGATATCGCCCGGCACCTCGTTCAGCCGGCGATTGGCGTCAACCGTGGCCGCATAGACAACGGTCGTGCCTTCCTCGCCTTGGCCGTCCTTGCTCGACACCGCAACGCGCGCGTAAAGCGTGTCGCCCCGCCAGGCCAGCGAGTTGATCGCCAGCGGCGAGCCGTCGGGATGGGGTTGTTGCTGGTCCGGTTTCGGCGTCGCCGCGACCAGCTTGCGATCGGCAACCCGATAAAGCCAGATTTGGTCGGGGACGTCGAGTTCTTGGCTGGGCAGCAGGATCGCCAGCATCGCACCGTCGGGCGACGCTTTTATCCCCGCGATGCGCGGTTCGGCTCCCTCGACGATCTCGGGGCGGGCCGCCGCGATCGGCTTGAGGTTGATCGCCTCGATGTCGCGCAGCGGCAAGGGCGCGGCGGCAATATCCTGCAGCCCGCGGCGGCGATTGAGATAGACACTGTTCAGGCAGTCATAGGCCTGGCTCCGCAATGCGGTGGACGGCGCGGACAGTTCCGCGAACGAACGGTCGGCGATGCAGCGGCGGTCACGTTCGCGCACCCAGTCGCGCTGGCTGGCCAGCAGATCGTCGCGCGCGGCGCCGACCACGGCATTGCCCGCGGCACGATAGCTGCGCGACAGGGCAAGGTCGTTCCAGCGCAATACCGCCTGAGAGCAGATGAATTTTTCGATCGCGCTTGCGGCCTTCTTGCAATCGAAACTCGCTTCCACGGCGCCCGCGGGATCGGCGCTCGCCAATCCATCCAGGAGTACGGCGAAACAAAGGAGAAACGCTTTCACCCCGCATACAACGGGCTGCGCAAAGCTAGTCATGGACGACGAACTCGCTATTCTCGCACAGGTTCTGCGTGCCTGCCGGCTTTCCCATGCTGCAGCATTCCTCATCGTCTTTGGCGAGAATCACGGAGATGTCGAAGGTGCAGATCTTGCGCCCGTCGGGAATGGTGAACGTCCGGCTGGCGCCCGGTTCCAGTTTCTTGTTACCGAACCCGCCGCTTTCGAAGGAATTCACGCCGGTTTGCGAATAGGCAAAGCTCTGTAACGGTAGCCCGGCCTTGTTGGTCACCGTCACGTCGAGATCGGCGGCCGGCTTGGGAGAATCACAGGCCGCGATCATCCTGGCCGCCGGCCCGGCTGCGCCATTCATGGCGAAGCGCTGCGTGTGCCCCGCGACCGTGATTTCCAACGGCTCCTTCGAGGCCAGGATGTGTCGCAAGGCCTGATTGAGGAGCAGGTCGGCATGGAGTTCAACGCCGCCCGAATCCTGGTTGAGGATGGCCTTTTCGGAAAACTCGACCCGCTCTTTGCCCGCCGCCAAACCAACGAGCAGCAGGTCGCCCTCTTTGGCGCCGCTTTCCTCGTCCTGCACGTCGACTTTCACGACGGACGCACCCGGCCGGCACGAAAACAATAGAACGACATAGTCGCTGTCCGGTATGCCGTAGGCGAGCACCGTCTTGTTGTCGAAGCTGCCGCCGAACCAGCGCGGCTGCTCTTTATCCTGCGTCGTGGCCGACGATACCGCCGCCGGTATGAGCGCGATCATGATTGCCGCGAGGAAAATCCGGTAAATGCCCTGTCCAAAGTAAACTGCTGACTTGGTTTGCTTCACGTCGGCTCCCTTTTCCATCCCGTTCGTCAGCCGCCGATCGGCCGGAAAAACGTGATGACCGGCCGGAAATTCCAGCCGGAATGGCGGATGATCTCGATCATCGGTTGCTTCAACTCGTTGAGGTCGAACGTATAGGCATAGCTGAGGTCGAAGGTTGGCTTGCCGTCCTTGAATTGCAGGCCGAACACCCGCTCATGCTGGTATTCGTAGAAGGTGATGCCGAGGGAGACACTCCAATTAAGACTGACGAGATTCGGCCCACGCCCGGCCGACCAGTCGAACGAGGCATATCGGTCTTGCGCACGGGCGTTATGCGCGCCCTCGTCGAGGCGGAGCACCAGCCGATAGCCTTTGCTCATACCGTGCAGGCGCATCAAGTCGAGCCATTTGGCGTCGGCGTAGCGCCAGTCGATGACGAGTTCGTTGGCGCTGCTGCCGCGGCTGACGGCAAAGGGGATGTCCTGCTGGTTGAGCGCCAGCAAGCGTGACATCAACACTTCCTTCGCGATGGGGGGAACGCCCGGAACGGCTGGCTCGCTGCCGGCCCAGGAGGCGACCCGGCCGAAGATAAAGAACTGCATGCCCGCCCAGACGAAAATGCCGTATTTGGCCGCCGTCTTGATCTGTTCGCCAAAGGCATCCGGCGGGAAAGAGGGAGGGCCGTCGATCAGGCCGTATTTCGCCTGGACCACCGCAATCGTCAGCGCCGGTATACCGATTGCGAATACGAAGAAATAGATGAAGAACAACAGCACCCGCACGGCCTTTCCCCGGCGCGACGGCAAGCCTGTCGAGCCTTTGCCACCCGCGCCAGCAGCAACGCCGCCCGGCAAGTTCATGTTTTCTCCCCGCGATCCTCGCCTCTGCCGATCATGACGCATCGGCGATGAACCGTCGTGGACAGGAAGGAACAGGATGCGGACGAAACGGAACAAAATTGACGCCCCGCCACCGCTGTTGCATCCTTGCGACAGGGGGCGATGCAATCGTGAGCTTGAACGACCCGAACTCGACGCCTTCTTCGTCAGTGTTTCTGTCGACGGCCGCGCTGCCGGCGCGCGACCGGCTTCCGGTCTGGCGTGAAGTGTTCGGGCAGACGATGGTGCGGCTCGATATCGAGCCGGCGAAAGGAACGTCCTTTCACGCCGAGGGCGAACTCTGCGCGCTGCCGGGCGCCGCCTTCGCTTCGGTGACTGTTAGCCCCGTTCGTGTATCCCGAACGCAGCGGCTCATCTCCGACGACATGGCCGACATGGTCTTTATCGTCACCGCCGACGCACCGCTGCACATCGCCCAACGCGGCCGCGAACAGGTGCTCGCTGCCGGCGACGCCATCTTTCTGAGGGGAAGCGAGCGCAGCGTCATCCAGTGCCGAGACAAAGCGAGGTTCACCAACATATCGGTTCCGATCGACGACCTGACGCCGCTGCTGCCGAACCGGGAAGACGTATCGATGACCGTGGTGAGCAGGCAAAACGGCGCGCTCGACCTGCTCGTCGGCTATGTGGGCCTGCTGCAAGCCCGGCAAAAGCCCTGTCCGGACGAACTCGGCCGGATCGCCGCCGCTCATATCCGCGACCTCATGGCGGCCGTGATCGGAGCCGAACCGGATTGCGAATCACCGTATGATGAACGCGGCGGTGTGCGCGCGGCGCGGCTGCGGGCCATCAAGGCAGACATCGGCGCGCATCTTTGCGAACCGGGCCTTTGCATCGACACGATCGCCGCGCGCCACGGCATTTCACCACGCTATGTCCGCAAGCTGTTTCAGGGGGAGCAGACGACGTTTTCCGATTTCGTCCTTTTCCTGCGGCTTGAACGGTCGCGGCGGCTGCTACGCAGTCCGCAGCATGCCACCTGCACGATTGCATCGGTCGCACATGCTTGCGGCTTCGGCGACCTGTCCTATTTCAACCGCACATTCCGGCGCCGCTACGCCATCACACCATCGGACCTTCGCAATGGAATCCAGGAATCCAGAGCATGATCACTTCATGTTGAAGCGTATCCTGTGTTGGCGAAGTCGTTGGCGCATTGCTGCAGGGTGAAGCAGGTCGGTAAGGTGCCGATGCGTTTCCAGGTCGCGTCAAAGGCTCGGCCGCTTTGTGCTGATGCCTCGGGAACGTGCAGGGCCCGTCGGACGGGCGCCTCGACAAGCAGATCGCCTTCGACCTCGGCATCAGTGAGGTCACGGCGAAGATGCGCCGGGGCAATGCCACGCGCAAATTGGCCGCTACCCCGATGGGAGCGGCACGACCCTCGCCGGTATTCTTGGATGGTCGTATGGGGCAATGCCCAATAAGTGAATTTGGGCCCCGTTTCCCCTCTTACACATGGGCGCATGGAAGGCTATATAAAAGGTATATCGGAAATCCATCAATTGAGGAGCGCTCTGATGTCGAATTCGCTGATATCCTGACGCGTCGAAACCTTCGCTCGCGGCTACATCTGATTTCCCCGCATAGGCGCCGAAACCAGACGATCACAACACGCTGGCCGGTTTCACGGCGCTCCCGATAAAACCCCACCGGAGCTAGTCGGAACGGCCAGGCTTTACAAAACGAAAGGCACGGCTATGGAAAGTATGGGCAAGGGTAGGATCGTTATTTTGGTAGCATTAACGGCCATACTCACCATTACCGGCGTGTGGGCGATTTCAATCCTCAACGGGATCTCCAGCACCGACATGACCATACACGGCTGGATCGCGCTCGGTCTTGGCACGTTTTTTTCGCTGGTCATCGGATGCGGGTTGATGATCCTGATGTTTATTAGCAGTCGCCGTGGATACGATGAGGCGGCAGACCCCTTCAGGAAACGACACCCGCCTTCGCAGTAACACGGCCAGGGCGGCTGCTTCGAGCATCTCCATCGATCATGGGGGCTGTATCTGCCATGCCGGCGGCAGCCTGATGCTGCGCCGGAATGGCTGCGTCAGCCATCAACATCCGCCGAACAAACAGGGATGTGAAACGTCCAACATACCGTATCCTCGGTCTCGGACCGTCGAAAACGCCTTACGGAGGCATGGCGGACGGCAATCACCCCTACGGCGCCGCCCGGCAGATCTTGTCGCGTTGATTTTCTTGGATTTTTGAGCTGATCCCCCAGACCCGGATGTCAGGCTCGGGCATCAGGCGCTTGCCTGGTCCTTGAAATCAAGCCCGATGTCGAGAATGCCGACGCTGTGCGTGAGCCAGCCGATCGAAATCAGATCGACGCCGGTTGAGGCGACCGACGGCGCCGTCGCTGGCGTGATGCGACCGGAAGCTTCGATCACCGCCCGGCCGGCGACCATCGCGACGGCTTCGCGGAGCATGTCCGGGCTCATGTTGTCGAGAAGCACCGCATCGATGCCTTGATCGAGTGCTTCGCGCAATTGATCGAGCGTATCCACCTCCAGTTCGATCTTGACCAGATGCCCGACGCCGCTTTTCGCACGCTTCATCGCTTCGGTGACGCCGCCGGCGATGGCAACATGGTTGTCCTTGATGAGAACGGCATCGTCGAGGCCGAACCGGTGGTTGCTGCCCCCACCGACGCGAACGGCGTATTTTTCGATCGCGCGTAAACCGGGCGTTGTCTTGCGCGTGCAGACGATCTTCGCCTTATAATCCTGAACCGCGGCAACCACGGATGCTGTCGCCGTGGCGATCCCGCTCAGGCGGCACAGGAAATTCAACGCGACCCGCTCCGCCGTCAAGATACCTCGCGCAGGACCAGACAAGGTCGCGATCACGTCGCCCGGCTTGACCACCGCGCCATCATCGTGCGCGACCTTCATCTCGATCGCCGGATCGATGAGCTGGAAGGCGAGCCGCGCCAGATCGATCCCGGCGACGGCTCCCTGCTGGCGCGCGACAACAAGGGCCGTGGCCCGACGTCCAGCGGGCACGATCGCATCGGTCGTGAGGTCACCCGCGCGGCCGAGATCCTCAAGCAAGGCCGCGCGAACCAGCGGTTCGATCATGATGTGCGGGAGAGCAGGGAGCGACATTGTGTTCCAGCGTGCTAGCTGACCAAATCGGGAATGTAGTTTTGTGCGGCGTCGAGTGCGTCGCAGAGGCGCAGTGTCGAGCGCTCCGCGCGGATTGTTCGCTCGGGAAAGTCGGTGCGCGCATGCGCGCCGCGGGTTTCCTCACGGCGCAGCGCGGCGATCACGATCATCAGGGCGACGATGGCCGGGTCACTTGCGGCCTGCTGCGAGGCGGCAAGCGGCGAGAGGGCGCGCGCGGCCGCGCGCAGCCCGTCGCCGTCGCGCAGCACCCCGGCGGCGCGCGACAGGATCGGCCGGATCAGGGTCGGATCGCTGCTGCCGATGCTTCCCTCCGGCATCCTGGGGTAACGCCGCTTCGCAGACGCTCTCCCGCTGATGTCCTGGGCGACAAAGCCCGCGCACACCACCGCCTCGAGAAGCGAATTGCTGGCCAGCCGGTTGGCGCCATGAAGGCCCGTGCAGGCGACTTCACCGCATGCCCAAAGACCGTCAATCGAGGTCCTTCCGCGTTTGTCGACGGCAATTCCACCCATGTGATAATGCGCGGCGGGACGGACCGGGATCGGCTGCGTTGCCGGATCGATTCCCGCGTCGCGGCAAAACGCGGTGATCGCCGGGAAGCGTCGAGCGAAGTCGATCCCTTTAAGATCGCGCGAATCGAGAAAGACGCGGTGGCCCGCCGCCATATGCCGCCAGACAGCGCGCGCGACGACGTCGCGAGGCGCAAGCTCGGCGCCAGGCGTGTCAGCGATAAAGCGATCGCCATTTTCGTCAATGAGCCTCGCCCCTTCGCCGCGCACGGCCTCGCTGATCAGTTTCAGCGGGAAGGAGCCGGTGTCGAGTGCCGTCGGATGGAACTGGATGAATTCGAGATCGGCCATGATCGCGCCGGCCCGCGCCGCGAGCGCGAGGCCCTGACCGCAGGATCCCGCCGGATTGGTCCCATGGAGAAACAATCCGCCGATGCCTCCGGTCGCAACGACGACGCGGTCGGTGGCAAAAGCCACAGGGTTGCGGTCGGTCTGGCAGACGACCCCTCGCACCGTATTGTCCTCGACGATCAATCGCTGCGCGCGGGTCGCCTCGCATACGGTGATCGAAGGCGTCTCATAGACCTTGCGGACCAAGGTGCGAATGATGTCGTGGCCGCTCGCGTCACCTCCGGCATGGACAATCCGGCGGCGCGAGTGGGCCGCCTCAAGGCCAAGCGCGAGGTTGCCATCGCTGTCGCGGTCGAAAGCCACGCCGAGCCGCGATAGCCGTTCGATCGCAGCCGGCGCATCACTGAGGATCGCTGCGGCAACGCTCTCGTCGCAGAGGCCGTCTCCGGCGGCGAGGGTGTCCGCCAGATGCAGCGATGCGTCGTCATCCGGCCCGATGCTGGCGGCAATGCCGCCTTGCGCGAGGATGCTCGATGTTTCACAGCCCAACGGTGCGCTGCTCAAAAGCAGCACCGGTTGCGGCGCCAGCGCAAGGGCCGTCATCAGGCCGGCCAGGCCCCCGCCGATGACGACGGCGCCGCCGTTGGTGTCATGCACAGTCGTCATTTCACCGTCAGCATTCGCTCGACAGCGAGGCGTGCGCGTGCAGCGATGCTGGGGTCGATCGTGACCTCGTGCTGCATCGTCTCCAGCGCGCGGCGGATATTGCCGAGCGTGATCCTCTTCATGTGCGGGCAGAGATTGCAGGGGCGAATGAACTCTAGGCCGGG
The DNA here is from genome assembly GCF_036964665.1 of Nitrobacter sp. NHB1. Lineage (NCBI taxonomy): Bacteria > Pseudomonadati > Pseudomonadota > Alphaproteobacteria > Hyphomicrobiales > Nitrobacteraceae > Nitrobacter > Candidatus Nitrobacter laanbroekii. The sequence goes on from NZ_JBAMDA010000001.1 coordinate 200,077, forward strand.
ATAATCGGTGGCGACGTTGTCGCTCATCGAGCATTCCGTCAGGAGCACGACCCGAGGCGGCCGTCGGGTGGCGACATAGGAGATCATGGCGGCGGTCGATCCGGCGAAATCGGCTTCCGCCACAACCTCCGGCGGACATTCCGGATGAGCCAGGACGACGACGCCGGGGTAATTGTCGCGCAACTGCCGCACCTCTTCGGCGCTGAAGCGCTCATGCACCTCGCAATGGCCGGTCCAGGCGATCACCTTGACGCGGGTCTCAGCCGCGATGTTCTTCGCCAGATATTCGTCGGGCAGCATGATGACGCGCTCGACGCCGAGGGACTCGACGACGGCCTTCGCATTGCCCGACGTGCAGCAGATGTCCGACTCGGCCTTCACCGCGGCCGACGTGTTCACATAGGTGACGATCGGAACGCCGGGATAGGTTCGCCGCAACAGCCGCACATCCTCGGGCGTGACCGAATCCGCAAGCGAGCAGCCGGCGCCAAGGTCCGGGATCAGGACCGTCTTTGACGGATTCAGCAACTTGGCGGTTTCGGCCATGAAGTGCACGCCGGCGAGCACGATCACGTCGGCCTCCACCTGCGTCGCCTCACGGGCCAGCGCGAGGCTGTCGCCAACGATATCGGCCACGCCGTGAAAGATCTCCGGTGTCTGGTAATTGTGCGCAAGAACGACCGCGTTGCGGCGCTTCTTCAGCTCGATGATCGCATCGACGTCGTCAGCGAACGTGGGCCATTCGATCTCGGGGATCGCGTGCCGCACTCTGGGGTAGATTCGGGTCGACGGTCGCAGTTCCATGACGAACGACATGATTATACTCCAATCGAGCATCTATTATACTGATATTGAGTATAAGCCTTGTCAAGCCCCCGAAATCGGTAATTTCGTCCCCGCGATCGCACGCTCCGCCAGCACCGCGCGGCGGAAACGGAAGAGTTTCGCGGGTCGTCCACCGGTCTCCTGGCTCGTCTCGCCGGTGTCCTCCACCAGCTCCTGCTGCTCGATCAAACGGCGAAAGTTCGGTTTGTGCACGAGTTTCCCAGCCAGCGCTTCAACGCAACGTTGCAATTGCAGCAGCGTGAACGTGTCCGGCATCAGCTCGAAGACCACCGGGCGATATTTGATTTTGGCCCGGAGTCTCGCGATCCCGGTCGCCAAGATCCTGCGATGGTCCAGAATCATGGCGTCACCCGGCACGGCGGCAGTGTTGGCCGCCGGAGCGGACGGACGGTCGCCTCTGAGAGCTTCCGGGATCAGTCGCGCCTCGTAGAGCAGCTCGTAGCGTTGCAGGACGAGCTCCTCGTTCCAGATGTGGCCGTCGAAACCGAACAGCATCGCCGCTCGTTGCCGGCGATTGCTCCGCGTCGCCCGGTCGGCCGCCGCTCCAGTCCATCCTGCAAGGCCGGAGCGGAGCGTCTTCTCCATGGGCGGCGCGCCGAGGCGATGATCCTCCCAGGGGAAATAGCCGTACCAGCTGCGCCAGCTTGCCTCGTACTGACCGGACTCGGCCTGCTCGCGGGTGAGGCCGAGGTAACTGATCGAGATGATGTGTTGGTCGGCGGTGCCGGTGCGATCCCGATCCGCGAAAGTGTAGAGTTGCTCGACGTAGCCCAGCGGCAGCCGCGTCTGGCGCTCGACCCAGGCGCGGAGCCCCGATTGCAGCGACCGATGAGCCAGTTCGAAAGGACCCGACGGCAGCGCGTGCTGATCCTGAATTGTCAAAACACGGGGATCGCCGGAGGTGACCGCCACCAGCAGCGCAATCAGGTCCGCCGCAATTCCCTGTTTGGATGCGGGAGACACCATACGCATGTCTGCCTCCGGTCGGAGGCGGCCAAGCGGATCACTCATTGCTAGCGGGTCACTCATCGAGCGGGCTCAAGCACCGAAGTCGGGTCCGGGGTCGCGGACATCGGAAGAGAGTCTTGTCTCATATGGGCAGTATTTGGCGGAACATTCAACCGGACGTCCCCAGCTTGTGACAATCGCTGCACCCCAGACGCTGTCCCCCGGACGCGGATATCGCGCCGTGCCGTTAGCGTTGCGTTAGAGTTGATGGCAAGATAGTCATGCGACCGGGATCAACCTTTACTTTACGGCCAGCCATGATTCGTCACATCGTTTTATTCACCGCGAAAGACAAGGGCGATATCGACAAGATGATCGACGGTCTGTCGTCTCTCAGGGCGATCCCGCATGCGCGCCGGCTCGAGGTCGTGCGCAACCGGAAGACCGATCAGCTCGGCAACGACATCGACGTTGTCGTTTACGGTGAATTCGACAGCGAGGCGGAACTCGCGGCGTATAAGGCGCACGATCTATACCAGGAGTCGACCAGGCGGGTGCGACCGCTCCGGGACTTGCGCTTCGCGGCCGACTACGATGTTCCGGCCGAGTAGAGGGTTGACTTCTGACGGTCGAATTCGAAAGGGTGTTGATCCCCGCTGGAAGCTTGCCGCGGAATCGCGCGGCACGGCTGCCGTCGTTGGTGACGGAAGCGCGACGCTTCCGCTCCGGCCGGGATACATGATGATGCACGAGATTTATACGGCAGATTTACAGGCGCTCGCAGGTCGGGGTCGTCTCCGTGCGCTGCGTGGGCGTTCGGGCATCGATCTCGCGTCGAACGACTATCTTGGTTTGGCTGAATCCGGAGAATTGCGACAGGCCACCGTCGATGCGCTGGCGCGAGGGGTGCCGGTCGGGGCCGGAGGGTCGCGCCTGTTACGCGGCAATCATCCTGAACATGAAGCGCTGGAGCGCGAAGCGGCAGCCTATTTCGGCGCCGAGTCTGCGCTCTATTTCGGCGCCGGTTATGTCGCCAACTTCGCCATCTTCTCGACGCTGCCGCAGCGCGGCGATCTCGTCGTGCATGACGAACTGATCCATGCCAGCGTCCATGAAGGCGTTCGTCGCGGCCGTGCCGACTCTGTCGGTGTTCCTCACAACGATATCGATGCTTTTGAGTCAGCGATCGTGAAATGGCGTGAGGCCGGCGGCAAGGGCCGGCCATGGTTGTCGGTTGAAAGCCTCTACAGCATGGATGGCGATAGCCCGAACCTGGCTGAGCTGTTTGCCATCGCCGATCGTCACGATGCGATGGTTGTGATCGACGAGGCGCATGCGACGGGCGTGCTCGGGCCGCAGGGGAGGGGGCTTGCCGCGCCGTTCGAGGGCCGCGACAATGTCATCACGCTGCACACCTGCGGCAAGGCGTTGGGGACGGTCGGCGGCTTCATTCTCGCGCCGACGATCATCCGCGACTTTCTGGTTAATCGCGCACGCCCGTTCATTTTTGCCACCGCGCCATCGCCCCTGATCGCCGCGGTGACGCGTGTAGCGCTCGAAATCTCCCGGACCGATCCCGAGCGTCGGGAACGCCTGGCGCGTCTGGTGCAGTTCGCGGGAGGCGAACTGCGTCGGCGCTGCAATATCGAACCATCCGGCTCGCAGATCCTTCCGGTGATCGTCGGCCCCGATCAGGCGGCGGTCGCGCTGGCTGCGTCATTGCAGCGCAGAGGTTTCGATGTTCGGGCGATCCGTCCGCCGACGGTCCCCGAAGGCACCGCGCGGCTTCGCATCGCGTTGACGCTCCATGTCGATGAGGCGATCGTCACTGAGTTGTTCGCGGCTTTGGCCGAAGACATGCGGATAGCTGCGTGAGTACGCGGATTATTGTAACGGGCACGGATACCGGCATCGGCAAGACGGTTTTCTCGGCGGCTCTTGCCGGCGCTCTCGACGGATTTTACTGGAAGCCGATCCAGGCGGGGCTGGACGAAGAAACGGACTCGCAAACTGTGTTGCGGTTGTCGGGCCTTGCCGCCGGGCGCGTGTTGCCGGAAGCCTATCGGTTGCGGACGCCGGCGTCGCCGCATCTCGCCGCCGAGCTTGACGGCGTGACCATCGAACACGAGGCGCTGCATATTCCGGAGAAGGACCGTCCGCTGGTGGTCGAAGGCGCCGGCGGTTTGTTGGTGCCGCTGACGCGCACCATCACCTATCTTGACGTCATGGCGCGGTGGCGCGTTCCGGTGGTGCTCTGCGCCCGTACGGCGCTTGGCACCATCAATCACAGTCTGCTGTCGATCGAGGCGCTGCGCGCGCGGGGCGTTGCGATGCTTGGCATCGCGTTCATCGGCGAAGAGAACGTCGAATCCGAACGGATCATCACCGAGATGGGCAAGGTGCGGCGTCTCGGCCGTCTGCCGCCTGTTGCACCGTTGACGCGCGATACGTTGCGCGACGCTTTTGCCGGCGGCTTCGCTATCGGTGATTTTCTGAAAGGACCGGCCTGATGACGTCGCCATCTCCGGTGTGGCACCCGTTCACCCAACATGCGGTACAGCCGGAGGCGATACCGATCGCCAGGGGCGAGGGCGCATGGCTCGAAACCGTCGACGGCCGGCGCATTTTTGACGCGATTTCGTCGTGGTGGGTGGTGACGCATGGTCACCGTCATCCGCGGATCGTGCAGGCGATCAGGGATCAAGCCGATCGTCTCGATCAGGTGATCTTTGCCGGCTTCACCCACGAGCCGGCCGAAAAGCTCGCGCGGCAGCTCATCGCGATGACGCCGCCGGCGCTCGAATACATCTTTTTTTCCGACAGCGGCTCGACCTCGGTCGAAGTCGCGCTGAAAATGGCGCTCGGCTTCTGGCGGAACCGTGGCGAGCCGCGCAGCCGCATCCTGGCGCTGGAAGGGGCCTATCACGGTGACACGATCGGCGGCATGTCGGTCGGCGAACGCGGCGTCTTCAATGCGCCTTACGATCCGCTGCTGTTCGATGTCGAGCGGATTCCCTTTCCCGCTGAGAGCCGCGAACAGGCAACGCTGGATGCGATAACGGCGGCGTGCCGGAACACCGGCGTCGCGGCGCTGATCGTCGAGCCGTTGATCCTCGGCGCCGGCGGAATGCTGATCTATCCGCCTTGGGTACTCGCGGAGATGAAGCGGATTTGCGAAGCCCACGGCGTTCTGTTTATCGCCGACGAAGTGATGACGGGGTGGGGCCGCACCGGAACGCGCTTCGCCTGCGAGCAGGCTGACGTGACGCCCGATATCGCCTGTTACTCCAAGGGTCTCACCGGCGGTTCGCTGCCGCTGGCGGTGACGTTGTGCCGCGCGGACATCTTCGATGCGCATTACTCAACGGACCGCAGCAAGACCTTCTTCCATTCCAGTTCCTATACAGCGAACCCAATCGCCTGCGCGGCCGCTTGCGCGAACCTGGAAATCTGGAAAAACGAACCGGTGATGGAACGCATCGCCGCCGTGGCGCGCGCGCAAACGCACGGCCTCGATCGCTTTCGTGAGGATCGGCGCTTTACCAACGTCCGTCAGATTGGAACCATTGCCGCACTCGATCTCGCCACCGATGACGCCGGCTATCTGGCCGGCATCGGACCGCGGCTCTATAACGAATTCCTCGGGCGCGGGCTGCTGGTCCGGCCGCTCGGCAATACGATCTACCTCATGCCGCCGTACTGCAGCACGCCGCACGAACTCGACCGCGTTTTCGATGCGATCAGAGAAGTTGTCGACGGGATCGGATAACCGGGCGAAAGCCGTTTTGCCACCCGACGGTGGTCGCGATCAAAAGATCGACCACCCATGGCTGCCTGCGACCGCTGCGAAGACGGTCGCCAGACTGAGCCCGAGCAGAATCCAATGCGCCCGGTGCAGCCATGCAAAGGCAACGTCCGGCCGCTCGGTCGCCAGCCGATGGAAATGGCGCTGCAATATAAAAGGCTCACCGATGAAGAGCACGAAGGTGAACAGCAGCCAAAGGCCCACCATGGCGTCCATCCACCAGAAAGCCGGCATCCGAAACCGATTCCAAAGGTCGAGCTGCCACGTCATGTAGAGGCCGCTCAAGCCGACGATGATGACTGACGCGCGGGCTTGCCAGATGAAACGCCGCTCGATCGCCTCGAACGCCTTCAGCCAGTTCTGCCCAAGATCGCCGCGCCGGAGCGCCGGCAAGGCCACCGTTGTCGCCATCGAGACGCCGCCGATCCAGACCACTACGGCAAGGACGTGCAGGGCACGTGCGACGATGATGTCATTCATGAAGCACCTGCTGCCCTCTTTGGCGACTGTCGGCTTCCGCAAGCTGTACGGCAACGCCATTCGCCCGGGGTTGCGCAAACGCAATTTGCTGTCCTTTTCTGCAAGGCCGCATTACTGTTCGCGAATGAGCAAAGTTCCGCCTCTGTCCCGGCAGGTCCTTTCAAACCTTGAGCTCTTTCGAGGATTGCCGGCGGCAGCGCTCGATGATGTCCTTGCCTCTGCCAGCACCCGCCTTTTTGCTCGCGATTTTCGTGTGTTCAACCAGGGCGAAGCACGCGTGCGCGCTCATGTCCTTATCGATGGCTGGATCAGGATTTCTCAATCCGGCAGCGATGGAGCGCAGATCGTCGTGCGCTTCATCGGACCGGGCGACATTTTTGGCGCAATCTCCTTGTTCACCGATCAGCGCTATCCTGCCGATGCCGACACCTTGACGGATGCAACCGAGGTTAGCTGGAGCGACAGAGCTTTGCTCGACCTGATGAACAACCACCCCGAGATAGCCATCAATGCCGTCCGCATCGTCGGCCGTCGGCTTCAGGAGATACAGCATCGGGTTCGCGAACTTGCCACTCAGCGCGCGGAGCAGCGCGTGGCTCATGCGTTATTGCGACTGCTCCGTCAGGTGGGCACCACGACCTCCCGAGGCATGGTCATCCGCTTTCCGCTTCGTCGAAAAGACATTGCCGATATCGCCGGAACGACGCTTTATTCCGCGAGCCGCATTCTGAGTGCCTGGGAAAGAGCCGGCTGGCTAAAGACGCTCGACCGGCGCATTGCGGTCGAAAGTCTCCCGGACCTGATGCGGATCGCAGAGGATGAGAGCGGAAAGGACATCGCGCCATTACCGCCGTCGATCCATGAGCCAGGTCGAAGCTCATCATAGAAAACCATCCCTTCCGAATCCGATGGCCGGAACGGCCGTGAGATCGTGCCTTTGCGAACGGGGCGGCAGCCGCTCGGGTCATCCGTCATATCCTGTAACGAGGCCTGATTTTTCGGCGGAAACGCCCTTCTCTTCGACGAAAGTGACATTGACAGACTGGGGCGAAAGGCCTTGGTGTAGCGGTACCCTGGTCGGCGCCGGTTAACGGGCGCGCCAGCAGCCTACTGCCAGATTCGACCCTGTCAGATTCGACCTGTCAGATTCGACGATGAGTGAAATTGCACACGACACTTTTTGGGAGGATCATGCGCGATGAAGAAGATTTTTGAGCAGGAATTCAATGCGGCGGTATCGCGCCGGTCCCTGTTGCAGGGCAGCGCGGGCCTGATCGGTGGCTTGATGCTGCCGGGTGGTCTGATCATGCCGGCCTTCGCCGACGACAAGCCGGCGATCGGCACATGGCCGGCCGGTTCGGCCGGTTCGTCTGTGACCATCGGCGCGGCGGTGCCGCGCACCGGCACCTACGCCGTGCAGGGCGAGGACGAACTCAAGGGTTGGGAACTTGCGGTTGAGCATATCAATTCGGGCCACGAGTTGATGAAGAAGTTCGCGCCGAAGCTGAAGAAGGGTTTGCTCGGCAAGGAAGTGAAGCTGGTTGTCGCGGACTCCGGCGCCAAGCCGAACGAGGCCGTGCAGGCGGAGCAACGCTTCATCAGCGAGAACAAGGTCGTGCTGATGACCGGCTCGACCTCGAGCGCGGTCGCGGTCGCCCTCAACAAGCTGGCGCAGCGCGAGCACGTGCTCTATGTCGCGGGAATCTCCGGCTCCAACGACACCACAGGCAAGGATTGCGTGCGTTACGGTTTCCGTCAGGGCTTCTATGGCCAGACGGCGGCGGCGGCGATCGCTCCGGTGCTGATCAAGCAGTTCGGCAAGAACAAAAAAGTCGCCTATATGACGCCGGACTACACCTACGGTCACACAGTGACCAAGTCGATGCAGGACATGACCAAGGATGCCGGCTGGACCACCGTGACCAACCAGGTCTCGCCGCTCGGCGCGCCGGACTATTCCTCCTATCTGCTCAACGTCGCCAATTCGGGCGCTGACATCCTCATCAACGTCAACTGGGGTCATGACGCAGTGCTGTCGATCCAGCAGGCCAAGCAATTCGGCGTACTCGACAAGATGAAGCTGGTCGTGCCCTATCAGGTGCCATTCCTGGCGCGCGAAACGGGCGGCCTGATGACCGGCGTCTATGCGGCGACGGACTACTGGTGGACCGTGGAGGACAAGTATCCGCTCGCCAAGATGTTCAACGAGTCGTTCAAGAAAAAATACGGCTATAATCCGGAATGGGGCGCCGAAAACTCCTATGTCAGCTTCGCGCAATGGGCGCACATGGTCGAGGAAGCCGGCACCTTCTATCCGCCTGATGTCATCAAAACCTACGAAAAGGGCGAGACCATTCCCTCGCTTCTCGGCGACGTCCACTACCGGCCGGAAGACCATCAGTGCGTGCGCCCCGTGATCATCGTCAAGGGCAAGGCCAAGAAGGACATGAAAAACGACGAGGACTGGTACGACATCGTCGAGATTGTCCCCGGTGAAGGCATCATCCAGAAGCCGGATGCGTTCGGCTGCAAGCTCGGCGACTACACCTGATCGAAAAAAGCCCTGGCGCCGCGGATGGGTCAAGCGCTACCGCGGCGCGGGTTGCATACGTTCATAGTGTGCGTCTTGCGAGCTATATTCCGTTTTCAAGCGTACCGTGCGATTGAGCTGCATGAGCAACTGGCCACTTTTTGTTTCGCAACTTTTCAACGGGCTGGTGCTCGGCGCGCTGCTGGCGCTGATCTCGTCCGGCCTGACGATCATCTACGGAACGCTCGGGGTTCTCAACCTTGCGCACGGCGCAATGTTCATGCTCGGCGGCTACGCCGGGTATGTCGCCTACACCTATACGGAGTCCTTCATCGTCGCCGTCATCGCCGGATCGCTGTTCGTGATGGTGGCGGGAGTCGCGATGGAGCGGATCATCATCCGCCGCTTCTACGGCCGGCCGGACGAAGACCAGTTGCTGGTGACCTTCGGCCTCGGCATCTGCTTCGTCGAGGTCGTGCGCCTGTTCTTCGGCAGCCTGTCGCTGACCGTGCCGCCGCCGACGATCTTCTCCGGTATCACCTCGCTCGGCTTCATGTTCTATCCGACCTACCGGCTGGCGCTGCTCGGCATCATCGCGGCGGCGCTGCTGGTCCTGTTCCTCGTCCTCTACCGGACGCGGCTGGGTCTGATCGTGCGGGCCGGAATCGAGGATTCGGTGATGGTGTCCTCGCTCGGCATCGACGTCTATCGCGTGTTCATGGTGGTGTTCGGCATCGGCGCGATGGCGGCGGGCTTCGCCGGCATCGTCAACGCGCCGGTGGTGTCGCTGACGCCGGACATGGGCGAGGCGATCCTGGTGCAGACCTTCGTCGTGGTCGTCATAGGCGGCGTCGGGTCGTTCCCCGGCGCTATCATCGGCGGACTGATCGCCGGCGAGATCATCAGCATCACCTCGATGATAAATCCTGGCTACGCCTATATCATGCTGTTCGCGGCGATGACGCTGGTGCTGCTGCTGCGGCCGCACGGTCTGCTCGGCGCGCAAGGCCGAGGCTGACACGGGGCCATCATGCTCAAACAGCGCCCCCTCGTCATCGAGACTCTCACGGCTCTCGGCCTGATCCTCGCGCCGTTCATCCTGCCGCACCTCGGCTTCGCGCCCAACACCATTAACCGCATCCTGATGTGGGGGCTGTTCGGCATTGGATTCGATATCCTGTTCGGCTTCACCGGGCTGCTGTCGTTCGGCCAGTCGGCGTTCTACGGCACCGGCGGATTTGTGGCGGCCTATCTGTTGACCCGGGCCGGATTCCCGCATGTGGTGGCGTCGCTGTTCATCGGCATGGTGGCGGCTGCGGCGGTCGGCTATCTGGTCGGGCTGATCGCGTTGCGCCGCACCGGCATCTATTTCGCGATGATTACGGTGGCGATCGCGGAAGTGTTCTTCTTCGTCGAGTTTAATCCGCTGGCCCATTGGACCGGCGGCGAGAACGGCCTGCCCGGCGTGCCGACGCCGCATTTCGATCTCGGATTCGTCGACATCCAGTTCAATACGAACTGGTCGCTCTATGTCTTCCTCGCCTTCTGGTATTTCCTCGGCATCGTCGTGGGGCTGCGCATCGTGCGCTCGCCGGTCGGCACCATCCTGCGGGCGATTCGCGAGAACCCGATGCGGGCGTCGGCGGTCGGCCACAACATCCATTCCTACAAGCTGACCGCGTTCGTCATCGCCGCCGCCTATGCGGGCTTCGCCGGCGGCCTGCTCGGCGTGATGCAGGCGTTCATGCCACCCGACGCCTTCATGTTCCACACCTCGGCCGAACTCATCATGATGACGGCCATCGGCGGCACAGGCACCTTGTTCGGCACACTGGTCGGAGCGGGAGTCTGGCTGTTCCTGCAGGACTTCCTGCAGTCCGCGCTCGGTCTCGGAGCGGCGTGGAAGCTGGTGCTCGGCATTGTGTTCGTGCTGCTGGTCTGCTTCCTGCGGCACGGCATCATCGGCGGCATCGCCGATCTTTACCGCCTTGTCGTCGGCAAGCGCGCCCTTCGGGAGCCGGTCGCGGCGCCGGCCAGCGCTTTGACGGCCGAGGAAGAACAAGTGGCTGCGGAGGCCGAGGTCGCGAAGGAGCCGGACCCGTTTCCGATGGTCCCGGTCCATCGCGCGAGCGACGGTTATTCCGGCCCGATCCTGCAGGCGACCGGCCTGACCAAGCGTTACGGCGGTCTCCTCGCCAACAGCGACATCGATTTCACCGTCAACCATGGCGAGTTGCGCGGCATCATCGGCCCGAACGGCGCCGGCAAATCGACGTTTTTCAAGATGTTGACCTGCGAAGTCGCGCCGACGTCGGGCAAGATCGTGTTCGAAGGGCTCGATATCACCGGGATGAACGTCACCGAGGTCTGCCAGCTCGGTCTGACCAAGAGCTATCAGGTCAACCAGTTGTTCTCCGCACTGACCGTGCGCGAGAATCTGACCATCGCGGCGCTCTCGGAACTGCGCGGCAAGTTCCGTCTCGACATGTTCCGCAGTCTCGGCAGCATTCCGGGATTATCCGAACAGGTCGAACGCACGCTGGAACTCGTCAATCTGACGACGCGGCTGGACACGCCGGTGTCCGAACTCGCCTACGGCGAAAAGCGCCGGCTGGAAATCGGGCTGGCGCTGGCCACCTCGCCAAGCCTGCTGCTGCTCGACGAGCCGCTCGCCGGCATGAGCCCGCGTGAGCGCGTGGAAACGGTCAAGCTGCTGAAGTCCATCAGCAAGGGCCGCACCATGATCATCATCGATCACGACATGGATGCGCTGTTCGAACTTGCCGAGCGCGTCACGGTGTTGCAGGAAGGCCGGGTGCTGGTCGAGGGAACGCCGGACGAAATCAAGAACAACGCTGCGGTCCAGGAGGCCTATCTCGGGGGCGTGAACGGAGGGCTCGTCGCATGAGCCTGCTCGAGGTCAACGGTCTGAACAGCTATTACGGGGATTCCCATATCCTCTTCGATGTCTCGATGCGTGTCGAGCGCAACGAGGTCGTGGCGCTGCTCGGGCGCAACGGCGCCGGCAAGAGCACCACGCTGAAGAGCCTGATGGGCGTGGTCACGCCGCGCGCCGGCAGCGTGATCTTTGACGGCACCGACGTGGCCGGCCGCAAGAGCCACAAGATCGCGCAGGCCGGGATGCAACTCGTGCATGAGGAGCGCCGCATTTTCGGCAGCCTCAGCGTCGAGGAAAACATTGTGCTCGCGGGGCTGACGGCCCCCAAACGCTGGCCGCTCAGCCGCATCTATGAGATGTTCCCACGGCTGAAGGAGCGGCGCAATAACCGCGGCAACGAACTGTCCGGCGGCGAGCAGCAGATGCTGGCGATCGCGCGCGCACTGATCCGCGATCCCAAGATCATCCTGCTCGACGAGCCGTTCGAGGGGCTCGCGCCGGTGATCGTGAAAGATCTCATGAAAGCCTGCCGCGATCTGGCCGCCGCCGGTCAGACCATCGTGCTGGTGGAGCAGAACCTGGCGGCGACGCTCGCGCTCGCCCAGCGCATCTATATCATCAACAACGGCCATATCGTGCATGAGGGGCCGGCCGGGGAACTCAAGGCGCAACCGGACATCATGCAACGCTATCTCGGCGTTTAGCTACCAGGGGAGCGACGCCGTTCTTCGAGCGGCTATGCCCGACGATGACGATGATCGAGATGTTTCCGTCGGGCGGGAAACGAGCTACCCGCCGAGCGCGGCGATCAGCCGTGCCGCGTGATTGTCGAGCACCGCGGCATCCTCTTTCCGGCTCTGGGGCGGCAGCAGGCCGATCCCCGACCTCATCGGCATGACGTGCATATGCAGGTGAAACACCACCTGTCCGCTGGCGGCTTCGCTGAACTGCTGGACGATGATGCCTTCCGCATCGAAGGCCTTCATGGCGGCGATCGCGATCGTCTTCGTGGTTCGTGCGACTTCTGCTAAATCGTCCGCTGAAATGTCGAGGATTCCGCGGGCAGGGGCTTTCGGGATCACCAGCGTGTGGCCCGGCACGCGCGGCATGATGTCGAGGAACGCGAACGTGCGTGCGTTTTCATAGACCTTGAAGCAGGGGAGTTCGCCGCGAAGAATTTTCGCGAAGAGGTTCTGATCGTCGTAGGCCGGCACCGTTCCCACCATGTTTGTCCCGGGTTGCTTAAATTCGCGTTTGGCTTGTCACCGCATTTCGCACGGCAAATGCCGGACGCAACCAGTTTCCTGCGGGTTCGCCGCGCGCGGAACGAGATGTCCACCTCGCCGGCCCACTTGCGCTGGTCTCAAACCACGAGCCGGGGCTGAAAGCTACTCTCGGCTGCGCGATCGCTCCACCGGTTTTGTCAGGCCAAGCTGGCTGATCCGCTCGCGGGTGAGTTGATCCCGCGCGCCTTCTTCGATCAGCAAGCCAATGAACGCCAGCCGCTTCGATTCGTCCGTGGCCTCGGCTAGCAGGTTCCGATAGCGCTTGTAGTCGTATGCCTTGTCCGGCTTATCCATGGATGCGTCTCGCAGATTCTTCCTGTCGTTGCGCCAATCCTACGCGTGTCTTTGTAATCGCGCCACGCGCTGTGCACAGATTCGGTCGGTCAGCGCCGTCAAACGCGGACGCGGTTCCCGCGAGCACCAAAGTAGTCAATTGCAGGGATGCGGGCGGCCGTCCTGTCCGCGATAGGAGGCGGCGCTCTGCTTGCAGCGCACGCGGTCCGGTCCGTCGTAATAGGCGAAGGGTTGATCCGGCGTGACGGCGGGTCCGTAATTGTGGAGATAGATATCGGTCTCGGACGAATGATGTTGGTGGTATTTGTGGTGGTGTTTGTGGTGATGAGACCGCGCCAGCGCGGGCACTGAGACGGCCATCGAAACCACCGCGGCCGCTGCCAGAATCCTCAAAGTCATCATCGGGCCGATCTCCTGTGGTGCGGATGGGCATGGCGGGTGCCCTAGCGTGTGGATTAAACCGGAATTTGTTGCGGGTCGGTTCCATGTTCGGGCCGGCCCCAGCCGCTGTCAATGGCCGTTGTCAGTCTCCGCTCGCCGGCTGGGTGCTTGAGGAACGCAGGCCCCCCTCCGATGGACGTCACGAATGGCACGCGGGCCGCAACAAGGCGGTCGAATTTGACGCTCCCCCGCGGTCGTCGGCAAAAGGGGTATTGGCCCGTATTCCCGAGCATTGACGGGCGCGTGCGGGCGCGGGACAACCCTGCCAGATCATGATATTCGACCCTGAACCCCCATTAAGAATTTCCCCGAAAGGATCCAGGATGACGCTGCACACAGGACGGCATTTTCTCCAGATTCCAGGCCCCACCACTGTGCCTGACCGCGTGCTGCGGGCCATCGATATGCCCGTCCTGGATCATCGCGGTCCTGAATTCGCGGTGCTTGGCTTTGAGGTGCTTGCCGGTATCCAGCGAATTTTCCGCACCAAGCAGCCGGTCATCATCTATCCGTCGTCGGGCACCGGCGCCTGGGAAGCCGCGATCGTCAACACGCTGTCGCCGGGCGACAAGGTGCTGATGGCGGAGACCGGTCAGTTCGCCACGCTGTGGCTCGGGATGGCCGAGAAGTTCCGGCTGGACGTCGATGTGCTGCCGACCGACTGGCGCCGTGGCGCACCGCTGGACCAGATCCAGGAGCGGCTGAAGGCCGATCGGGAGCACAAGATCAAGGCCGTCATGATCGTGCACAACGAAACCTCGACGAGCTGCGTCACCTATCCGCTCGAGGTCCGCAAAATCCTCGACCGTGCCAAACATCCGGCGCTGCTGATGGTCGACACCATCTCCGGCCTCGGCTCGCTCGAATACGAGCATGACGCCTGGGGGATCGACGTGTCGATCGCGGGTTCCCAGAAAGGCATGATGCTGCCGCCGGGCCTCGGCTTCAATGCGCTGTCGGAAAAGGCGCTGGCTGCCTCGAAGGCCAACACCTCGACGCGGTCCTACTGGGACTGGCACGGCATGATTGCCAACAACAAGCAGGGCTCGTTTCCCTTCACGCCCGCCACCAATCTCCTTTATGGCTTGAAGGTTGCGGTCGCGATGATGGAGGAGGAGGGTCTGGAGAACGTATGGGCCCGCCACAAGCGTCACGGCGCTGCAACACGGGCCGCCGTGAAGACATGGGGACTGGATCTCGTCTGTCAGGATCCTCATGCCTATTCGCCGGCGCTGACCGCCGTCATGGTGCCTGAGGGTCATGCGGATGCATTCCGCACAGTGGTACTGGAGAATTTCGACATGTCGCTGGGCGCTGGGCTCGGCCAGCTCAAGGGCAGGGCCTTCCGCATCGGCCATCTCGGCCATCTCAACGACCTGTCGCTGATGGGAGCGCTGGCCGGCATCGAGATGAGCCTCGACCTTTTCAAGGTGCCGCATCGCTCGGGCGGCGTCATGGCTGCAATGGAGGTTCTCAAGGAACGCCCCGTGATCATATTGCCGAAGTCGCTGTTGCGTGGTCCAAGTGTTCGCGCGTGAGAATAGTGGTAGCCGCGGCAGTCGGTTCAACGCGAGCCGCAACTGCTTCAGACTTTATGGCAAAGATTCGCATGACAGGAGCGGGAGGCAACATTAGTTATCATAAGAACCAGCCTTGGCTGATGTGTCTGTTGCGATCGTCTGTCACAATTTGGCTCGATCGGTGGTGCTATTCTGGCAGCGATGACTGCCTTTTCTCGATTGCGATCTCCTCCGAGCCAAAGCTTGTTAACCCCGCATACGGTCAATATTCTCGTGACCGACCTAACCGCCGGCTATTCTGCGCCACCGTCATCCTGACCGCGCTTGCCGACCGGCATCGGTGCCCGGGATCGCCAGTGATCGACATCAGTAGCCCATGCCTTGCGCCATGTGAAGCTGTGCCGCTCTGCGGTGGGGTCCTCCTGGCTGAAGCTTGAGATGCTGCCGTGACGGGTTAATCTTGCTCTGGCTGTCGTCATCGGTGCTGAGGCGCGTTTTCACATCGGGGCGGAAGTTTTCGATTATGACGTCTGCCTTTTCGGCCAGCCGCTCGAACGCCGCGACGCCTTTTCTTCAAGTCGGCGTCGTCGCCGGCTCGTTGCGTGCCGGTTCTGGAAATCCGGGTCGTGGCGCGGCGCCGAGCTGCTCGCTGCCGGCGGCTTCGTTCGGACCCCTCGACCTTGATGATGTTGGTGCCCAAATTGGCCACTTGCCTCACCGTCGTCCGTGCCGAACCGGCACTGGTGAGGTCGAGGACGGTAAAGCGAGAGAGGGACTGGGAGGCGCGGGAAACGGGCATTCAGGCAGCTTCGGTCGCGTGCTTTTGTCTGCCGGCAGCAGCTGGATTCGCTTCATTCCGCAAATCAAAGGACCGGCCGAGTCACGCCAACTCCGCAATACCTATGCGGCCGTCACGGCAACCGGCGGCGGTTTGCGAGCCTTCGAAATCATGCCGCCAGCAATGCCGACACCAAGCACGTAAATCCAGCCCTCGACGTAGTCGGAG
Source organism: Nitrobacter sp. NHB1 (assembly GCF_036964665.1). Classification (NCBI taxonomy): domain Bacteria; kingdom Pseudomonadati; phylum Pseudomonadota; class Alphaproteobacteria; order Hyphomicrobiales; family Nitrobacteraceae; genus Nitrobacter; species Candidatus Nitrobacter laanbroekii. The sequence goes on from NZ_JBAMDA010000001.1 coordinate 216,132, forward strand.
AGGTGCGAATTGAACAGGGAGTCGAAGACGTTCTGGCTGACAACGATGATGCCAAGCCAAGATATCCAGCGCATTTCCGGGAACATCAGAAAATGAACGATCCACATCGCCCACAACAAGATGATTCCGATCACACCCCACTCGATCGCGAAATAGAGCGTCTGGTTGTGGGGATTGGCGACGATCTGATCGTCGATTACGGTTTTTCCGATTGCCTCGTGCTCGAAAAGGCCCCGTATCGAGCCCGTGCCGTGACCGGCGAGCGGAGCGCTGCGGATGAACTTGAGGGCTTTGGACCAGTATCCAAGTCGAAGGCCGACGGACGTCGTCTCGCTGTTGTTCGACGTGTATTGCTGCTGAATGCTGTCGATCCGCTCCCGCAGGTTGGGTGCAAGGAACCAGGTAAGCACCGCGACAACGGCGATCGCGAGATACAGAACCAGCACGCGGCGCCATGCCACGTATCGCAGGGTCGATATCAGCAGAAGGATGGGAAGCGAGACAAGGGCCGTGCGGGATGACGCAACAACGGCCATGTTGAGGAAGAACCCGATGCTGAGCAGGGCGAATCCGACTGCTGCATAGGGGCGCTGCCTTTGCCACATCACGATCGCCAGCGCAGCTGCGCCGAAAATACAAAGTACGAATTCTACGCCCTGGGTGATCCAGTTCTTGACGGGGACGCCGGGAATCTTGTCCGCAGTCATGATGACGCGCGGCTCGAACCAACTGAGCCACGACAGCGCAAGCAGAACGCTGCATGACGCGAGGAACGCGAGAAAGACTTTCAGTCCTCTCTCCGACCGCTCGAACTGATACATGAGTAGAGGGATTGCCAGCAGCTTGACCATCGATCCGGCGGCATGAACCCGGGCTCCCCATGCGGCATCGGTCCAAAGCATCCCGACCGCCGCGAGGCAGACCAGTGCGATGGGCAGCCAGCTTGCCGGGCGGCGAAGCTGGGCCTTGATCTGCTGCACGTCGATCACGGTTACAATCGTGATCAGCCAAAGCACGGTAAACACGCCGAAGATCGTGGTGGACCACGGCAGCGAGATCGCCATCAGGACGGCAAGGTGATCGGCTATCCGGGATCGGCGTGGAACGCTGGTCCAATCAGCCGTGAGTTGGTTCGGGCGCATTAAATGCTCGCTGCAAAATCTAGGGTGCCTTACTCGATCCGGATCGGACTATGACATACGTCGAGCCGTTGGAATAAGCTGCGTAAAAAGTACAAGCAAGGTTGTGAGCCAGCCGACTTGGAGGCGCTCCTACGAGGGAATGGACGGGCAGCGATTATTGATATTTGGCACTAACAAAGCTAACAAATCGCCTTGAAAAGGCGGCTTGTCCGCGCACGGATTGAAATTATTTTGACCCCTCTCGCAGCATCATTTGTGCACTCGGCCGCTCAATTCAGAGACAGGACAGCCCTTTGGGTTGCCGGTCAGGATTATACCTACGGCGACTTGCACCATTTTGCATCATGTCTGGCTGGCGGACTTCCGGCCCCCTCGACGGATGGCGTTGAAACGTGCGCAATCTTTGCTCACCGCAGTCTTGTTGCCTATGCGGCCATCGCCGCGTGTCATCTGGCGCGATATGCCTATGTCGCGCTGACACCCGCGCAGCCCATCGGCCGGTCGCGGTCGATCGTCGCGCAGTCTCAGCCGGCAGCGATCATTGTCGATGCGAAATGTCTGAAAAACCTGCCGCAGCTTTTACAGGGAATAACACGATCAGTAGTCATCCTGCTTCCTGATCAGGATTCAACTCCGAATTGGGCAGTCGATTTTCCGCAACACCTGTTTCTGAACAAGGGGCAGTTGATATCTCCAACGAAGCCGTTGCAGGGCAGCGGGCGCGATCTGGCGTATGTCATGTATACCTCCGGCTCAACCGGCGAACCGAAGGGAGTGATGGTTTCCCATGGGAACGTTGCGGCCTATGTACGCAACGTCGTTGATTACTATTCCTATACCGAGGCGGATCGATTCATTCATCTGCCTGAATTGAACTTCGATCTCTCGGTGCACGATCTGTTTTCGGCGTGGGCCGTGGGGGGCAGCTTGTATTGCATTCCGCAGGATGAAGTCCTGATACCGGATGGTTTTGTGAAGCGGCACCGGCTGACCGCCTGGACCTCCGTTCCTTCCGCTGTCGCGATCCTCAAGAAGTTTAATAAGCTGCATTCCGATGCCTTCGAGAGCCTCAGGTTCAGCATGTTTTGCGGTGAGCCATTCCCGGGCGCATTGGCTGCGGACTGGATGGCTGCGGCCCCGAACTCGCGCGTTGATAATTTTTACGGCCCCACGGAAACAACCGTTGCGGTTACGGCCTATCCATGCGCGCGGGGGACCGACTTCTCGGTCTTGCCCCTGGGTGAGCCGTTTGCGGGACAGGAGGTCGTTATTTGCGATGCCGACCTCAATCCCGTAAAGGATGGCGACATTGGTGAGCTGTTGCTGGGCGGCACGCAGGTATCGGCCGGATACTGGAATCGGCCCGATCTGACCAGGGCTCAGTTTGTCGAGAGGCGTTTCCCCGGCCTGTCGAGCAGCCGCTGGTATCGGACCGAAGATCTCGTCTGCAATGAAGCGGGCGGCGGTCTGATTTACAAGGGGCGAGCGACACGACAGATCAAAATCCATGGATACCGTGTTGAGCTCGGAGAAATTGAGGCCACGCTGAGGAAATTCAGCGGAAAGGAATTTGTCGCTGTTGTTCCTGTTCACGGCGGTGCGAACGAGGTCCTTTATTTGTCCGCCTTTGTCGAGCGGCTTACTTCTGAGGAGGAACAGCTCGTGAAGGCTGAAAGCGCGAAGGTGCTGCCGAACTATATGATGCCGCGGTATATCTTCAGCATTGATGAGATGCCGCTCAATCCAAACGGAAAAATCGATTATGCCGAACTCGGACGGATCAATGAACGACGCATCAAAATCGGAAGCTGACCTGACCTCCCTGATCCTCGGCTATCTTCGGCAGGCAGCTCCGGAGCAGGCTGCCAGCCTCACGGCCGACGCGAAGATTCTGGAAGTGATCGATTCATTCTCTTTCGTCGAGATGTTCGGATTCCTCGAGGCGGAAACCAAAGCAGCGATCGATCTCTCGACGGCTGAACCGAAGGACCTTGAAACGGTGCAAAGCTTTGCACGGTTTCTGAGCCGAACCTAGATGCCGACATTCCTGATCACGGGCGACGGTCATCCCGCCTATGCGGTGTTGAAAGCGGTCCATGAATTGTCGGGAGCTTCGGTATCGGCCTTCATTCCGGGATCGTCTTCGGCCGTCAAGGCGAAGGCCTATGCGGACAGCCATGGCATACGCATTCTGCCGCGCACGATACTAACGGGCAAAGAACCGCTTCCGGTTGGCTCGCGTGCCGACTGGCTGGTCAATATCAATGGCACTACGATTATTGCTTCTGACATCATCGGTTTATTTCCCGGACGAGCGATCAACATGCATCCCGGCTTGCTTCCGCAATATGCGGGCCTGCACTGTCATCAGTGGGCGATCCGCAATGGAGAATCGGTTCAGGGTCTAACCGTCCATGTCATGGACGCGGGGGTGGATACCGGCCCCATTCTGGCGCAGCAAACCATCCCCATCCAGGCTTCCGACACGGGTCTGTCGCTGTTCATGCGCACGATGGAAACGGGAGCGCAACTGTTGATCGGTGTTATCGAGCGCATTGCCGCGAACGATGCTCCGCGGGCGATCCCTCAGGATCTGTCGCAGCGAACTTTGTATCGTCACAAGGATGCGCTCAACGGTGAAATCGATTGGAGTTGGGGCGCGCGCAGGATTTGCGACTTTGTACGTGCCGCAAACTACGAGCCGCTGGTATGCCCGACCTATACGCCGGCGGCCGTCGTGTCCGGTGTGCCTCTGGTGCTCCGCGCCTGCGACACCGCGCAAGGCCGAAACCGTGTCGCGCGTGGCGTTTTGGCAGTTGCCGAAGGCAGTCCTGTCATTGGATGTGGCGATGGCGAGGCCGTCCTTGTCAGGCGCGCAATGCGGCAGGGGCGCGTCATGACCCGTGATGATTGGCAGAATCTGGCTGGTCCCGGACAATGATCATCCGCGCAGTGGAACAAGGCGACGTTGATGGCATAGCCCGCGTTCACGAGCGTGCATTGCCTTGGTCGATCAATGGCCGTCTGGGTTATTCACATTTGAAGATCATGTATGGCAGCCTTCTGAGCGGCGCGGATTGCCTTGGCTATGTCGCGTTTCATAAGGATAAAGTTATTGCGTTCCAGATCAGCACGACCGACTGGGTGTCGGCGCGCAAGCGTCTTGCCAATATCGGTTGGCGAAGCAAGTTGCGCGTTGTGGGTACATGCCTGTTGCACCCCTACGATCTGTTCGCGCTGTTCGAAGCGGTGTTTTTGATCCCCGGCGCATTCCGGCGTACGAAGGTCAAGGCTGAAATCATGGCGTGGGCGGCGGAGCCCGGTAATCCCATTGCCGCCATAGGCGCTCAGCGATGCCTGATCGCTTCGATCGCCGAATTGGCGCGCCGCGGCGAAACCAGGTGCCTTGGCCAGATGCAAAAGCCGAACGAGCGCCCGATGCAGATTCTCAACAAGCTGTCGCCTCGCGTTTATTCCAAGTATATTCGGAATGATGTTTTGATTTTCGACTGCGCCGAGATTGCGAAGACGGCGGTTTGATAACCAATTTCCGGCTTCGCGCTGTTTCCCATCTGGAGGCACTATGGTTGACGGAAGTGGGTCGCGCCGGGTCGCTCTCATCACTGGCGTGACGGGGCAGGACGGCGCATATCTGGCCGAGTTTCTTCTTGGGAAGGGTTATGTCGTTCACGGCGTCAAGCGCCGGTCGTCCTCCTTCAATACGGCGCGCGTGGACCACCTCTATTCGGACCCGTTGGCGGGCGAAGTGCCGTTCCTGCTGCACTATGGGGACATGACGGATTCAACCAATCTGATCCGCCTCATGCAGCAGATTCAGCCGACCGAAATCTATAATCTTGCCGCGCAAAGCCATGTCGGCGTCAGCTTCGAGAGCCCGGAATATACCGCCAACGCCGACGCGATCGGTGTGTTGCGGATGCTGGAAGCGATCCGGATTCTCGGCATGTCGGATAAAGTGCGGTTCTATCAGGCTTCGACCTCGGAGCTATTCGGCATGGCGCAGGAGGTGCCGCAATCGGAAACCACGCCGTTCTATCCGCGTTCGCCGTATGGTGTTGCGAAGCTTTATGGTTACTGGATCACCGTCAACTACCGGGAAGCCTACGGGATATATGCGTCCAACGGCATTCTCTTCAATCATGAGAGTCCGATCCGGGGTGAAACGTTCGTCACGCGCAAAATCACGCGCGCGGTGGCGCGGATTGAAATGGGTCTGCAGGAGACGCTGTATCTCGGCAATCTCGAAGCCAAGCGCGACTGGGGACATGCCAGGGATTTTGTCGAGGGCATGTGGAAAATCCTCCAGGCGGATCAGCCGGACGACTACGTGCTGGCGACCGGGGAGTGCCGCTCGGTGCGGGAGTTCGTGGAAATTGCTTTCGCCGAGATCGAGCGCCGTATTGAGTGGCGGGGCAGGGGGGTCGACGAAACCGGTATCGATGCAAAGACCGGCGCGACCCTGATCCGGATCGATCCTGTCTATTTTCGTCCGACCGAGGTCGATCTGCTCGTTGGCGATGCGTCCAAGGCACGTGCCAAGCTGAACTGGAAACCAACAACGACCTTCACGCAGATGGTGCAGGAAATGGTTGCGAGTGATCTGAAAGCGGCCAGGCTCGAGCGTGCACATGCGCACTCGCTCTGATGACGGTTTGTCCAACCAGCCCCGATAAAGATCGTGCCTTACGCCGGATCGAACGGCACGGGCTTCGCGTCAGACTTTGCGCAGGGCGTAGAAGACCAGCGAACTGCCGGCTTCCCGCTTGAATCGACGGTAGATGCCGACGATCAGCCCGTATACCAGGCCCGCATAGTATCGCCGCAATCCCGGCAGCAGGAACCAGCGCCCGAATAGCCGTTTTGCAGCGATCGATGGTAGCGCGAAGGGCATCAGAAGATCGTAGAACGAGGAAAAGTTCGGCGAAGCGTAGAGCCGTTCGTCATCAACTTGAAATCCGGCTGTGGCAAACAATTCACGCCACTCCGTGCGCGAATGCACGTTGTAGTGCTGCCAGAAACGGTTATGAAAACTGCCATAGCGGGCTTCCAACCCGTCCGCTCCAATCAGATTGAATACGCGCGCCGGCAATGAGTTGTGCTCGAGGCGATCCGTTGGAATGGTCAGGAAAAGCTGGCCGTTCGGAGCGAGCAGGCGATGCGCTTCTCTCAGCACCGGCATCAGATCGGGGATGTGCTCGATCACGCTGTTCGACAGGACGGTATTGAAGGCCTGATCGGGCTTCGGAATTCTATCTCCCGGGCACACCAGCAGCTCATGATAGGCATCCAGCTTTTCCGCGCGCGCGACTTCTGCAGGATCGAGGTCGATGCCGGTATCGAGCTTTTCATCGAACAGGATGGCCGCAAAGATTCCGTCGCCGCATCCGATATCCAGGATGGGCCTGACGAATTCTTGTTCCTTCAGGATGTCGCACTCCACCGCGCGCTCGACGGCGAGTGCGCCGGGAGCAAGATCGAGATAGCGGCGAAGAAAATTGTTTCTGAAAATCACGGCTCAACCCGCGTTGTGGACGTGGTGACGAAATCGATCGCAGATGTATCCGATCTGCTGCTCGGTCAGGCCAAAAAAGGTCGGCAGCGAGATGACGCCGGCACTTGCAGCCAGCACCCGGGGTAGGTCGGGTGCGTCGTAGGGAGGCATCAAGCTCAGGGCGTAAAAGCCTGGGCGCGTTTCGATACCATCCTCCAGCATCGCGGCCATGATCCTGTCGCGTCTGGATCGTTGTCGCGACAAATCATCGTCCTCGATCAATGCCGCGATGACCCAGAGAACCGGATCAACGTGCTGCGAAAAGTGCTGCAGGCGAACTCCGGCACAGGCGTTTAGAGCGTTGCGGTACAGCGCGTGTATGCGGCGGCGATCCGCCATGATGTCATCGAGGTGTTCCAGTTGCGCACAGCCGATGGCGGCCTGCAGATTGGTCAACCTGAAATTGTAGCCGACCACGTCGTGCCAGTATCTCTTGCCCTGGCGCATGCCGTGATCCCGGATCACCCTCATGCGTTGTGCAAGCCCGGCGTCGTTGGTCACGACCAGTCCACCTTCTCCGGTTGTGATCGTTTTGGTCGCGTGGAGACTGAATGTGCCAACGTTTCCGATCGTGCCGGCACATTTGCCGTCGAAGCGCGAGAAAGCTGCCTCGGCGGCATCTTCGAGCACGACCAGACCATGCGCCTTTGCCCGCGATGTTATCGCGTCCATTTCGGCGACGTTGCCATACAGATGAACGGGCAACACGGCTTTGGTGCGCGGCGTTGCCAGTCGATCGATTTCATCGGGATCGAGCAGCCACGATTGTTCATCGATGTCGGCGTAGAGCGGCGTCGCTCCAACGGACAGCACCATGTTTGCGGCGGCCACGAAGGTGAATCCGGGTACGATCACCTCGTCGCCAGGGCCGATTCCCAGGCCGCGAAGCGCAAGCTCCACTGCGACCGTGCCGTTGGACACCGCGACGGCTTCGGCAACCTGCATGCGTTCGGCCGCCACTCGCTCCAGTCGCTGGACGTAGGGACCGCCTGAAATCCACACCGACCGAAGCGCGTCGAGCACCATCGCTTCCTCGTTTCCGAAGAGCTTGGGCTGTGCCCATGGAATATGAACTGGATTGGTCATCGAACCCCGGAGCGCGTTTCGCCGCGGCTGGAATCGGATGCGTGTCCGACCACTTCGAACTCGGGGAGAGGGAAAATGAGATGCCCGCCACGTGCCATGAAATCGGCTTCACGTGCGACGAATTCGTCGCGGAAGTGCCATGGCAGTACCAGGAAATAGTCGGCGTCTTTTCGCGCGTCTTCTTCCGACATGATCGGTATGGCCGTGCCGGGCGTGCGCTGACCCCATTTTGACGGATTGCGATCGGCGCATGCCGTCAGCAGTCGGTGGTCCAATCCGAAATGCTGTAACAGCACATTGCCTTTCGTCGAGGCGCCATAGACATAGACGCGGTTTCCGCGTGCGACTTCCTGGGAGATGAAATCTTTCAGACGGGACCCAAGTGCCGCGACGTTAGCACGAAACGTAGCAAACGGCTTGTCGGTGGTGATGCCAAGCGCAGCCTCGCGTTTGCGAAGCGCGTCAAGAATCGTTCTGTTTTCCGGGTAGGCGGCGTCGCGATGACAGACCCAAATCTGAAAACTGCCGCCGTTGATATCGTTCAATTTGACGTCGAAGACCCTCAGGTTCTTGTCGCGCGTCAGTCGCTCGATTTGCGACAGCGCGTAGTATTCAAGGTGCTCGTGACAGATCGTGTCGAACGAGTTCCTGTCGAGCATGTTCGGGAGATAGCTTTGTTCGAGCACCCAGATGCCGTCCGGTGCGAGCACCGCGGCGATGTCGCCGACGAAGCTGCCGGGGTCTTCGAGGTCGTAGAACATGGCGATCGAGGTGATCGCGCGAGCCTTACGGCCGGGCATAAGACGGGCGAATGACCCGGCGTTGAAGAAGCCCGCATGGATATTGAAGTCGTCCGGGTACTGACTGGCGAACGACCCGGCGATCGGATCGATGCCGGTGTGCATCAGGCCCTTGATCGGATAGCTCTTGAGCAAGGTTCCGTCGTTGCAGCCGATATCGAGAACGACATCGCCCGGAGCCAGCGCCGCGCGCTCCGCCACGGCGGTGGTGAGTTGCCCAAGATGATTGCGCATCGTCGCGTTGGTGCCCGACCGGTAGCCGTAGTTGTTTCCGAACATCTCGGCGACGCGCACCGAATGCCGCAACTGGACCAGCCCGCACTCGCCGCAACGCAAGAGCTCCAGCGGCGCCTTGGGGGGATCGGGTTCGCCGGCGGCCGGAAAGCGTCCGGTCAAGGCTTGCAGTCCGAGGTCGATCGCACCGTGCAGATCAGCGCTGCCGCAGATCCTGCATTTGGAAATGGCGTGAAACAGCTCCGGAGTCACCATCGGTTGATCGCCCTGAAATACATCAGCCGCACCACCTCGCGCGTGTAGCGCATGAATATCGACATAAAACGCGTCTTGCTACCCCCGGCTGCCCGCTCGCCATAGAAGACCGGTACCTGTACGTGAGTTAGCCCCGCCCGTTGGGACAGCAGCAAGAGGCGGAAAAAGTAATCTCCGTAGCCCCAGAAAATCTTGTCGAAATCGAGCTTGAACAGCGCGGTTCGCCGGACCGCGAACAGGCCGCTCAGGTTGTCATCCATGCGCGTGCCGAGCGAAATGCGCATGAAGATGTTGTAGAGATAACTCAGGAAATATCGTAGCCGGTTCGGCATTCCGCCGCCAAAGATGAACCGCGAGCCGATGCCGAGATCGACCAGCTTGGCCACCTCGGAAATCAGCACGGCGTCTTTCGGCTGATGGTTGAAATCCGTATCCATGACGAGGACGACGGCGCCGTGCGATTTCTCGATACCTTCACGAATCGAAAGCGCGAGCCCGGGATTGCTGCTGCGCTCGATAACGACGACACCGCTGTCATCGGCGAACGCCGATCGCGCAGCCATGGCGGTGCCATCCGGACTTTTGTCGTCGACCACCAGGATTTCGTATCGGGCATCGATACGTTTGAATTCCTGACGCAACTCTTCGACGAGCGGAACGATGTTGTCGCGCTCCTGGAACGTCGGCAGGATCACGCTGACATCGGGCCGGCCAGACGGGTCGTGGGGTTCGGTCAATGGCATCACTTGGGCTCTCGGGACGGCCTTGCCGACGAAACGAGAATATCTCGGCGCTGAATGCTTTGTCGGCCGGGTTGATCGATCATTAGCGCGACCCTGTCAACGGGCCCTAGTTTGTCTGCGCGACGTATCAGGCTGTCCAACATATTGCTATCCTTGGCATATTGGCGCCTTACTCGGAGTTCGTATCCAAGCAGAGTGGGGCAGAAGCGGCGGACATTGCGGACGCCCTACTTTGATGTCAGAAACCGGCAAGTGCTGCGCCGCTCGGCTCACACTTGCCCAGACGGGCGATCAAATCCTCGCAGCGGAAACCCACCAATGCCGACCTGGCGCTCGGTCATCATCTACCTGTTTGCCTCGCTTCTGGTCTCGGCCATCTTCCATTCCAACCTGCTGGCGCGGCTTGCCGTCGACAGTCCGCAGAAGGTCGGCGTCCCGCTGGCGAGTTCGCGGACCGACGCGAGCGATAACTACGTCTACTTCGACCTGATCAAGCAGGGCGCCCAGGCGTGCAACACCGCAGCCTATCCGGCGGCCACGAGGATCGAGGGCAACCCTCTCGCCTGCACGTATATCGGCGGCGTGCTTGTCGGCAACGTTCTGTGGCGCTTGTCTCATGCCGTTACGACCTCGGAGCGAGCGGCGGTTTCATTGCTGCTGATTCTCTGCACCGGACTTCTGGCGATGTCGCTGATCCTGGCGTTCGGTGCGATTCTGGATCGGCAGTTCGGCCTTGCGTCATCGTTGGCGCTTGCCGGAATATCGCTGTTCCTGCTCGATAACTTCAGCCTCAGCTTTTACTCCCGTTCCCTGCAACTGAATTTCCGGGAGGTCCTCGGTCTCGAACCCGGCTTTGCCCGGCTTCTCAACCCTTCAATTTTCTGGTCGCTCGGGCTTCTGACGCTTGCCTGCGTGCTTCTGGCCATGCGTCAGCGCAGCCGCGTTCTCGCCGGACTCGGATGTGCCGCCGCCGCCGCTTGCGCAACCGCGGGGCTTGCCGTGACGGCGTCGCTGATCGGCGGGTTAGCGCTCTTTCTCGCTCTTGAGTTCTTGATGAGGCGGCAGCTCGATTGGCGGGTATTTTGCGTGGCCGCAGTGCTGGCCATCGGGGCGGCCTATACCTTGTTCGAGTTTTCGGTGTTCCACAAAACCCGGCTCGGCGCGAATATGCACCATGGCGAATTCACGAGGGTGCGCATCAACTTCTACTTTATCTGGCTGCTGGTGCCTGTCGTCATCGGCACGATCGGCGTTGGTGGGCGCGAGCAAAACTTGCTTATGAAATGCCTGCTGTTGTCGGCCGCTATTATTGGAATGTTTTGCGATTCCGTCGAGTTGGGTTCACGATTGTGGCTGCGCGGCTCTTGCATCTTTGCCTTTCTGGCAAGCGCTGCTTGGCTGTGGAATCTTGGTGAACGCTACGCCGGTCCGCTGGTCGGCAGCTTGTTCCGTTGGCGAGAGCGGTGGAATAACAGTCTCCGGTCTGCGTTCTCCGCCGTCGCGGTCGCCGTCATTCTGTTCGGGGCGATGCAAATCGTTCGTCCCTTCGACCTGGACCAGCCGCGCGGGTTCATCGATCGCGACAAGTATGAGACCCTGACGTGGCTCGAACAGCATACGCCCTCCAATGCGGTGATCGCTTCCACCAGTATCGAAGACAGTTTTCTGATTGGCTTCTACACCCAGGGAAAGCCCTATGTTCCCCTCTACGGGCTTTCGATTCTGCCGCAGTCCGAATTGGTCAAACGCTACTTCAGGACCGTCGGAGAGGTCGAGGAGGGATCGGCGTTCTTTGACAAGCTGTCCATGATAACGCCGAAGGCGCTGGCAGCATTCAATGGCGCACTGACGGGGGGATTGAAGCGGCCGTTCGACGAGACAGCCTACCAGGCTTTTGCGTTCTACCTGATGCTGCTTTACTATCCATATACTACCGAAAGTCGCACCATCTTCTCGGCGAACGCGCCGACCGCCGGATTCATCGACTGGCTTGGCCGCATGCGGGACGAGTCGCATCGGGAGTGCGCGCGCTTCGATTATTTTGTCATCCGCGCTTCGGAGCATCTGATCGACGTCGGCCGATACGAAACGTTGTACCGGAATGCCGACTATGCGGTACTTCGTCAAAAAGCCTCGAACGGCGGCAATCTCGCAGTCGCATGTCCTTAAACCGGGCCGGAATGTCGATCAGCCGATGACAGCGACGACAAAGCATATGCGTCAGATCCTTGCGTTGGCCATCAAGGTGGCGGTTTCGATCGCGCTGCTCTTTCTTGCGCTGCGGAAGGTGGATTTTTCGGCCATCGTGGAGCGGATCGATCTGACCACGCTGTGGTGGCTGATCTTCGCCGTCGTCGCCGTGGTGTCGCAGGTCTTCTTCGGCGCCGTGCGCTGGCGCGAGATCGCACAGGTTTGCGGCGCGCCGCTGACCGTATGGCAGGCTTTCCGTTTGAACATGATTGCGGCGTTCTTCAACCAGGCGCTGCCGTCTTCGATCGGCGGCGATGCCACGCGCGTGTGGTTCGTCGGCCGTAGTGGCGTGGGCTGGCGTGCGGCCGGCTACTCGGTTCTGATCGATCGCGCGATCGGACTTACGGTGCTCGCGTTCCTCGTGGTTGCCAGCTTGCCCTGGAGTCTGAGGCTGATCGCAGATCCGCAAGGTCGCATCGCGCTGCTGCTGGTCGACGCCGCGGCGATCGGAGGAGGAGCCAGCTTTCTGCTGCTGGGAACGCTGCGGTGGCGGTGGCTCGCCCGCTGGCAAATTGTGCGGCATGCCCAGGCGTGCTCCGAAATCGCCGGCCAGTTGATGGTCAGCCGCGTTCACGTCCTGCCGCTCATCGTTCTGTCCCTGCTGGTCAACGTGCTGAATGCGGTGATCGCATGGGCGGTCGTTCGATCGATCGGAGCAGGCGGATCCTTCGCGCAAATCTTTCTGCTGATCCCGCCGGTCATGCTGGTGACGACGCTGCCGATCTCGATTGCCGGCTGGGGGCTGCGCGAGGCGACGATGGCCCTAGCCTTTGGCTATGCCGCCCTGCGGCCCGAGGACGGCGTCAGCGCCTCGCTACTGTTCGGGGTCGTGAATTTCGTTGCCGGTGCCCTCGGCGGGCTGATCTGGATCCTGAACCCGAAGCCGGCCGAGACGGGAATTTCAGAGGAAGTCACAGCGGACAGGTTACCGGACCAGATATAACTGCTGGGCCCACGTGCGCCGGCGCTTCTACGAGCTTGCCGTCGCCGGTCCGGCGCCGATCGCCAGCGAGGCGCTCAAACGCATTGTCGATCTTTATGCCGTCGAGACCCAATGCCGGGGCCGCTGCGCCGATGAGCGGCGCGCGCTTCGGCAGGAGAAGAGCCACCCCATCCTGGAAGCCCTCGAACCCTGGCTGCGTGCCAAGCTCGACCTGATCAGCCAGAAGGCCAAACTCGCCGAGGCTATCCGCTACGCGCTGTCGTACTGGGAGGGGCTCACGCGATACCTCAATGACGGCCGCATCGAGATCGACAGCAACATAGTCGAACGCTCAATCCGACCGATTGCGCTCAACCGCAAAAACGCGTTGTTCGCCGGCTCCGACGGAGGCGCCGAGCATTGGGCCACCGTCGCGTCCCTGATCGAGACCTGCAAGCTTTGCAGCATCGAACCGCATAACTATCTGGCCGACGTCATCACCAGGATCGTCAACGGCCATCCCAACAGCCAGATCAACGACCTGCTGCCTTGGGCCTATACCGCTGCGATGAATACCAGGGAAGTGGCCTGAAAACACCGCTTACCGACATGGCAGCCTGGCTTGGGCGTGTGCCTCGCGAGTACTTGACCGGAGGCAAGACGACACGACTCGGCATTAGCAAGAGAGGGAGTTCGTACCTGCGACGCGTCCTTGTCCATGGCGCCCGGTCGTGCCTGCTCCACCTCGATCGGTCACGCGACTGGCTCGGAACGTGGATCAAGTATCCGCTTATGGGGAAGCCCGACGGTCACAGCGTCCTGACCGCTTCCGTTTCTTGGCGGTCCTGTTGTGAGCAAGAGGCCGCGGCGAGGCCGTTGCTTCCTTGCGCAACTTCTAATCTCACGAACTGGAAAGGCCGAGACTTGTTACGGGTTTCGAAACTTGACCTAATCCATTTCGGGAGCTTGTGACTTCCTTTGCCATCGTGGCGAAGCGCTCGAAAGATTTTCCATCAGCAACTCCCCAATACTTCATCACGGTTCTTTGTTGCTGCGCGAGGTGTTGCGCAAAGGCAGGATCCTCAAAAAATCTATTCAGGCATTCCCTGAATTCTTGAACGTTTTCGATTGTTAGCACACCAGGCGCGGTGTCGAAGTCAGTATATCTGTAGCGAAAAACGTCATAGTTCAGCACAGGAATACCGCAGGAAATCGCCCATCGGATGGTCGCGGAAATCGAGGCCACGTAAAGATCGCATAAGGGAATAAGATCAGCGGTGGGATCGGCCACGACCCTTATATGTTCGCTTTCAAGTGAAACCAGCTGGCCAACAGGAATGCGAGGATGCGGCCGGACTAAAATATTTGCGTGTTCCGCAATCAGCTCCAGGCTGCTTTTCCACGCATCAATAAGCGCACCATAACTTGCAAACTCGAAGCCGCTTGTGTCGGTACTACGATATTGATCGGGCGGGAATCCACAGACGACCAATGGTCGGCCAGGTCTTAGCTTGTGCTTTGTAACAAGTTCCGCTTTCAACCGATTCTTTTCGTTCTCGTCAAGGTGAGCAATGCCGCTAGTGACGTCTCCGACGATCCAAAGTTGATCATCAAGAAACCCCAGGTGGAGATACAGATCACGCTGAGCCGGGCTTTCCAATGCGATCGCTACATTCTCGCCTCTGTTCAAAATCCACGGCGCCGGGGTTGATAGACCTAACAACTCGGTAGTTATTGCGGTGAGCGCCGGCAATCTTATCAATCTGGTGCCTTCGTATTCGAAACACCAATGAGGATAGGCTCTAAGTAAGGCTTTGGCGAGAAATGAACTCGCGCGGTAAGATCGTTCGTTTCTAAGAATCTGAGCAGGCTCCGCGGGATTCGGGATGGTGTAGGGTATGATTATGGTCGGGATCCCCATGAGCCGCGCGCTCCCAGCGAAGATTGCGGTTAGATTTCCTACGTTGAGTTCGCCCATGACCAGGAAATCCGGCGCAACCCTTGCCAAGAACTTTTTGACCTTCCTGGCCATGAGTACGGACCGCACAGCTGGTGCGAGGTCCCGTCCCATTTTGGTCGAGCGAAAAAACATGCCCGCGCCAACGCGGAACATCTTAACGAAGATCCAAAGCAGCACTAGCGGTGCTCCGATCCAACGAAAGAGCGAATTTCGGCTACGAGACGCTCGTTTCCTCAACATCGAATTGAGCAGACCAGAAAACAAGCTTGCATAACTATACATTTCATAGTTACGGGTCGTCTCATCTATGTGCCTCTCATCGAGACACATCATAACGATATGTGCGTTGAGATGCAGTCGCAAAGCTTCGGCGGCGACCTTGCAATGAGAAAAGGTTGCAGCAGAATCGACGTAAAAAAAAACTCTATTGGGCTTCATGGCCACATCGATTAGGCGAAATCATTCCGTTTACTCTCCCTCTTCGAGGGGAATATTATCCTACTATCTGAGTTAGTCAACGACATCTTAGTAACCGAAAGGAGGTGCTCGTGACCGAAGGTGTCAGTCGCAAAATTGCTGCGGAGGCCCTGCGGTGGGAGAAAGTAGCGGCAGAATCGGCGTAAACTAAAACCCTGAATAGGCTTCATAATCCCCTTGGGACTATTCATCGTCCAAATCGGCGGACGATTCCGCATCAAGTCTCACCGTCATCTTCCACGAGATCAAGCGATTGCGATTCAATCATTCTCGAATAAATTCCCTGACGCTTGAGTAATTCATTGTGACTCCCGACTTCCGCAATGCATCCTCGATCTACTACAATAATCGTATCCGCCAAGCGCACCGTTGATAAACGGTGAGCAATTGCAATGACTGTTTTCCGACGGGACAGTGCAGACAGCTGCTTTTGAATCGTCTGCTCCGTCAGCGTATCGAGAGCGCTTGTTGCTTCATCGAGAACGATGATTTCGGGATCTCTGATGAATGCTCTCGCCAATGCGAGACGCTGCCGCTGTCCTCCGGAAAGACGTCCTCCCCGATCGCCTAGCATCGTGTCGTAGCCATCGGGTAACGATGATATCCAATCGTCAATCGAAGCAAGGCTAGCTGCGGATTTAAGCCTGTCAAGCGAGACCTCTTCTCGAAGGCCAAAGCAGAGATTCGCGCGAATTGAGCCATTGATGACGATAATATCCTGCGTCACGACTCCAAGACGTCGCCACCAGGACTCGACAACCAAATCATTCAGCGGCGTCCCGTCTATCAGGATACTCCCGGAATTTGGCCTGTAGAGCCGTGCGAGCAAATTTACGATCGTTGATTTACCTGAGCCGGACGGACCGACGATTGCGACCATATGCCCGTGAGGGATGGTAAAGCTGACATCCTTCAGGACGACCGGACCATCTGTGGAGTAGCTGAAACTGACTCCTTCGAAGCTTACTGCTTTCTGAAAATTCGGAAGGATAACAGACCCGTCCGTTTCCTGTGCCGACTCGCAAGCTGACAAAAACGCCTGATACTCCTGAAATGCATCAAGATGAACGAGTATGTTATTCCGCGAGATATTTATAACGCTTAGCGGGGAGACTATTCGAAGCAGCAGAACAAAGAAGATTACAATAACGCCGATAGCGCTTGCGGCTGTGTCTGCCTTTAATACGCCCACAGCCATCACGATGACGCAGATGAGAATGCCACCAATCGTATTGAAGTAGGGTACGGTCATGTTCTCAATTGCCACCGTCCGATCTCGAGCGCGATTGAGTATCCGCACTGAGGACTCTAGATCCTGCTGAACTTCACCGGTGGCCCCCGAAAGGCGAATGAGTTTCGCTCCATTCAAGGTCTCAAAGAATATCTGGGAAAATTGCTGGTTGGCTCGAGAAAGTTGAGTCCCGACGCTTCGGACGATGTTTGTCGTGAAAGCTCGAAACAGCAGCGTCGTTACTAAGATGTAGATTCCGGCGAGAAGGAACAGGAAGGGCGATACGATGCTCAGAACGACGACATAGCAAAGCAGGATGAAAATGCTGGAGATTAAGGTTGCAAAAAAACGAACGGCGATGCCGATCCGAGCGGAGTGCCCTACGATAATGTTGGATATTTCACCGGCCCCAATAGTATCCACATATTGCATGCTGGTGCCGATCAAGCCCCTAAAGGCTTTTATTCGAAGCGCCGAGTCCACATGCAGCGGTATTGAGTAACTCAAGAATTCTTGTGCGAACTGCAGCGCGCCGCGGATAAGAACGACGACGAGCATCAGGCCGCCCGCCCATAACAGACGACTTGCCGCAGGCAACCCATCGAACAAGCCAGAAATACTGCCGAGCACAGGAACGTTGGCGAACAAGTTGTTGTGACCCATTGATTGCAGCAGAGGAATCAAAAGGAATACGCCAAAGCTCTCCGTCACTACGCTGAACACAGCGAGAAAGACGAAAAGCGCAATTTTGCCGTGGTGATTTTGTGCAAACCGCCAAACTAGCGTAAAAAGATCACGGTATCCGCGCAATCTACTCGTAAGCGACGTACCCAGCAGGACGGTTCGCGACATCGCACGCGCTCTGATGCCCAACGAGTTTTTCTCCTCTATTCCAGCGGTTTCTCGGGTAACAACGGATCGGCCTCGCCGCACTGCCTGAGGAGAGGGCTATGGTCAATCCCCGAGACCAGACGCGACGTAGAAATCGCCATCGATGCGGCCCAGAACCCATCAACATGCAGCCGGACTCGCGCGAGCCCCTGACCATTCTGGTCTCCAAGGACCGAACTTCCTGCCGCTAGCATTACAGTCGTAATTTGTATTGTGCGCTTTAGCGAGTTCTGACTCGATGCATCACCATGATTCGACATCAATCATGGACGACGGGCGGGTCGATCGAAACGGTACTGGAGTTGTGGGCGTCGTCGCTGCGGGACGTGAAGCGACGGATGCGCCCATTGTTTGCGCAGGCGCGTACGGCGGCGAGCGCGGGCGCATTCATTGACGGACTGCTGAGCGAAGAACGGCGCAAGACTGGCTGGATGCGAGCGGAAGCGGCGGGCGATCCCGGCCCGTGGCCCAGCAGGAGCTTCTGGGCCGAGACCGCTGGGACGCCGACGAGTTGCGCGATCTGGTGCGCGATTATGTGGTCGAGCATCTCGGTGACGAAGGCGCGGTGCTGGTCGTCGACGAGACCGGCTTTCTGAAGCAGGGCAAAGCCTCCTGCGGAGTGGCGCGACAATACACCGGTTCGGCCGGAAAGATCACGAATTGCCAGATCGGGGTATTCGCGGCCTATGTGTCGCGCCACGGTCATGCCTTCATGGACCGCGCGCTCTATCTGCCGAAGAGCTGGACGGACGATCCGCGCCGCCGGAAAGCCGCGCATGCGCCAAGCGATGTCGGATTTTCGACGAAACCGCGGCTCGCGGCCAAGATGATCGCGCGGGCCATTGCGGCGCGCGTCCCATTCGCCTGGGTTGCAGGCGATACGGTCTATGGCGTCGGCGACATCGAGCGGGATTTGCGCCAGGCTGGCAAAGGCTATGTGCTCGGCGTTGCCGCCAACCACGGGTTCGGATCCTGGAGCCGGAAGCGGCTGATCGGCGGTTCAGCGGAAAAGATCGCCAAAGCGCTGAAGCCGACCGATTGGCGCCGCCTGTCGGCAGGCAGCGGAACCAAGGGGCCGCGGCTGCATGACTGGGCGTATCTCGAACTCGCCGATCTCGACGCCGGTGAGTTCAATGAGGAGCGCAGCGGCTTGTGGACGCGCGGACTGCTGATCCGGCGCCATATCGCTGACGGCGAACTCGCCTACTTCACCACCTGGTGTCCCGCCGGAACGTCCATCAAGCAGCTGGTCACCGTTGAAGGACATCGCTGGGCGATCGAAGACAGCTTTGAGACCGCCAAGAACGAGTTCGGCCTCGATCATAATGAAACGCGATCCTGGCATGGCTGGCATCGTCATGTGTCGCTTGTCATGTTGACCTTCGCCATGATGGCCGCCATTCGCCGAAAAGCTAACGCGCCGCCCCAAAAAAACACTTCGCGCGCAACCCGAACGCGCAAGACCTCATCCGTTGGTCGGTCCAGGAAATCCGCAGATAGCGCAGCGGCTCGCGCGAAAACGAATTCGACCTGGCTATGTCATCGCATGGTCGCTGTGGCGACGCACTCACCAGGCCGTCGCTCAAAAAGCCCACATCAAACAAAAATTACGACCGTAATGCTAGTTGATGTCCCACCTAGCGGCCATTCATTAAGACCGAGCCGATCAATCATCAATCTACGCCCGAATTAGCACAACTATTCCGCCTCGCCTCAATTCGGCGCACTTATGCGCCAACCATCCTATCATGCGAACCCTCTCGTCCCAGAAGTCGGCTCTCGCATATGCCTAGGGAAGCTCTGAACAACTTGGCGACTATGGCACTCTTCGATCATTGATTCGGGGAGGCGCTCGGATGGCCCAGCTGAGTTTCGCGTCGCTCGATTATGCGGACAAGAAGAAGCGCACGAAGCGAGATGTGTTTTTGGCTGAGATGGCAGCGGTGGTGCCTTGGGTCGCGCTCGAAGCTTTGATCGAGCCGCATTATCCCAAGGCTGGTCCGAGTGGCGGTCGGCGACCATTTCCATTGGCCGTGATGCTACGGATTTATTGCTTGCAGCAGTGGTATAACCTCTCTGATCCCGGCGCGGAAGAAGTCCTTTACGACATTTGCTCGATGCGCACGTTCGCGGGTCTGGAGCTCGGACGCGACACAATTCCCGATGAGACGACCATCTTGAACTTCCGGCATCTGCTGGAGCGTCACGAGTTGACGAAGGCGATATTCGTCGCGATTGCAGAGTTTCTGGAGACTCGCGGTGCTCTACTGCGTGGCGGCACCATCATCGACGCGACGCTGATCGCGGCATCGCCATCGACGAAGAACAAGGCACAGAAGCGCGACCCCGAGATGCGCTCATCGAAGAAGGGCAACCAGTGGTACTTTGGCATGAAGGCCCACATCGGTGTCGATGCGACAAGCGGGCTCGTGCACACCGCGGGCGTGACCACAGGCAGTGTGCATGACGCCAAGGTCATGGACAATCTGATCCGCGAGGATGATCGTGCGGTGTATGGCGACAAGGGATATGCCAACGACCGCAAACAACGACAGGCGGAAGCAGCGGGCGTTCTGTGGGCCGTGAAGGCGAAAGCGAAGCCCGGGCGCCCCCTGTCGATATCGCAACGCCGCCGCAATCGCCGCTTCGGAAAAATCCGCGCCAAGGTCGAGCACGTGTTCCGGGTGATGAAATGCCAGTTCGGCTATCGCAAGGTTCGCTATCGCGGCATCGCCAAAAACGGCGCACAGGTCTTCGCGTTGCTCGCGCTCGCAAACCTATTCCTTGCCCGCAGGACACTTGCGTCCGCTTGACAAAGTCGCCGGGCGAATGCCGCCCGCGGCAGGTGCAAACAAAGAACCCTTCACCGCCAACGCAAACCTGTTGCGACTGCTTCAGAAAAAGTGACGTTGCTCAGAGGTTCCTTAGATATCTGTCATACCCTGCACAAACGCGCATACTGCTTTGGAAATCACGTTGAGGGGGTGAACTGATTTTTAACCCACATCATGCTGGTGACGACGCTGCCGATCTCGATTGCCGGCTGGGGGCTGCGCGAGGCGACGATGGCCCTGGCCTTCGGCTATGCCGCCCTGCGGCCCGAGGACGGTGTCAGCGCCTCGCTACTGTTCGGGGTCGTGAATTTCGTCGCCGGTGCCCTCGGCTGGCTGCCGGATCAGATATAACTATCTGTCATAAAAAGATAAATTAAGATTCTTATTATGTTCATGACGTGAACAAAAAGCTTGACGTTCATGCTATGAACGGGGTAAGCGACACCCGAACCAGCGGGGCGATCAAGGTGCCGGAGACCATCGACACCAGGGACAGCGAGAACGGCATCATTCTGGGATTATTGCGATCCCTGGATGAGGACGGCGGGCGATCGCAGCGGCGGTTGGCCGCGGAACTCGGCATCGCGCTCGGACTCGTCAACGCCTACCTGAAGCGCTGCGTCAACAAGGGGCTGGTCAAGGTCCAGAGCGTTCCAGCCCGCCGCTACGCCTATTATCTTACGCCGAAGGGTTTTGCGGAAAAGTCCCGTCTCACGGTCACGTACCTCTCGCAATCCTTCAGTTTCTTTCGCGAAGCGAAAAGCGACTGCGTTGCGATGTTCGAGGCGGCCAAATCGCGTGGCGTGCGCACCGCCGTCTTGATGGGCCGTTCTGATCTGGCCGAGATCGCAGTCCTGTGTGCGATGGAGAGCGGCGTCGAGGTCATCGCTCTGGTCGATGCCGGGGCCAAGCCGGGTCAATTCCTGGGGGTTCCACTGGTCGGGTCATTCGAGGCGGTCAAACCGAAGTTCGACGCCGTGGTCATCACCGATCTGGTCGGCACCTACGAGAGCTGGAATCTGGCGCTGCAGAGCTTTGACAGGGATCGGGTTCTGCTTCCGCGTCTTCTCGGTGTCGTGAAGAACCGCGACGACGTGAGCGAGCGGGAAGAGCTGGCATCATGATCCCCTCCGGGCAGCAGTGGTATGTAGTGCGGACTCATCCGTATGCCGAAGGCAAGGCCGCAGCGCATCTGCAGCGGCAAGGTTTCGAAGTCTATTTGCCGCGCTATGCCAAGCGCCGGCGCCACGCGCGGCGCGCCGACATCACCGCATCGCCGTTGTTTCCGAGATACATGTTCGTTGCGATCGATCTCATTCACCAGCGCTGGCGCGCCATCCGTTCGACGGTGGGTGTCACGAACCTGGTCTGCAGCGGCGACGAACCGATGCCGGTTGCCCACGACGTTATCGGCCGCCTGAAACAGCGCGAGGATTCCGCCGGTTTCGTTCAACTCGATCAGAAGCCACGGTTTTCCGCTGGCGATGCCGTTCGTGTTGTTGAAGGCGCCTTTTCCGATTGCCTTGGCTTGTTCGAATCGATGACCGATAGCGAACGCGTCATGGTGTTGCTTGATCTTCTGGGCCGCAAGGTCCGGGTGACGATGAATATGGATACGATCGAGGCCGCCTAGAGCCTGGCTTCGATCGACTTGAATTCGCGGCGGGTGAGAGGATGACCTCCCTTTCACCCGAATGGCGGTAGCATGGTTGTCGCCGGGCGGTTGCGGGGCGGTCGTTGTCGAATGGATCGATGAAACTTCAGGGTAAGAAAATTCTTGTGACGGGCGCCGATGGTTTCATCGGTTCGCACCTCACCGAGTATCTCGTCGAACAGGGCGCCAATGTGCGTGCATTCGTCTATTACAACAGCTTCAATTCATGGGGCTGGCTCGACGAAACCAGCACGAGGATCAAGCGCGAACTCGACGTCTTCGCCGGTGATATCCGCGATCCCAACGGTGTTCGCACGGCGATGCGTGGATGCGACGTGGTGTTTCATCTCGCGGCGCTGATTGCAATTCCGTACTCGTACCATTCTCCCGACGCGTATGTGGACACCAACGTCCGGGGTACGCTGAATGTCGTGCAGGCAGCGCGGGATCTCGCGGTCGAACGCGTGGTTCACACATCGACCAGCGAGGTCTATGGGACCGCCCGCTTCGTGCCGATCACGGAAGAGCACCCGCTTCAGGGACAATCGCCTTACTCCGCGACGAAAATCGGCGCAGATCAGTTGGCCATGAGCTTCCATCTGTCGTTCGGCACGCCGCTCAGCATCATCCGGCCGTTCAACACCTATGGGCCGCGGCAGTCCGCGCGGGCGGTTATCCCCACGATCATTACCCAGATCGCGTCGGGCGCGAAGCGGATCAAGCTCGGCGCGATGACGCCGACACGGGACTTCAACTACGTCCGCGATACCGTGCGGGGATTCGTTGCGGTGGGCGAGTGCGACGATGCGATCGGAAAGGTTCTGAACGTCGGCAGCAATTTCGAGGTCTCGATCGGCGACACGGCCAGATTGATCGCCGAGCAGATGGGACAGGACGTCGAGTTCGAGCTCGATCAGCAACGCCTGCGTCCGGCGGGCAGCGAGGTCGAGCGCTTGTGGGCGGACAACGCGAAAATCAACAAGCTGGCGGGCTGGACTCCGGATTACGCGGGCCGGGAAGGGCTTGCCCGCGGATTGAAGGAAACCATCGCCTGGTTCGGTGACGCCGCCAATCTGCGCCGCTACAAGGCCGAGCTCTATAACATCTGACCATGCGCGAAACTGTAGCTTCACCCGCAAACGGAAATCGTCCGATGCACGCACCTGCCGGTCAGCCATCTGGCGTCACAACCTCGGTCGTTGCGGCCGTACGCGGCCTGCTCGGTTCGCCCGACAAGCGGATTGCGCTGCATGAGCCGGAGTTTCGCGGTGAGGAATGGACCTACGTCAAGGATTGCATCGATACCGGCTGGGTGTCGTCGGTGGGATCTTATGTCGATCGCTTCGAGCAGGATCTCGCTGCGTTTGTTGGCTGCAAGCACGCGATTGCGACATCCAATGGAACGTCGGCGCTCCACATCTGTCTGATCCTGGCGGGTGTCGAGAGCGGCGATGAGGTTCTCATCCCCACCTTGACCTTCATCGCAACCGCGAACGCGGTATCATACATTCACGCGGTGCCGCATTTTGTCGACAGCGAGACGATCTCCCTCGGCATCGATGCCGAACGGCTCGACAAGTATCTCGAGAGCGTTGCGCAGGTGGTCGACGGCGTTTGCATCAATCGCGCCACCGGCCGGCGGATACGGGCACTCGTCGTGATGCACGTATTCGGCCATCCTTCTGATCTCGATGCGCTGATGGAAGTAGCCCGGCGCTGGAATCTGGTGCTGGTCGAGGATGCCGCGGAGTCGCTCGGTTCCTACTACCATGGACGTCATATCGGCAATTTCGGCCAGTTGGCGGCGCTGAGCTTCAACGGCAACAAGGTTGTGACCACTGGTGGCGGCGGCGCCATTCTCACCAACGATTCCGATCTGGCCAAACGGGCCAAGCACATCAGCACGACGGCACGCGTCGCGCACGAATGGAATTTCCTGCACGATGAGGTCGGCTACAACTACCGGATGCCGAATATCAATGCGGCGCTCGGCTGCGCCCAGCTCGAGCGGTTGGCGTCGATGGTGGAGCGCAAACGGCGGCTTGCCGATGGCTACGCGAAGGCGTTTGCGACCATCAACGGAGTTCGCTTTGTGGGTGAGCCGCAGGGCACGTCGAGTAACTACTGGCTCAACGCAATCATGCTGGATAGCGAGCTCGCCTCGCATCGCGACGAATTGCTGGGCGCGCTCAACGATGCCGGCTTCATGTCGCGTCCCGTATGGACGCTGATGCACAAATTGCCGATGTACCAGTCCTGTCCGCGTATGAATCTTGACGTCGCGGAGCGGATCGAGGCGCAGCTCATCAATCTTCCAAGCAGTCCGGGACTGGTCGCGTCGTCATGACCCGCCGCATCTGCGTCGTGACGGGCAGTCGTGCCGAATACGGGCTGCTGCGCTGGATTCTGAGCGATCTGCGCGACGCTCCCGATGTCGATCTTGAGCTCGTCGTGACGGGAATGCATCTGTCACCGGAATTTGGCAGTACCGTCACGGAAATCGAGAAGGACGGTTTTGCCATTGCGCGCCGCGTGGATTCGCTGTTGTCGAGCGGTACAGCTGGCGGCGTCGCAAAGTCGATCGGCCTCGGCGTGATCGGCATGTCCGATGCTTTGGAGGAACTCAAGCCAGACATCGTGCTGGTGCTCGGCGACCGGTTCGAGGTCTTTGCCGCGGTACAGGCTTGTCTCGTGCACAACATTCCCGTCGCCCATATCGCGGGTGGCGATACGACCGAAGGCGCGATCGATGAAGCCATGCGACATGCCATCACCAAGATGGCGCATGTTCACTTTGTGACAAATCCCGAGTCGGCGCGCCGGGTGCGGCAACTCGGCGAAGACCCGTCGCGTATCTACCAGGTCGGCAGTCCGGGACTCGATCATTTGCGTCGCCAACCGCTGCTGGATCGGTCGACGGTGGAAGCAAGATTGGGCGCGCCGCTGGGCCGGAAGAATCTTCTGATCACCTTTCACCCGGTCACGCTCGAGGCTGCGCACGGCGAAGCGCAGTTCGCCGCGTTGCTCGATGCGCTCGATATGCTCGATGACGACATCACGCTTTGGTTTACCCATCCGAACGCCGATGCCGGCGGGCGCGCGATGGCGATCAAGCTCAAGGCGTGGGTAGACGCTCGCTCCGGGCGTGCCCATCTTTATACCTCGCTCGGACAGTCGCTCTACCTCAGTCTGATGGCCCAGGTCGATGCGGTGATCGGGAATTCCTCCAGCGGGCTCTATGAAGCGCCGTCGCTTAACGTTGCGACGGTCGATATCGGTGACCGGCAATGCGGCCGCCTGGCCGCGGCGTCGGTGCGGCGTTGCGCGCCGGATCGCGACGCCATTCGCGAGGCTATTGCAAAAGCTATGCAGCTCGATTGTTCGGATACGAAGAATCCCTATGGTGACGGCAAGTCGTCAGAGCGGATCGTCGAAATCCTGCGGGCACTGCCTCCCGCATCCGAGTTGATCGGCAAGCGGTTCCACATGATTGGACATGCCGATGTCTAAGCACACGCGGATCATCGCTGAAGCGGGCGTCAATCATAACGGTTCGGTCGACCTGGCGCTCAGGCTTGTCGATGTCGCAGCCGATGCTGGCGCCGACATCGTCAAGTTTCAGACGTTCAAGGCAGATCAGCTCGCCACGTCGAAGGCCGCGAAGGCCGAATATCAGGTGGTCAACACCAACGAATCCGGTTCGCAACTCGACATGCTCCGTGCGCTGGAATTATCGCCGGCGGATCACCGCGCAATAGCGGATCGCGCCCGCAGCCGGGGTATCGGCTTCATGTCGACCGCGTTCGATGCCGGGAGCCTGGCGATGCTTGCGGCGTTCGAGATGCCGGCGATCAAGATTCCGTCCGGTGACGTCACCAGCGTCGATCTTCTGTTGCGATCGGCTCGGTTAGGGAAGCCATTGATCATGTCGACGGGCATGGCGACCCTCGGAGAGATCGAGCAGGCGCTTGGCGTCGTGGCTTTTGGGCTCATCACAAACAAGGCGCCGGCGTCGCGCGCGGACTTCGAGGAAGCGTATGGCAGCGATGCGGGGCGCAGCGCCCTGCGCGACAAGGTCACGCTGTTGCATTGTGTGACCGAATATCCTGCGCCGCCGAAAACGATCAACTTGCATGCGATGACGACCATGGCCGCGGCCTTCGATCTGCCCGTTGGATATTCCGACCATACGATTGGCATCGAAGTGGCGCTTGCGGCTGTGGCATTGGGTGCGGGGACGATCGAAAAGCACTTTACGCTCGATCGCGGTCTGCCGGGCCCTGATCATAGCGCTTCGCTCGAGCCGGATGAATTGAAGCAACTGGTAACGTCGATCCGTAACATTGAAAGCGCATTGGGCAGCGCGACCAAGGGACCGGGCGCCCAGGAGATGCGCAATCGCGCCGTGGCCCGCCGGAGCCTGGTTGCGGCACGCGCAATCCGCAAAGGCAAGATTTTGACGGCCGACATGTTCACAGAGAAGCGGCCGGGGACCGGATTGCCGCCGATCGAGGCACTGAATCTGATCGGCCGCCCGGCCGGTCGCGACTATCAGCCCGACGACATGATTGAACTATGAAGCCCGTAATTGTCATTGGAGCCGGCGGACATGCCGCCGTTATCGCCGATGCCCTGCAAGCTGCGGGCGTCAACGTCCTTGGCTTTACCGATGCCGATCCGGCCAAGCATCAATCGAAGCAGTGTGATCTGCCGGTGCTCGGCAGCGATGCAACGGTGCTGGCCGGTAGCGACCGGAACGACGTCCTGCTGGCAAACGGCGTCGGGGGTGTGAAAGGAACCGATGTCCGGCGAGCTCTGCAACAGCGTCTTCAGGAAGAAGGCTGGCGGTTCGCGACCGTAATCCACCCGACAGCGATCGTCTCGCGCCATGCGCGGATTGGAAACGGTGCACAGCTTCTCGCGGGTAGCATTGTTCAGGCCTTGGCCGCGATCGGTGAAGGGGCGATTGTGAACACGGCCGCTGTTGTCGAGCACGACGCAGATGTGGGGGACTACGTTCACGTCGCGCCGCGTGCGCTGCTGTGTGGCGCCGTGACGGTTGGGAATTACAGTCACATCGGGGCCGGCGCGGTCGTGCGTCAGGGAATCCGGCTCGGAGAGCGCACGCTGGTCGGCGCCGGAGCTGTCGTCGTCAAGGATTTCGATGGCGGCGGAGAACTGGTCGGCATGCCGGCCCGCTCTTCTGCCGAGGGGATCGCATGAGGAACTGGGAGACCATTCTGGTCGACCCGGAGCTGTCGCTGCGGGATGCACTCGAGAAAATCGACAAGGCGGGAACGCGCATGGTTCTCGTCGTCGATGCCAACCGCCGATTGCTCGGGACGCTCAGCGATGGCGACGTGCGTCGTGGACTTCTGCGCGGGCTTGCGCTGACCGACAAGGTTGCGCAATCGATGCATCTCAATCCGATCGTTGCGAAATCGAACGAGGATATTCAGGCCATCGTCGCCTCGATGCGGAACAGGGGCGTCTATCAGATGCCCATCGTCGATCCGCAGGGTATCGTCGTTGGTCTGCAGACCATCGACGATCTGCTGACGACGCCAAAGCGCGACAACTGGGTTGTGATCATGGCCGGCGGCCGGGGAACGCGGCTGGCCGAACTCACCAGCGAGACCCCGAAGCCGATGCTGAAGGTAGGCTCGAGGCCCCTGCTCGAAACGATCATTTCGAGCTTCGCGCAGCAGGGCTTCCGGCGCGTCGTCCTGGCCGTCGGCTACAGGGCCGGGCAGATCGAGGATCACTTCGGCAACGGGGCATCGTTTGGCGTGGATATCTCGTATCTCCGCGAGGACAGGCCGCTCGGGACCGCGGGCGCATTGAGCTTGCTGACCGAGCAGCCGACGCTGCCCCTGGTCGTGACCAATGCCGATCTTCTGACCAAGGAAAATTATGGTCACATGCTCGACCGGCATGTTGAGTCGAAGGCCGACGGCACCATGGCCGTTCGGACCTACGACATGCAGGTTCCGTTCGGCGTCGTGCGCGAAGGCGACGCCGGCATCGAGGCGATCGAGGAGAAGCCGGTTCAGAGCTTCGTCGTCAACGCAGGCATGTATGTCCTGTCGCCCTCGAGTCTCGGCCTGATTCCGAAAAACATGACGTTCGACATGCCGTCGCTGTTCGACGCGATGATGCGGCAGGGAATGAAGACGCGGTGTCATCACATCGATGGCTACTGGCTCGATATCGGCCGGATGGCCGATTACGAACGGGCCAACATAGACTTCGCCGAGATTTTCCGATGATCGATGGACAATCAGTTCTCGCGGTCATCACAGCCCGCGGCGGATCGAAAGGCGTTCCTGGCAAGAACATCATGCCGATCGCCGGCCGCCCGCTGATCCAGTGGACCATCGACGCCGCGCGCGGATCGCGCCATGTGGACCGGCTGATCCTGTCGTCAGACGACGCGGCAATCATCGAGGTCGCCAGGAATGCCGGATGCGACGTGCCGTTCGTCCGCGATGCTGCGCTCGCGACCGACGAGGCCTCGTCGATGGATGTGGTGGCGGATGCGCTGGGTCGTGTGCCGGGTTATGAGATCGTTGTTCTCTTGCAGCCGACGTCGCCGCTGCGGATCGCTGCCGACATCGACGGTGCACTGATGCGATTGATCGAAAGCGGTGCGCCGGCCTGTGTCAGCGTCCGCGAGGCCGACGACCATCCGTATTGGACCTTTCGAGTCGATCCGGCTGGCCGCCTCGCGCGGTTTGCCGAGCCGGACGGTGGTATGCCGCAGCGTCGACAGGATCTGCCGCAGGCGTGGTGCCTGAACGGCGCGGTCTATGCGGCACGCACCGACTGGTTCATGCGAACGCGGACATTCCTCTCGGCCGCGACCGTAGGTTTTCCGATGCCGGCCGAGCGCTCGCTCGACATCGATACATTCGCCGACATCGAGCAGTTCAAAAAGATTGCAGGAGAGAAATGATAATGGATCGCTATCCCCGTCACCGTGACGTCGACATGACGCCGTTTTTGTCCGAGCGACCCAATCATGCGCGTTATGGCCTGCCGTTGCAGGTCTGCTACTGCAAGAGCTGCGTCATTTCCAACCAGCGTCCTAACTCCGCGGTTGAATACGAGCACACGAAGGACAGCAAGAAGAAGACCATTAATTTCGATGATGAAGGCGTCTGCGATGCGTGTCGCGTTGCGGAGAATAAGACCAAGACCATCGACTGGATGGCTCGCGAAAAGGAATTGCGCGAACTCTGCGATCGCCATCGCAAGACCAATGGATCGTATGACTGCATCCTGCCAGGATCTGGCGGCAAGGACAGCTTTTATGCAGCGCACATCCTGAAGACAAAATACAACATGCATCCGCTGACGGTGACGTGGGCGCCTCACATTTATACGGACTGGGGATGGCGCAATTTCCAGTCATGGATTCATGCTGGCTTCGATAACTTTCTTTGTACGCCGAACGGCCGGGTTCACCGTCTGGTCACGCGCCTCGCCGTGGAAAACCTATTCCATCCATTTCAGCCCTTCATTTTCGGTCAGAAGGCGTTGGCGCCGAAGATGGCGCTGCTGCACAAGATCCCGCTGGTTTTCTACGGCGAGAACGAAGCCGAATACGGTAACCCGGTTGCCGATACGCAAACGGCACGTCGCGACTGGTCGTACTTTGCGGCTCAGGACAAATCCAAAATCTACCTGGGCGGGACATCCGTCGCCGACTTGCAAAATCAGTTCGGTGTCGATCCGCACGAACTGCAGCCTTATATGCCTGCCGATCCCGCCGAGATCGAGCGCCAGAAGGTCGAGGTGCACTATCTCGGCTACTATCTGAAGTGGCATCCGCAGAGCTGCTATTACTACGCCGTCGAGCATGGCGGCTTCCAGGCTTCGCCTGAGCGTACGGCGGGGACTTACAGCAAATACAACAGCATCGACGATCGCATTGATGATTTTCACTACTACACGACGTTCATCAAGTTTGGCATCGGCCGAGCGACCTACGATGCGGCGCAGGAAATTCGCTCCCGCGACATCACGCGCGAAGAAGGCGTCAGTCTCGCTCGCCGTTTCGACGGCGAGTTCCCCGAGCGCTTTGCCGAGGAAATCTTCCGTTATCTGAGCATTTCCGAAAACGAATTTCCGGAAGCGTCGAAGATGTTCGAGCAGCCCATTATGGATCGTCGATATTTCGATAATCTGGCTGACTCTTTCAGATCACCGCATCTCTGGAAATACGAGAAGGGCGAATGGTCGCTGCGCAAGACTGTCTGGAACGAAGAGTAACACGTGACCAACGTACGGCTCATCGCTCGGCTCGACGTCAAGGGCCCCAATCTGATCAAGGGGATTCATCTTGAGGGACTGCGCGTCATTGGCGATCCCCAGGAGTTCGCGCGACGCTATTACGAGCAAGGCGCAGATGAACTCATTTATATCGACATTGTTGCGAGCCTTTACGGGCGAAACAACTTGATGGACATCGTTCAGCATGCGGCCCGCGATGTCTTCGTGCCGATGACCGTTGGCGGGGGCATTCGCAGTTCCGACGATGTTCGTGATCTGCTGCGTGCCGGCGCGGACAAGGTTACGATCAATACGGCGGTGGTGAAGCGGCCTGAATTGATCACCGAAGTCTCGCGTCGCTTCGGCTCGCAATGCATGGTGCTCTCGATCGAGGCGAAATCGCGCAGCGATGGCCGCTGGGAGGTCTATACCGATTGCGGTCGCGAACGTTCGGGTATCGATGCCGTTGAATGGGCGCAGCGCGGTATCGAGCTTGGCGCCGGCGAAATTCTGCTGACTTCGATCGATCGCGAGGGAACCCGGAAGGGTTTTGATGTGGAGTTGACCAAGGCTGTAGCTTCTGCCGTGTCCGTTCCCGTTGTAGCAAGTGGAGGATACGGCGAGGCGCGTCATCTTGCGGAGGTTGTTTCGGCCGGCGCGGACGCGGTCGCGATCGCGGACGCGCTCCACTACAATCGCGCGACAATATCTCAGTTGAGAGACGTTGCGCGTTCCCAGAACATTCCGGTGAGGCAGACGTGAGCAGGCCGGAAATTACTGTCATCGACTACGGCATTGGCAATCTCTTCAGTGTGAAGCGGGCGCTGGAGTACTGTGGTGCGAACGTCAGGATGTCGTCGAAAGCGGCCGATATTGTTAATGCCGATCGACTTCTATTACCCGGCGTCGGCGCCTTTGCCGACGGCATGCAGGGATTGCGCGATCGCGATCTTGTCGAGCCGCTGACGCAATTCGCCGCGACGGGGCGGCCGTTGCTCGGTATCTGTCTCGGAATGCAAATGCTGGCGACTGCCAGCGAGGAATTCGGCGAGCATCAGGGGCTTGGATTGATACCTGGACGCGTCAAACAAGTGCCGTTACGGACCGTTGAGGGTAACCCTCACAAGATTCCTCATATCGGCTGGAGTGAAATATTTCCAACGTCGGACGGTGGCTGGAAGGGAACGATGCTGGAGGATACGGCGGCGGGTGCGCCGGTCTATCTCGTACATTCATTTCATCATGTTCCGGAGAATCCCGCACATCTGCTTGCCGACTGCGACTATGGCGGGCATCGCGTGACGGCGGCCATTCGCTCGGGTCCGATATTGGGAGCGCAATTCCATCCGGAAAAGAGCGGCAGCGAAGGCCTGAAAATGATGGCTGCGTTTCTTCGGCTATAAGCACGCGCAGTATCCGACGTGAAATTCTTTCGAGCCGGTGCTATCTATGCGGGTGCCAACGTGGCGTCCGCGGCGGTGCCGTTTCTGCTTTTGCCGCTGCTGACGCGGGTGCTTGCTCCCGCCGAATACGGGCACATTATCGCGTTTTCGCTACTGGTGACGTTTTGCACGCCATTTGCGGGACTGGGTATGCATTCCGCGGTAGGCGTCGCCTGGTTCACGATACCGCGCGCCGAAATACCGGCTTACAACGGTACGGCTCTGGCCCTCGCCATCGGCACCACGCTGCTGGTGGCGCTGCTGGTTGCCCTCGTTGTCACGACGGTGCCTTCACTGGTTGCCGACCTTCCCGCGCCGTGGGCGTCCGCGGCGGCATTGACCGCCGGCGCGAATGTTATTTTGCAATGCCGTCTGGTGCTTTGGCAGAGTCAGCAGCGGCCGTTCAGAAATGCGATTCTGCAGGTGACGGCGAGCGTGTTGAACGTTGGTTTGTCGTTGATTGCGGTTCTCTGGCTTGGGTGGGGAGCTGGCGGCCGCAACGCGGGGATTGCGTTGTCCGCCGTTGCGATGGCGTCCGTGTCGCTCACTATATTCACGCTATCGCGCGATGCCGTCTGGTCGATCCGTGCCGATGATTTGAAACACCAGATCGGCTACGGGCTACCGCTGGTTCCCCACGTGCTCGCCGGCGTTCTGCTCGCAACCATCGACAGATGGATGGTCTCGACTCAACTCGGCCCGAAGGTGCTTGGCATTTACGGCGCCGGCGCCCAGCTGGGAATGGTGATGGCCATTCTCGCCGATGCTTTTGTCAAAGCCTATAACCCCTGGCTTTACGCAAAATTGGGATCGGGTAGCACGAGCGACAGGCTTCGTGTCGTGGGAGCGATTTATGTCGCCGCGCCAGCCTTTTTGTGCCTGGCGATTGTGATCAATCTTGGCTTGCACTGGACCAGTGGTCTTTTGCTTGGTGCGCGCTATGCGGAAGCTGTGCAGATGCTTCCCTGGTTTGTGCTCGGCGGCGCCTTCAGCGGCGTCTACTTCTGCACCTCCAGCATCTACTTCTTTCGAGGGCGGACAGGCTTATTGGCATCGTCCACGGTGAGCGCGGCGACAATAGGCTCCGTGGTGGTCTGGGGACTCGTCTCTAGCCTTGGCATGCAGGGGGCGGCGATGGGATATGCCGCCACACAAGGCATTCTTGCCGTATTCGCAACCGTCATCGCGATCAAGAGTTTTGATTTGCCTTGGTTCGAAGTCCGCCGCGCGGTGGGTGCGTTATTGCATGATGCCACCGTTCCAAACTCTCTTGAATCTTCCAACTTTCAGGATCGCTTCTGATATGACAACGAACTCTTCCGCTCCCGCGGGTTTGCGGGCGGCTGTTATCGGCCTTGGCCGCATGGGAATGCGGCACATCGAGGCTATCACGGGTATTGGAATGACGGTTTGCGGCGTGTCCGATATCGCGGAGCAGGCCCGCGCCACCGCATGCGAAACCTGGAAGCTCGATTCGTCTGCAAGCTTCGCCGACGGAGTTGAAATGCTCCGGAGCGTCCGTCCGGATGCTCTCGTGGTAGCGACAACGGCACCATCGCACGCTCCGCTTGTCGTGGCCGCGGCCGAAGCCGGGGTGCGTTTCATCCTGTGCGAGAAGCCGATGGCGACCTCGCTCGCCGAGGCACGGGAGATGATGAACGCGTGCAACCGTTCAGGAACCGTTCTGGCGATCAATCACCAGATGCGCTTCATGGAGCAATACACGCGGGTAAAAGCCTTGATCGGGTCTGAGCAACTCGGGCCGCTTGCCAGCGTCGTGGTTGCGGCCTCGAATTTTGGATTGGCGATGAATGCCAGTCACTATTTCGAGATGTTCCGGTATGTCAGCGGCGTTTCCGTTCAATCGGTCAGCGCCTGGTTCGAAGACGCCAAACTTGCCAATCCGCGCGGCGCGCAATTCGAAGACAGATCGGGCCGCATTCTCGCCCACAGCGAGGGTCCATCATTGTATCTCGATTTTTCTGTCAACGCCGGCAACGGTATCAATGTCGTTTACATCTGCCGCTACGGCCAGATCGTGGTGGACGAATTGAACGGCACCATGCGCGTGGTTGCCCGAAAGAGCGAATTCCGCGATCTTCCGACAACCAGATACGGCATGCCGTCCGACATTCGCGCGGA
Source organism: Nitrobacter sp. NHB1 (assembly GCF_036964665.1). Taxonomy (NCBI): domain Bacteria; kingdom Pseudomonadati; phylum Pseudomonadota; class Alphaproteobacteria; order Hyphomicrobiales; family Nitrobacteraceae; genus Nitrobacter; species Candidatus Nitrobacter laanbroekii. The sequence continues at coordinate 250,041 of NZ_JBAMDA010000001.1, forward strand.
GAATATCGCGCCCGCAGACGTGGTGGGGCCGACCAAAGCGCTTTGGGCGGCGCTTCTTGCCGGGCAATCCTATCCAGATGGCGAAGCTGGGCTTCATGCACTGGCCTGCTGTATTGCTGCACACGTTTCGCACGAAAAGAGCGGGAGTGCAGCGGCGATTGGCGAGCAGTCGTTGCCTGTTGCGCGCCGGTTTCAATGGGCCTGATTTGAGATCTGAGCAGCGATCATGAAAAAGTGGAAAATTGCAATCGTTGGCGCAGGATACATGGCGCAGGAGCATGCACGGGCGATGCGCTCCATGGCCGAGGTGGAGATCGTCGGCGTTTGCGGCCGCACGCGTTCGCGCGCCGAAGCACTTGCGCAGACCTATTCGATGCCCGTCTACAGCAGCGTTGCCGAGATGTACCAGGCCACGCGAGCCGATGCCGTCGTGGTGACCGTCAACGAGCTTTCGATGCCGGAAGTCTGTGCCGCATGTTTCAGATTTCCATGGATATGCCTTCTCGAAAAGCCGGTCGGTGTGGATTTGCCGACCGCAACGAGAATTCTGGAGCAAAGCCGCCAAGCCGGAAACCGCTCCTATGTCGCGCTCAATCGCCGTTCGTATTCAGCCACGAGGCAGGCGCTTGCCGAACTGGCGGTGGATGAGAGCCCGCGGTTGATTTCGGTGCTCGATCAGGAAGATCAGGAAGCGGCGCGCGGTGCGGGCCAGCCTGAGGAGGTCGTTCGCAACTGGATGTATGCGAATTCGATCCATCTCATCGATTATTTCAGTTTCATGGCGCGTGGTGACGTCGTTTCTGTCGAGCACGGGGTTCCATGGTCACCAGAAGCGCCGAGTTTCGTCGCTGCGTCGATCCGGTTTTCGAGTGGCGACGTCGGCGTATATCAGGCCGTCTGGAATGCGCCGGGCCCGTGGTCGGTAAGCGTGACAAATCGCAACCTTCGTCTGGAGATGCGGCCAGTCGAGAAACTTGCCGTTCAGCGGCGGGGCGAGCGCCGCCTGACGGAGATTGAACCCGAAGCCATCGATTCTGAATACAAGCCTGGTCTGCGTTACCAGGCGGAACAGCTTGTCGAAGCTCTCAAGGGGCGCACACCGAAACTCGCTTCCCTTGAAGATGCGACACGATCGATGGAGCTTTGTGCACGGATCTACGGATTGAGTTCTTCTCGTGACTAGCAGAGAGGAGCGAGCGGTACGGCTGAAGAAGCTGCTTGCGCTCGAGCGTCGGCACGACCTTTTCGCATATCGGATCGACGGGTGGTCAGCTTGGCGCGTGATGAGAAATCCGGTCCATTGGATGGTCGCGGACCTCCCGTTCTCGACTCGAAGCAGGCCGCTCTTCTCCCGCGTTGTCGAGGCGTTGATTGGGACTCTGAGGCTGCTATGGCGTCTGATCGTGGGTGGCCGAAAGGAACTGCTGGTCAAGACTTGCCGTTCTGCTCTTCGGGCGAAAAGTGGCGACAAATACGAAGATCTGCATTTCGATAGTCTGCTTCGCCGTGGCTATTCCTGTATCAAGCTTGAAGAGATCAACTCGCCCGACTTCGAGATGCAGGCAGCCGGGGCCTGGCGGCCCGCCGACCTCAATCCGGTGGTATTCACATTTTGGGGACGCGTTCTCGGCCGGCTATTTCCAGCCGACGCGATGCCGTTCTGCCGGTTTGTCGCGGAGTGTCTTCAATCCGAGTTGCAGGTCGCAGTAGATCCGCACTGGCTGCTGATGCGAATATCGACGGTTGTCTGGCAGGCGAGGCTTTATGGCGTTCTTCTTGCCCGCATAAAACCCCGCGCGGTTTTCGTTTCCGATACCGGTGAGTACGGATTACGACTCGCTGCGCATCGCGCAAATGTCCGGTTCATCGAAGTGCAGCACGGCGTGTTCGATGCAACACAGCCCGACGCTATTCCGTTGTGGGTTGAAGGATCGGTTGCTGAGTTGATCTTGCCTGATGTTCTTGCTGCCCGCGGGGGATATTGGGTAGAAAAGCTGGCCACGACACGGCAGGGCCGTGATCATGCCGTCGCGGTCGGCGACGCAATGACGGACTCGGCGAGAGCGAGGCGGGCGGCCAGGGTCAATGATAGCTGTGTTCGCCTTGTGCTGACATCCCAGGGGCTCGATACGGAACGACTCGTGGCATGGATCGACGAGTTGGCGCGTTGTGCGCCGTCCTCTCTGGATTGGTACCTATCGATCAAGCTGCATCCCCTCTATGATTCCAGTCCGGAGAAGTTCGCTGCGCTGAAATCTCACCAGAGAATCAAGATTATATCGGCTGCTGAGCAGCCGAATGTCTTTGATTTGTTGGCCGACAGTGATTTGCATCTGACGATCGCGTCGGCGTGTCACTTCGATGCCGGTGCAATCGGCGTGCGGAGCGCCATCATCCCGCTTGATGGTCATGAGCTTCTGGCTGATACCGTCGATGGCCGTCTGTTCTATCGAGCCGTCAGTCCGCAGGCCGTTTGGGACATCGTAGCGAGTCCTTCATCGTTTAATCCCGTCGAGTCAAATCGCTTCTCTACGCCGGGTTACGTGGACAATCTGGCTGCCTTGCTGCCAGCCATGTCTCTCGACCCGCTCAGACAAGAACTGAAGCAGGCGCGACATTGAGTTCTTCCCAAATTTTGTCTGTTGACGAGCCAGCTTTACCAATGGGGGCTCGAACGCAGCAGCGACGGCTGATGATCGTATTTGCTACGGTATCCTTGTCGGTCACAATGTCGCTTGGGCAGTTCGGCAGTTTCGAGCGCGGGTCCCTACAATACTGGCTCATTGTCGCGCCGGCTTTGCTGTTCCCTCTGCTCGATCTCCATGAGCTTCTGAAAACCCTGTTCGGCAGGGCCAAATTGCTGTTGATCATGTTACTATGGGCAGGCAGCTGGTGTTTCGTTATGGGCGATGCGCGCGCCGCCATGCAACTGTGCGCGCTGGTTCTGGTGTTGGCATGGATCTCGACGGATCAGGCGGAGATCGACGTCCGAGATCTGGTTCGGCTCTATCTGTTGCTGGTCTTGATTGGTATTTCCGTCAAACTTCTGTCGGACTTCAACCACTATGGCTTGATACCTGGATTTTCCGACCCAACCTATGGCCGGCTGCGAGTCTCGTTCTATCCGAATGTGGCATATACCGGAATCCTCTCGTTGGCGATGTTGATGGTGCTGACCAGCAGCAAGCAATGCGCGAAGAGTCATCGGATTGCTTTGGTTATTGCGGGTTATTTCCTTGTGTTCTCATTCGTGAGGGCGGCGCTGCTCGCGGCGCTGATTTACCTGATCGCACGATATGTCTTCGGAAAGTACCGCAGGCCAAGGCCAAGGCGCTTGTTTTGGGTCGCGGTCATAGTAGGGTTCGGGTTTAATTTGGCCATCTTCTTGTCGGCGCCAATTCTATATGCGCTGCAAAACAACGATCTGGTCTCGACGCTTCTTTTACGCGGACAAACCAACCTGTCTATCAGCGAAATTCTCTACCAGTTATATCGCCCGTGGTTATGGAGCGCTCACCTGCATCTGTTTTTCTCCAGCCCGGGATGGATGGGTTGGGGATCATCTTATCAAACCATGCTCGATGCAGGCGGCACTCCGATTGCCACCACCGGCTCGGAATCCCTGCCGACCCGATTGCTGGCAACCTACGGCATCGCCGGCGTGCTATTTACGTTCTATCTGGTGCGGCGACTCCGTGTGCTGACGTTGCGTGATGACCGCTGGGCTTGCGCATGCTTTCCGGCAATTTTCGTTCTGATGATGAATTGGGGAGGTGTCTTTCATCCCACCGACGGAATGTTCATCATCCTGACGCTGATGATCACGAGGGGCTCTGCCGGATTCGTCGGTCGTTCGCCGGTTTTACCGTTACCCAGGTATAACTCATGAAAGTTTTGTATATCGACAGCGACGGCCCGCTCGGCGGCGCGTCGCGAAGCTTGTTTGAGGTGGTGCGGCAGCTGTCCAAGGGCGCAGTTGATCCGTATTTCGTCGCGGTTGAGGGGACGGCGCTGGAATTCTATCGGCAGATCGCCAAGGACAGCGTCACCACGCGAGGCCTGACCAAGTTCGATAATACGCGATATAGCCATTATGAGGGTGTCCGGTGGCTGGTCCTGTTACGTGAGCTATTCTATTTGCCCTTCACGGTGGCCGTTTTGCTGCGGGCCAAGCGGACATGGAACCGGGTTGATCTGATTCACATCAATGAGTTCCTGGGGATCATTCCGGGCATGATGGCCAAGCGCCTGTTTCTGGCTCCACTGGTCGTGCACGTTCGCTCGCTCGCATGGCAGGATCAGCGTTCATTACGGTGCCGCTGGCTGAAGAACAGGCTCAAGGCCAACGCATCTGCCGTTATCGCCATCGATCAGAATGTTCGTGCCACGCTGCCGACGGATATCGACGTCGATGTGATTCAAAACTCCTTCACACCGAAGGTTCTTCCGAACCCCGATCTGGTCATGCTTGAGAAACTCGACGCGTTGCCTCAGGGCGCGCTGAAAATAGGCTTCGTCGGTAACCTGCACCGTTCGAAGGGAATATTCGATCTGCTCGAGGCGGCGAAGCTCGTCAAAGCGACTGGCCGCCACGTCGAATTCCTGATCGTCGGCGGGGTCACGGTGTCGGACAAGGGATTGAAGGCCTGGGCGCTGAATCGCTCCGGGCTCGCCCAGAACGTTCAAAAGGAAATATCCGAGCGCGTGGAAGCGGAAGGGTTGTCCGATATCTTCCATCTGCTTGGACCGACTGTCGATATCCAGCGAATCTATGAGCGCATGGATGTCGTAGCGTTTCCTTCGCATTTCGATTCGCCAGGTCGTCCCGTATTCGAGGCGGCATTTTCGTCGGTTCCTTCGATTGTCGCGGTCGAAAATCCCTATCCCGATACGCTGGTGAATGGAGAGACGGGATTGGCGATCCCGATGAGAAGTCCGCAAAAGTTGGCCGAAGCCATCATTCATTTCGCCGACAACCGTGGCGACGTGCGCCGGATGGGTGAAAATGCCAAAAGGCTAGCGGAGATGAATTTCAATCCCGAAAATAACGCTAAGAAGCTGCTGGCGGTCTATACCCGTGTTCTAGAGAACGGCCGTTCAGGTCAAACTGCCTGAATCTGGAAGCGAAGATGCCCATACCGTCAAAGCGCCCTTATATGATTTGCACAAACTGCATCATGGATACCTCGGACTCGAACATCACGTTCGATTCACGTGGTTGGTGCGACTACTGCAACAACCATCATCAGAATATCCTGCCCAGCTGGCATCCCGACGAGCGTGGCGAGCGCGAGATGCTGGCCGAGGCCGATAGAATTCGGTCGGAAGGCAAGGACCGCGATCATGACTGCATCATTGGCGTCAGCGGTGGCGTGGATAGCTCGTATGTTGCTTATCTGGCCAAGGAAAAGCTTGGTTTACGGCCGCTGATTTTCCATGTCGATGCAGGCTGGAATTCGCAGCAATCGGTCAACAATATCGAGAAGATGGTCGACGGGCTCGGTCTTGATCTCCATACCGAGGTGATCGATTGGCAAGAAATGAAGGATTTGCAGCTCGCCTTCTTCAAGGCGCAGGTGCCGCACCTGGATACGCCGCAGGATCACGCTTTCTTTGCCGCACTCTACAATTTCGCGGCCGCCCATGGTTTCAAGTACATCATTACGGGCGCCAACTATTCGACGGAATGCGTGCGCGAGCCGCTCGAATGGCACTATCACGCCACCGATCTTCGGCAGTTGCGCGACATTCACCGCCAGTTCGGGACCCGGCCGCTGAAGACGTTTCCGCTCACGGATATCTTCACCTACCGGATCTACTATCGCTTCTTCAAGGGAATGCGCGTCGTTAAGCCGCTCAACAATTTCCCTTACGTCAAGGACGTCGCGATGCAGGAGCTGGCCGATCGTTTCGGGTGGCAGAAGTATGCGCACAAGCATTACGAGTCGCGTTTTACCCGGTTTTACGAGGGATACTGGCTGCCGACGAAATTTGGCTTCGACAAGCGCCGCGCGCACTTTTCCAGTCTGATCCTCACCAAACAGATGACCAGGGACGAAGCGCTTCGCAGGATCGCCGAGCCAGCCTATGACGCGGACGCGATCGAGCACGAATTTGAATACATCGCTACCAAACTCGATCTGACGGTCCCCGAACTTCGGACGTTGATGGCGGGGCCGAACAAGAGCTATCGCGATTACAAGTCGATGATGCCGCTGATCGATCTGGGGACCCGTGTCCTGCGTATCCTCGGCGTGCAAAAGATGGTCGTTCGATGATTGCGATCGTCGATTACGGCCTAGGCAACATTGGCGCCTTCGTCAATGTCTACAACAAGGCCAACATCAAGGTCGTCGTTGCAAAGAACGCTGATGAGCTCAAGGGCGCGTCGAAACTGATTTTGCCCGGAGTTGGGCATTTCGATCACGCCATGGAGTTGCTGCAGCGGTCGGGCATGCGCGACACGCTGGATCGGCTGGTGCTCGACGACAAGGTGCCGGTGATCGGCATTTGCGTCGGAATGCAAATTCTGGCGCGAACAAGCGAGGAGGGGACGCTGCCGGGGCTCGGCTGGATCGACGCCGACGTCAAGGCATTCAAGTCGTGGGAGGCAGCCAGAAACATGCCGCTTCCGCATATGGGCTGGAATGACATGCGTCCGAGTAGCGAAAGTCCGCTGTTCACGGGCCTCGAACGCGACGCGCGATTTTACTTCCTGCACTCGTACTACGTGAACTGCGACCGGCAGGACGACGTGCTGGCGAGCTGCGACTATGGCGCGGAATTCAGTTGCGCGGTCCGGCACGCCAATGTCTATGGTGTTCAGTTTCATCCCGAAAAGAGCCATAGCTTCGGCAACCGGCTTCTCAAGAATTTTGCGGAGCTCTGAACCGTGCTGAGACCAAGGATTATCCCCTGCCTGCTGGTCCATAACGGCGGTCTGGTCAAGACGGTCGGATTCAAGCAGCCGAAATACGTCGGCGATCCGATCAATGCGGTGAAGATCTTCAACGAGAAGGAAACTGACGAACTCGCGGTGTTCGACATCGATGCGACGGCGAACGGCGCGGAGCCTGATTTCCGGATGATTGCCAATCTGGCCGCCGAGTGCCGGATGCCGCTTTGCTATGGCGGCGGTGTCAAAACCGTCGAGCAGGCGAAGCGCATTGTGGGTCTCGGTGTCGAGAAAGTGGCTATAAGTTCGGCCGCGATTGAAACACCCGAACTGATCGGCGCGGCGGCGCAGGAGATCGGAGGGCAGAGCGTCGTTGTCGTCATCGACGCCAAAAAGGACGGCCGTACCGGGGATCATCAGGCGTGCACGCACAACGGCACCCGTTCGACCGGCCGGTCGGTGATCGATGTCGCGAAACAAACCGAAGCGCTGGGTGCCGGCGAGATCGTGATCAATTCGATCGATAACGACGGGATGATGAAGGGTTATGACCTGGCTCTCGCTGTCGAGGTTCGAAAGGCCGTGCGCTTGCCGGTGACGTTTCTGGGTGGCGCCGGATCGTTTGCGCACATGGAGGCCGTGGTCGCGGCCTGCGGCGTGGTGGGCGTTGCGGCCGGCAGCTTTTTCGTGTTCAAGGGGCCTTACAAGGCTGTCCTAATCAGCTATCCTTCCGCCGAGAGGAAAGACGAGCTTGTTCGCGTCGCCGCTTCCGGTCCGGCGCTTAACCCGGACCGCATTGCGTGACAAGCATCAAATTGCGTGATGGGACCGATCGGCGGCACGTTTCCTTGATGAAGGCCCGGATAACCCATGTTCAATGACAAAGTATTGCTGATTACGGGCGGGACAGGGTCGTTCGGCAAGGCCGTGTTGAAGCGGTTTTTATCGTCTGGCCAGCGCGAGATTCGGATCTTCAGCCGCGACGAGAAAAAGCAGGACGATCTCCGCAAGCGATATCCCGACCCCAAGCTGAAATTCTACATTGGCGATGTCCGGGATTCGCGCAGCGTGGGTGCTGCGATGCGCGGTGTGGATTACTGTTTTCACGCAGCCGCATTGAAGCAGGTGCCGTCCTGCGAATTCCACCCGATGGAGGCGGTGCGGACCAATGTCCTCGGGACTGAAAACGTGCTCGAAGCCGCGATCGCCTCGGGCGTTAAGCGCGTCGTCTGTCTGAGCACTGACAAGGCGGTTTACCCGATCAATGCCATGGGCATATCCAAGGCGATGATGGAAAAGGTCATGATTGCGGTTTCGCGCAATCTGGACGACACCGTGATTTGCGGTACGCGCTACGGAAACGTCATGGCGTCGCGTGGGTCGGTGATTCCGTTATTTGTCGAGCAGATCATGGCCGGCAAGCCGATCACCATGACGGACCCGGCCATGACGCGGTTTATGATGACCCTGGATGAGTCCGTCGAACTGGTCCTCCACGCATTCGTCCACGGAAACAACGGCGATATTTTCGTGCAGAAAGCGCCAGCAGCGACGGTCGCGGTGCTGGCGCGGGCGCTGGTGTCGCTGATGGGCAAGCCGGACCATCCGATCGTCGAGATCGGAACCCGGCATGGCGAAAAACTTTATGAAACGCTGTTGAGCCGCGAGGAGATGAGTCACGCCGAGGATCGCGGTGGTTATTACCGCGTTCCGGCTGACGGTCGCGATCTGAACTACACGAAGTTCGTGGAGGAGGGAGAGCGGCGTATCAGCTCCGAGCATGACTATAACTCCCACAATACCACGCAGCTCGATGAAATCGGTATGAAGCAGCTTCTTCTCAAGCTCGATCTCGTGCAGCGCGTTGCACGTGGCGATAACGTCGTGATGGACGACTGAGACCATGAAAATCGTCATCACGGGCGCCGACGGCTTCATCGGCACGAATCTCCGCATCCGACTGCGAGAACTCGGCCATTCCGACATCGTGCGTATCACGCGCGAAACAACTTCCAAACAGCTCGCCGATGCGGTGTCATCCGGCGATTTCATCTTTCACCTTGCGGGCGTGAATCGTCCGAAGACCGAGGCAGATTTCCTGTCTGGTAACGCGGGATTCACGGACCGGCTGTGCGCCGCGCTGGCCGCGAGCGGCCGTTCCGCGCCGGTGGTGATGTCCTCGTCCACCCAGGCCGCGCTCGACAACCCCTATGGGCGCAGCAAGCTCGCCGCGGAAGAGCGGTTGCGCCGCTATGGCCAGGAGGCCGGAGCGAAGGTCTACATCTTCCGGTTGACGAACGTATTCGGCAAATGGGCTCGTCCGAGCTACAACTCCGCCGTCGCGACGTTTTGCTATAATGTCACGCGGAGTCTTCCGATCAGCGTTAACGATCCGGCGGCGGCGCTGCGGCTGATCTACATCGACGATGTCGTCGAGGCGTTCATCAAGTGCCTTGAAATGCCGGCGCCCCCCGCCGGCTTTGTCGATGCGTCGCCGGTTTACGAGACGACGGTCGGTGCAGTTGCCGACTCGATCCACGGCTTTGCCGAAAGCCGCTCATCGCTGATCAGTCCGCCGGTCGGCGTCGGCCTGATACGGGCACTCTATTCGACCTACGTCAGTTATCTGCCAGCTGAATCATTTGCCTACACGGTGCCGCGTTATGGCGATCAGCGCGGCATGTTCTCGGAAGTGCTGAAAACGCCGGACTGCGGACAGTTTTCGTATTTCACGGCGCATCCGGGCATTACGCGCGGGGAGCACTATCACCACACCAAGACCGAGAAGTTCATCGTGATCCGCGGCAAGGCGCGGTTCGGTTTTCGCCATATCGAAACCAACGAGCGCCATGACATTTTCGTTCAAGGCGGCGAGGGCCAGATCGTTGAAACCGTTCCGGGCTGGGCGCACGACATCACGAATGTCGGTGACGACGAACTGATCGTGATGTTGTGGGCCAACGAAATCTTCGACCGGTCCCGCCCGGACACGATTGCCATGAAGGTTATTGCGTGAAAAAGCTCAAGGTCATCACGATCGTCGGAACGCGGCCGGAGATCATTCGGCTCTCGCGCGTGATCGCGGTGCTGGATCGGCATTGCGATCACATCCTGGTCCACACCGGGCAGAATTACGACTATGAACTGAACCAGATTTTCTTCGATGACCTCGGTGTCCGCAAGCCGGATCATTTCCTCGACAGTGCCGGCTCTAACGCGGCCGAGACCATCGGCAATGTCATCGCCAAAGTTGATCGCGTATTCTCCGAGATCAAGGCCGACGCAATGCTCGTGCTTGGCGACACCAATAGCTGCCTTGCGGTCATTCCTGCCAAACGCCGCCGTATTCCAGTCTTCCATATGGAAGCAGGCAACCGCTGCTTCGACCAGCGTGTGCCGGAAGAGATCAACCGCCGTATTGTCGACCACATCGCCGACATTAATTTGACCTACAGCACGATCGCGCGCGACTATCTGCTGCGCGAGGGGTTGCCCCCGGATCTGGTCATCAAGACCGGAAGCCCGATGTACGAGGTTCTGACGCACTATCGACCGAAGATCGATGCTTCCGATGTTTTGGCGCGGTGGAATCTTTCGCCGGAGAATTATTTCGTCGTCAGCGCGCATCGCGAGGAAAATATTGAAACGCCATCGGCCTTCGCGAAGCTGGTGGCCGTACTCAATGCGGTTGCCGAGGATTACGGACTTTCGGTGATCGTCTCGACCCATCCCCGAACCCGGAAGCGTATCGATGAAGAACGGATAGCGTTTCATTCCGGGGTTCAGTTGCTCAAGCCGCTCGGATTTTCGGATTACGTCAAGTTGCAAATGTCTGCCCGCGCGGTGTTGTCCGACAGCGGTACGATCAGCGAGGAATCGTCGATCCTGAATTTTCCGGCCCTGAATTTGCGCGAAGCGCATGAGCGGCCCGAAGGCATGGAGGAGGCTGCCGTCATGATGGTCGGCCTTGACGTCGATCGTGTCCGACAGGGACTCGCTATTCTCGCGGACCAACCGCGCGACGAGCAGCGCGGGTTTCGGCTGGTCGATGATTATTCAGCCCCGAACGTGTCCGACAAAATCGTTCGGATCATTCACAGCTATACGGACTACGTGAACCGCGTGGTCTGGCGCAAGTACGATTGATGACATGCGGGCCGCGATTGATTCGATGGCAGTTGCAACAATCGCCACGTCTATCGAATCTCGTTTGGTCCGCATCTAGAGGCTGTTAGGGACCTGCGGCGAGTTGGGCTGCATTTTTGAGCATGATGCAGACGAATGCGATGAGGTGGATATCGGCGAGGGTCGCTGCGCATCGCTCGTAATCTCTGGCAAGGCGGCGGAAACGCGTCGCCCATGCAAAGGTGCGCTCGACCACCCAGCGTCTCGGCAACAAGACAAAGCTGCGCTTGGCTTGCGGAAGTTTGACGACGCTCAGTTCGATGCCGTGGGCGCCTGCGGCTGCCGCGGCACGTTCGCCGGTGTAGCCTTGATCGACGAAAGCGATCTCGACACTCTCGTCCGTCGCGGCCTGGATATCCTTGGCCATTTGGCCGACGGCGTCTCGATCTCCGACGCTCGCAGCCGTGACGTGGAGCGCGAGCATGTGGCCGAGCGTATCCACGGCCAGATGCAGTTTGGATCCCTTCTTGCGCTTGGCGCCGTCGTAACCGGCGCGGGCTCCGCTCTCGGGCGTCGAACGTAATGTCCGGCTGTCGATGATCGCCGCCCGCGGCTGCGCGTCATGCCCGGCCGCCAGACGCAGCAGCGCCCGCAAATCCTCCGCGAGTGCTTCAAAGCATCCCGCACGAAGCCAGCGTTGCGCCTGCTGATAAACCATCTTCCATGGCGGCAAATCGTTGGGCATCCATCGCCATGGCGCGCCTGTCTTCACAATGTAACGCAGCCCGTTGAAGACCTCGCGAAGCAGATAGCTTCGTTGTCCGACATTCTCCGGCAGCAACGTCAGGTAGGGCACCACCAATGCCCACTCATCGTCCGATACATCGGACGGATACGGCCTGCGTGATTCGCTCATCACGCAACCCTCAGAAGTTACTGTTAATCAGTCCCTAACAGCCTCTAGACGATGCGAATACTTTACATCACCCAGTGGTTCGAGCCCGAGCCGATCGTCAAGGGCATCGTGTTCGCCAAGGCGTTCGCCGAGCGCGGGCACCAGATCGAGGTCGTCACCGGTTTTCCGAATTATCCGTCCGGGAAGACCTATCCGGGATACCGCATCGGACTCTACAAGCGTGAGATTGTGGACGGGATTGTTGTTCATCGCGTGCCGCTCTATCCAAGCCACAACAGCTCGAGCGTCGGCCGTATCTTGAACTATTTCTCCTTCATGGCGAGCGCCGCACTGTTTGCGATGTTTCGCGCGCGCCGTTTTGACATTGTCTATTGCTACCCACCGATCACGGGCGGTCTCGCAGCCATTTTCGCCGGTTGGTTGTCGCGGCGTCCGTTCCTGATCGACATCCAGGACTTGTGGCCGGATTCGGTGGTGAAGTCCGGCATGACCGGCACGCGGAGGATGGAAAAAATCCTGAATCTGATGTGCAATTTTGTCTACCGACGCGCAGCTGGAATCCTGGCGCAGTCAAAAGGGATCAAAAGCCGCTTGATCGAACGCGGCGTCACGCCGGGGAAGATTTCCGTCATCTACAACTGGGCGGATGAACTCGCTGCGGCGCCGGCGGGCCTTGCTGACCTCACGCGCTACGGCTTCGAAGGTAAATTCAATATCGTGTACGGCGGCAACCTCGGGCGTGTGCAGGGGTTGGATGTTCTGGTGCGTGCGGCACACCTTGCGCGGCAGCGCGCCCCTGATTTGCAGTTGCTGCTGATCGGAGATGGCATCGAAAGTGACAATCTGAAGCAGCTAGCGCATGAGTTGGATGCGGAGAACATGCGGATCGCACCGGGCGTGCCGCGAAAGATGATCGGGGATGTGTTCGCGGCGGCGGATGTGCTGGTGTTGCATCTGTGGAACGATCCGCTGTTCAGAATTACGATTCCCCAGAAAACGCAATTCTACATGGCCATGGGCAAGCCGATCCTGATCGGAGTGGAGGGAGAGGCGGCGGAGTTCGTCACGACCGCGGGCGCCGGCGTTGCGGTGCCGTCCGACGATGTTGATGCGATGGCGGATGCGATGGTGCGGCTATCGCAGATGCCGCGCGAACGATTGGTGGACATGGGCCAACGTGGGCGCGAGGCTTATTGGCGGACATTTTCGTTTGCGACCGCGATCGCAGAGACCGAAGCCGCGTTCCATGGTGTGATCGAATCTGCACGTGGCAACAGTGCTTGACAGGCTTATGATGACGCGCGCGCTGATATGAAATCTGGACGAAGATGTGACTCTGTTGTTTGATTGAAGATAATTTGAGCGGGTTGGAAATACTGAGATCCTAATATGCAGTTTGCGACGAATTTCCGTCGGTAGTTCGGTAGGACAAGAGGAATTTCGTATGAATACGCACTCCGGTTCCGGCGCTAACGAACGTGTACTCGACGATCGCGATCCGGACTATTGGGGAATGATACTCGACCTCGTTCCGCCTGTCCTGCGCGCGTGGAAGATCATCGTGGTTGCGACGATCGCCGCTGGCGCGCTCGCCTACTTCATTGGCTTGTTTAACGTTTCGCACCCGCCCAAGGTATTCACCAGCATGACCTACATCGGGCCGCTGGATGCGGCCAAGGCGACATATGCCGGGTCGGTTCTACGTTCAGTGCCGGTCATGAAAATTGCCTTGGAGAAGTTTGCGAATTATCCGGTGCCGGGAACGTCAGATCGAGAACGCGGTGCACGTCTGGCTAGCGCCATTCAGTTTTTTCCCGCAATGGCATCGGATCCAAAGCAACCGTCGCTTTATGTGCTGGCAGTCTCGGATTCCGATCCGGCGCGAGCGCAGGCGATTGCCTCTTCCCTTATCGACGCCTGGCTTGCGACGACCAAGCCTCAACCGGAAGCAGCCGCACGGCTTGGCCGTCTCCTGAAGGCCACCGAGACACAGATCTCGGATCTGTCAACGCTCATCAACGAGCTCCTGAAGCATCCCGAGTTGCTCGGGTCGAAGCCCGGCAATATGCCTGCAGATGTCGCGTCTCTCATCAAGCTTCGCGCTGACAGCATGGAGAAGGTTGAAGGCATCAAGAGCGAACTCGCGGGAATCGGCGCGGATGTCATCTTTTCGCCGCCGACGATGCCGGACAAATCGGTGCCGGATGCACCCGGGCTTTCGCCCTGGCGGGCGGTTCTTAAGGCAATGGGCGTTACCTTTGCAGCATTGCTGGTGATCGTCTTGCTTCGCCACATTGTGCTGTTGAACGTGAATAGCCCAATCTATGGATCGAAAATGAAACGCATTTGCCAGGCCCTGCCATGGCGGAGGGCCAGGAAAAGCGTGTCTTGAGCGGCGCATGTCCCTTCGGATTCTAGTTACCGGCGCGTCCGGCTTTATCGGCTCGGCGCTTGTTCCCGCGCTCGCCGCGGCGGGACACCACGTCCGCGCTGCATCTCGAAAGCCTGTTGCGGTCGGGGATCGTATCGAATATGTCGCGCTCCCGGATTTCGAGAGCGAGTTCGACTGGAATCCGTTTGTCGCCGATATCGACGTCGTTGTGCACCTTGCCGCCATCGCGCATCGTCAGGGTGGCGACGCGGTCGACTACGACAAGGTCAATCGCGGAGCGGCGGTTAGCCTGGCTCAGGCATGTTCACGCCATCAGGTGCGGCGCCTGGTTTTCCTGTCCTCGATCGGTGCGCAGACCGGCTCAGCATCCGATTTGGTTCTGACGGAAGGCGACGAGCCGCATCCGGTGACCGGATATGATCGGGCCAAGCTCGCGGCGGAGGACGCGATCCGAGATAGCGGCGTGCCACACACGATCCTCAGGCCAGTGATCGTGTATGGTCCGCATGCGAAGGCGAACATAGCTTTTCTGCTCCGCATTGCATCTTTACCGGTTCCTTTGCCGTTCGGTTCGTTGCGAAACCGGCGCTCGCTGCTGGCGGTTCGCAACCTCGTGGACGCGATCATGTTGAGCCTCGACAGCCCGGCAACACTCAACGAAACCTTTGTCGTCGCCGATCCCGAGCCGATGTCGATCGCGGGCATCTTCACCTGCCTTCGCGCGGCGACCGGACGGCCCGCTGGACTCTTTCCCGTTCCAGCCGGCCTGATCGCCGGATTGCTCCGCCTTACCGGGCGGACGTCGCTCTGGGATCGCATTGGACGGGATCTCGTGGTCAATCCAGCTAAACTGCTCGCAGCCGGATGGAAGCCGTCCCTCACCACGCGCGAAGGCCTTCGTGCGATGGTTGAGAAGTCGCAGACGTGACGGCGTTCGTATCTGGCCGTGCTGCTACAGAGCCGGCCGCCGCACTTTCGAGAACCTGAACAGGATGAGCCCGACAACGGCGGCGCCCGCGATCAATGCGATAATTTTAACCGCAGGCGACGTCACCAACGTTGAGGAGATGGCCAGCGCGGCCAGCACGAGATTGAGTCCGAACACGGTTCCGACCACATCGAGAACCGAAAATCCGTTATTCGTCGCGCGCTGATAGTAGTGCGACCGGTGCGCCGCCCAAATTGTCTCGCCGGCGAACAGCCGGCGCAGCATCGTGATGGTGGCATCGGCAAGATAATAGAGGGGCAGTAGCAACGCGGCGGTGAGCTGGCCGCGATAGGCGAGCTCGAGCAGGGACCAGCCAAGCAAAAGGCCGATGGGAAGACTGCCGACGTCGCCGAGAAAGACTTTTGCAACCGGCCGGTTGAATGGCGCGAAACCAATCAAGGCGCCGCCGAGCGCGCCGGCAACGATCACGGTCATCGGTGGCAGGTGACCCAGCAATCCCAGCGCAACGATCGCCCCCGCAATGGGGACGGCTTCCGCGACGGTCATCCAGTCCAGTCCGTCCATGAAGTTGACGAGGTTGACGAACCAGACGCCGGCCAGCAGCAGGACGCCGCGCTCGATCCAGAGCGGGCCGAGCGGGAAGATCCGGACGTCGCCGGGCCACGTCGACAGGATCGCTCCCACCGCGATCGCCTGGGCGAGTAGGCGGGCCAGAACCGGAAGCGACCTGATATCGTCCGCCGCGCCTACAATGGCGATAAAGAATGTCGCACCCAGCGCATAGAAGGAAGCTTCCGTTCTCGCCACGGCCGCGAACGCGACGGTAGTGACAAGCGTTGCGGCGATGACGGCGATCCCGGCGCCTTGTGGCGTCGGAAGCTTGTGGGAGGACCGCGCGTTTGGCTTTGCGAGCGCGTAGCGCTGCATCAAGGGCATCAGCAGCCACGTCAGGGCGAACGAGAGAGCTGCTGCGACGACGATGGTCAGCAACGACGAAAATTCCCAGGATGAGTCCACGGCCAGCCGACAAGCTCCAACGGTACGACCGGCCATATAGCCTTTTTGGCATTTGCGGTCGAGCCATCGCTGGGTGCCCGCTCAGGTCATGAAGTCGATGTTGATTGTCACGGTTTCATCGGCCCGAACCTGGGCCGGTCGTTGCAATGAGGTGTTGATTTTGTTATCGTTTTTTTGGTTAAACGCATCGCTTTCCGTTTCCGGCCGGCTGAGCGGGACCAGGTTTGTTGGCGAGAAGGTTGAGGGCGAATGATCAGGTTCGGAATTCTTGGATGTGGCCGCGTCTCGAAGCGCCATTCCGATCTGCTGGGCGGCAAGCACATCAATGGTGCATCGCTAGTGGCGGTCTGCGATCCCGTGCGTGAGCGGGCTGATGCCCTGGCGGCGCGATACGGCGTCCCGGCGTTCTACGACATCGACCAGTTCCTCGCATTGAAGGACATGGATGCGGTTTCGGTGTTGACGCCGAGCGGCATGCATCCGCCGCACGTCATCGCCTGCGCCAAGGCCGGCAAACATGTTGTTGTCGAAAAGCCGATGGCGCTTCGGCTCGAAGACGCCGATGCCATGATCGCGGCTTGCGACGAGGCCGGCGTGAAGCTGTTCGTCGTCAAGCAAAACCGCTTCAACGTTCCCGTCGTCAAGGCTCGCGAGGCCTTGGAGGCCGGCCGATTCGGCCGCCTGATCCTCGGCACCGTCCGTGTGCGCTGGTGCCGCGATCAGGCTTACTACGATCAGGACGAATGGCGGGGCACGTGGGCGTACGACGGCGGTGTGCTGACCAACCAGGCCAGCCACCACGTCGACATGCTGGAATGGTTTTTCGGCGATGTCGTCAGCGTCCATGCGCGAGCGATAACGGCACTTGCCAAGATCGAGACTGAAGATACCGCGGTGGCGACCCTGAAGTTCCGCAATGGCGCGCTGGGGGTGATTGAAGCCACGACGGCTGTGCGACCGAAAGATCTCGAAGGGTCGCTGTCCATTCTGGGATCGACCGGCACGGTTGAAATCGCAGGCTTTGCGGTCAACGAGATTCGTCACTGGCTGTTTGCGGAAGAGCTCCCGCTCGACCGCGACGTCATGGAAAAGTTTTCTGTGAATCCGCCGAACGTCTACGGTTTCGGTCATCACGCCTATTACGACCATGTCGTCGATTGCCTCACCAACAAGACGGCCGCTTTGGTCGATGGCCTCGAAGGCCGCCGCAGCCTGGAGTTGATCTCGGCGATCTATGAATCGATCGAAACCGGGCTTGAGGTGCCGCTGCATTTCACGCCGAGGCTTTGCAGGCTCGGTCTCGCATCATGAACACCCCGACGGTTCTTCATGTCGGCGTTCGCAACGTCGAGTTCGGCGCGCGGGTGAAGATTGTTGAGCCATGCAATATCTACGACTGCAAGATCGGTGACGACTGTTTCATCGGGCCTTTCGTTGAAGTCCAGAAGGGCGTCGAAATCGGTGCGCGAACCCGCGTGCAGTCGCACGCTTTCGTTTGCGAACTCGTCTCGGTCGGCGAGGATTGTTTCATTGGACATGGCGTCATGTTTGTGAATGATACGTTCTCGACGGGCGGCCCCGCCCGAGGCCGCAAGGAGCTGTGGCGGGAGACGAAAATAGGCAATCGAGTGTCGATCGGTTCGAACGCCGTGATCATGCCGGTCAGTATTTGCGACGACGTTGTGGTGGGTGCCGGTGCAGTTGTTACGAAAGATATCGACGGGCCTGGCGCATACGCCGGAAATCCCGCGCGCAAACTTGCTCGCTGTCACGCTGTGACCACAACAAGAGAGTGAGTCGATGGCGATTGCCATTCCTTATGCAGATCTTCAACTGCAGTACCAAAGTATTAAGAGCGAAATCGATGCCGCAATCGCCGCGGTAATTCATGACAGCGCTTTCATTCGCGGGCCGTTTGTGGACGCCTTTGAGAAGAAGTTCGCCCGTGCTGTCGAGGCCGTGCATTGCGTGTCATGCGCCAATGGTACAGATGCGCTTTATCTCGCCATGGCGGCGCTCGACGTGCAGCCGGGCGATGAGGTGATCACGACCGCGCACTCCTGGATCAGTACGTCCGCAATGATCACGCATGCGGGTGCCAAGCCGGTGTTTTGCGATACGGATGCCACTACCTTCACGATTGATCCTGCGGCCATTGAAAGCGCCGTCACGCCGCGGACGGTAGGAATCATCCCGGTGCATCTCTATGGTCAGCCGGCTGACATGGACGCGATCATGGCGATCGCGCGAAAGCACAATCTGTGGGTGATCGAAGATTGCGCGCAGGCTCATCTCGCGCGCTACAAGGGCAAACAGGTCGGCAGTTTCGGCCACGCTGCCACGTTCTCGTTCTACCCGGGAAAGAATCTCGGGGCGATGGGGGATGCCGGCGCGATAGTCACAGGAGATACGGCCCTAGCAGAACGAATGTCGATGCTCGCACGGCATGGCGGACTGGTCAAACACCAGCATCGCATCGAGGGGATCAACAGCCGGCTTGATGGCCTTCAGGCCGCGATCCTATCCGCGAAGCTCCCGCATTTACCCTGTTGGACCGATGCGCGCCAAACGGCGGCGGCTGTTTATGATGCCGGATTGAATCAGATTGAAGATGTGACGGTGCCTGAAGTTGGCCCCAATCGCACGCACGTTTATCATCTTTACACCATCCAGCATCCAAGGCGCGACCGGCTCGCGGCTTACCTCAAGGACAATGGCGTTCAGACCGCGATCAACTATCCCGTCGCGCTGCCGTTTCTTCAGGCTTACGAGCGTTTTCGCCATACGCCCGAGCAGTTCCCGAATGCGCACCGTCATCAGAGCCGCATTCTGTCGCTCCCAATGTTCGCAGAGATTACTGCCGATCAGCAGCAAGCCGTTATCGGGTTGATCCGGTCATTCAGCTAGCATTTGCTCGGAGGGGGATCGGCGAGTCCGAAAGCTGTGCCTGGCTCATGTTGCTCCACGGCCGACGCCTTCATAGATAAAGTTGAGTTCGGCCATTTCACGGGGCTGATAAATGTTACGCAGATCGACCACGATCGGCTGGTTCATGATGCGTTTCAGGCGCGGCAGGTCGAGCGCGCGGAACTGGACCCATTCGGTCACGATCACCAGCGCGTCGGCGCCTTCCGCGCAGGCATAGGTGTCGTCGCAATAGTCGATATCGGGGAGTTCGCGCCGCGCCTCCTTCATGCTCGCCGGGTCGAAGGCGCGAACGTTTGCCCCCATATCGCAAAGGCTGGTGATCAGCGGGATCGACGGCGCCTCGCGCATGTCGTCGGTGTCTGGCTTGAACGCCAGTCCCAGCACCGCGATCGTCTTGTTGCGTAGACTGCCGCCGAGCGCGTTCGCCACCTTGCGCGCCATCGCGCGCTTGCGGTTGTCATTGACGGTGACGACCGACTCCACGATGCGAAGCTGGGTGTCGTGATCTTCCGCGATCTTCACCAGCGCGCGGGTGTCCTTGGGAAAACAGGAGCCGCCATAGCCGGGGCCGGCGTGCAGGAACTTGGCGCCGATGCGATTGTCGAGACCGATTCCGCGCGCGACCTCCTGGATATCGGCGCCGACCTTTTCGGACAGGTCCGCGATTTCGTTGATGAAGGTGATCTTGGTCGCAAGGAAGGCGTTGGCCGCGTATTTGATCAGTTCGGCGGTGCGGCGCGCGGTGAACATCATCGGCGCCTGGTTGAGGGACAGCGGCCGGTAGATGTCGCCGAGCGCCTTGCGGCGCCCTCGCGTAAAAATTCGGGATTGGACGCAACTTCGGCCGATGGATTGGCCTCGCGGATCAGGCGTTCCACCTCGTCGCCGGTTCCGACCGGCACCGTCGACTTGGTGACCACGACAGTGAATCCGCGGACGGAGGCGGCGATCGCGCGCGCCGCGGGCTAGGAGACCTGTGCGCGGGTGGGTGTAGACGGCGGTTCTGATTGCTGATTCTATGGGCTTTCCGGAGAGGAGAGCGGGACGTGGCGCATCGTTCGATAGGTCAGGAGCGGTTCGGTTTTGCAGGTCACACGGGGCCGGCATCATCGCTCGATGAGATCGGCAAGTTGGTTGATTGGTGCCCGATGGCGATTCTTCTCGATCCGCTCTATGCGGCTACCAAGGGCGAGCCCGCCTGGCCGCCGCTAGCTATGTTCAAGGCACTGCTGCTGTCGATCTGGTACGACCTGTCGTGAAGCTGGCAGAGGCGCTCGATGACCGGACATCATTCCGCCGGTTCTGGCTTTTCAGGCAATGAGGCGACACCTGAGCGTACCGCCTTCATCCGGTACCGCAGGGCGCTCGTCACGCACGGCCTCGATGTCGCGCTGTTCGATGCGGTGACCGCGCAGCTCGAGGCCCGAGCGGTCACGGTCAAGGTCGGTACGCTGGTCGATGCGACGATCATCGCGTCTGCCAGCGAAGACGATGACGCGGGTCGCTGGGTCAAGCACAAAGGCAAGGCCGCGGTGCACGGCCTCAAAGCGCATGTCGGCGCCGGCGCCGACGCGACCACGGCTCTGGTCGAGAAGATCGCGATCACGCCGGCCAACGTCAACGACGGACGCGCGGGACCGGACGCCTTGCCCGATGATCCAGGCGAGGTATTCGCGGACAGCGCCTATCGGGGGAATCACTTCGGCGATGCGGTTCGGGCCAAAGGAGGGACGCCGCGCGTCGTCGCCACCGGCATGTGCGGCCGGGACGAGGCCGAGACGCTCGCTCGCCTCGCTGCCTGGAACCAGCCGATCCACCGCATCCGCGGTCGCATAGAGAAGATCTTCGGCACCTGAAAACGCTGTTACGGCCTGCGCCAAATGCGATGGCGCGGCCTCGCCAAAGCCGCGGTCCAGGTTCACCTTACCACCATCGCCTACTACCTCAAGCGCACCCTTTCGATCGTCACGGCAACGATATGAGAGCAAACTGAGGGCGGGCTCGCGCCCGCACTGCCCACCTGCCAGAACCGCCGACGATTATCGGTTAAATCAACGCCCTACACCCACTCGCGCACGGGTCTCATAACCCCGCTCCCAGTTTGTCACTCGCGATAACTGCGAGAAAATTAAGCGGCACCGCAGCATTGACCAAGCAAGAACGGAACCACAAACATAATTGCGACGAGTTGATGTCAAGGGCACACCTATGAGCTTCCCGAAGTTTAGGCGACGGTCTGATCCAGCAGAGCCAACAGCGCGGCTGCTTGCCGCGGCCCGATGGCGTTAGCCGGATCGCGACGGCCGTGGCCGTATGGCACACGGTCGCAATTTATTGGCTTGGAACAACCTGCGGTGATCCACGGTGCGAGTGCGCTAACTGACGGTAGCGGTTGCAGCCTTGTCTTCGATCGTGAGCAGGCCGAGGCTATCGATGTCCGGCATAGCGCGTCCAGCGATGCCCTGAAGATCACCGTAGAAACGTGTGCTGGCACTGATGACGCCGTTGAGCTGGGCTTCGCGTTTGGCCCATAACCGCATGGTCGCCCTGCGCTCGCGATCGAGATCGGACTGCATTTCGCAGAACTTTTCGATGATGGCCTCGATGTGTTGCCGGAATTGGGGACCGGTGAGGTACTGATAGACCATCTCCATTTTTGTCCGGCAGCCCTCGACGGCGAGGCGAGTGCCGGCCAGATCAATCAGTGATTGCCGCAGGACCATGGCCAGCGGAATGGCGAAACGGGGTGCGGTCACCCAGATATTGTCGATGAAACCGAAGCTATCTACGCCATGGGGTAACGCGCTTGACACGATCAACGCGATCTCGGCCTTCACCGCACGTTGATCGTCGCGCAATTTGGCGAGCCAGCGGTCACTCCAGGTCCTGGTATGCTTGCACTCCCATAGCATCGTGCCGCAGGCTTGGCCGGCTTTGCCGCGCACGCGATGTAGA
The DNA here is from genome assembly GCF_036964665.1 of Nitrobacter sp. NHB1. Taxonomy (NCBI): domain Bacteria; kingdom Pseudomonadati; phylum Pseudomonadota; class Alphaproteobacteria; order Hyphomicrobiales; family Nitrobacteraceae; genus Nitrobacter; species Candidatus Nitrobacter laanbroekii. The sequence continues at coordinate 272,218 of NZ_JBAMDA010000001.1, forward strand.
ATGTCGCCACCTGGCACACCGACCGGTACCGGTTCGATCAGGTCGCCGGGAAAGCGCTGACACAGCAAGGCCTCCATTTCGACCTCGCGCGCTTGGCCTTGCAGTTGCTGCGAACCTTGTTCAGCCTTGCGACGCAGCTGCTCGATCTGGCGCTGCATGCCAGCGATCTGGGTTTCTTTCTCTGCGACCCTGTTCTTGAGGTGGTCTTCGGCTTCGGCTTTCGCGGTGCTGCGTACCTTCGCAAGTGAAGCCTGCACCTTCTCCTCTACCTTCAGATCGAGTTCACGTTTGGCATCGTCGAGCTCGCGTGCTTTGCGCATCACCTCAGCCTGGGTCTTCTGGGCGTCTGCCAGCTTGGACCTGTTCGCGTTCAGGTTGCGCTGCAGTTCGGCCAAGCGTCGATCGCGCTCCGCAAGATCGCCCGCCAACGCGCGGCGAACCTTTTTCTCCTCGGATTTAGCAATCGAGGTCCGCTCGGCGCGCAGTTTCCTGGCGATCTCGGCGTCGATGGCCTTGCGGGTCTTGGCAAGCGCAGCCCGCATCTTGCGCATGCTGGATTCGCGCTTTGAAAACTCCGCATCCTTTCGCGCGAACTGGCGTTCGAACTGCTCGCGGGTCCGGGCAATCAGCGGTGCGACCACGGTGTCGGTCAACCTGATCGGCGTACTGCAGTTTGGGCACACGATCCGGGGATCGCTCATGGCATCGCCCCCGCCGATGTCGGCGGTCCGCTGCAGGGGCGCGGGGAGGTGTGGGCGGGATCGGTCCGCCAAAGGTCTTTCGCCACCTCCAGCGGCGCCAGCTTCAGATTCGCCCACCATGCGGCCTCATTGCCATGGCGATGCAGCTCGTGATGATGGTCTCGGCACAGCGGCACCGTGAACTCGTCGCTGACCTTGCGCCCTAAGGCTTTGGGTTGCGCGAACTTGAGGTGATGGGCGTCGCATGGAGTGCGCTGACAGATCAGGCAAGGCTGCGCTGCGACGAATGCCAGATGCGCCTTGCTGCGCCGGCGCAGCGGTTTGGTGAGCGGGTGGACGGTTTGCCGGCCCGATGCCGGCATGGAAGCCGCATCCAGCAGGCGAGGAGTGTCGTCGGGTTCCCCTGGCGGGGACGGGGCGATCGGGTTGGTGATCGGGCCGGCCATGTCATCGCGGTGGACCCGGAGAAGCACCTCGCAGGCCCCCTCGATCGTGCGCGCGTCGGCGTTCGTCAGCGTGTTCTTGTCTCGCATCCGACGGTGGATCCACGTCGCCAAGCCGTCGCCATCGACGATCTCGGTGATCTCAGCGAGCATCTGGTCGCGCAGCGCGGCCGAGGGGATTGGACCGAGCTGCGGAGGCTGATGCGGGGTGCCGTTACGGGGCTTGCGCGTAACATTTGGGGCTGTAGGAGGCCCAGGCGGTGACGAGGGCTCGGCAGCGAGATCCGGAGCATCGAGGTCGTCTTCGCCGGCAATGCCAACCAATGCGAACAGCGCATAGCGGCGCGCATAAGTGAGCGCGGCGCCCATTCGGTGCGGCGCCGCCAGCTCGGCCACCGCGCAGACCGGCCAGTCGGAGGCAATCCATTCCCCTGAGGCGTGGGCCAGAAGCGTGGTTAGGCGGATTTGATCCCGGTTGATCGCCGTGGTCTGGATGATTGCAATCTCGTGGGCGCCAAGGTGCTTGCGGATGATATCTAGACCGCTGGCCAATGACGCGTAGCGAAAGGTTTTGGTTTCTTCGCGGGGAAACGGTGCCCTGACGGTCGCGGTCAGGGTTTTCTCGGGATTGGCAAGCTCGCCTTGAGCTTTGGCCAAGGCGGCGGCGATCACGCCAATGGTTTCACTGGATCTGTGCATTGGCAGCCTCCAGATCTGCTAACTCGAAACTGATCGCTCCGCTTTTGGATCGTTTTGCGCGGATGCCATGACCTACAGCTTCTTTGGTATCCTCCGGCACGAGCTTCTTGAGGTCGCTCTTGGCGCCCTCATGTTCCTGATGGGCTGTTCTTGTTCGTTGGTAGATTGAAGCCAGTTCGGCCCAGCTGTTGGATGCGCTCATGTCGATCACCCGGACGGCCTCCAAACGTGGTCGAGGGGGTTCAACCCCGAAGAGTCGAGGGGGCTCGCCATTTTGTACGCAGCGCCAGAATTTCTTCTCTGCGGTCAAAAGCAGGTGTTGATAAAGAGGGTCAGCATGGATGGTCATCTCGACCCATTTGCCGCCACCTGTGATGATGGACAGAATGGCTGAGCGCGCGTTGGTAACCCACATATTGTGCTGAAGCTGTGCCATGTGCTTTTCCGCAGCCATTTCCTCGGAAAATATCCACGGCAGCATAAATTTGGCTTCGAATACGGCCCCAGTCTGGTCCACGCGGCCGTCCAAAGTGGCGGCCATCCATTTATGGACCGGATGATGAATTCGCTGCTGGACATCTTTGACGGATTGTCCCGTATTGCGCTCAAACCACCTCCGGTTGAGGTCTTCGGTGACTGTTCCGAGCTGGACGACGAGGTTACCCGATAAGTCTTCAGTTGGTATTTCTCCACGCTTTTCTCGCCAGAGCCGAATCAGTTTATCTTCCATTGACCCCATGATAGTTCGGGCATCGGACCCACCTACAAACGCTCTTCTGCCATTCGTTTCTGAACTTGCCATAAGCAACTCCTATATCATGTGCCATTAGCACATGTGACAAAAGCACAATAATATGCCTGTGACAAGTGCACAAGTTCGAATGGCTAGAGCCGCTTTGGGTTGGACTGTCCGGGATTTGGCGGAAGCTACTGGGCTTCACCGCAACACAATTACCAACATTGAGGTTGGTCGCTACGCAGGAGAGCCCGAGACCCTCAACTTGATCAGACGGGTGCTCTCGCGCGAGGGCGTAGTGTTTATAGAAGAGAATGGTGGCGGCGCAGGAGTAAGGTTGCGCAGACCTACAGCGCAACGGTAAGCCGTCCCCATGCGTCAACCTGACTACAGCGTTTGGTAGGCGGGGGGATACATTCTGATTATCGCTTTATAAGCGAGTTTACAGAGCCGTCCTCACAAACCGGCAAGGCCAGGAACAAAGTAGATGTCCTGACCGGATGCAGCCAACTGCAGTTCAATATATCCCAAGGCTTTTTTTCAGTATCGGGCTCATTTTTGGCGAGCCGCTTTTGTCAAGATAGTAGGTTCGCCCCGGACGAGCGGCACGTTTTGTTGACCGCATTCTTGACATGGCGATCATCCTACGGAGGCCGTTGTCATCAAGAACATGTTCTGGCACGCTACAGGCCGCAAGGTTTAACTCAAGATACAATGCTTCGCGTGCTTCCTTGAGTAGGTCGAAAAGCCAAGGGCTCATGTCGGGAGGGTTTTCATCGAGCGCGCCGTATTCGTGCTCCAAGCGGAGGATCTGCACAGCCGCCCGCTGAATGCGAGCAAAATCGGATCGCCGCTGGCGCCGACCTAACGCCTGGCGCGACACAAACAGCATGCTTTCTGAATCGAGGAAGAGGATCTGCTCAAAAGTTCTTTTGATCGGACATATAAAACGCCAGTCGCGGTCTTGTGGGAGAGGGGTCGGTATTCCGGCGAGAGGAATAATTCGGGGAAGTGTCCCCCAGGTTGGGTGCGCGAGAATAGCAAATCCAGGGGTGATAGTAGTGGCGCGCTTGGGCCACATGATGCGGAGCAAGAATATACCGGTGCGGTATGGGCGACCTTGGATGTGGTTCAGTAACACGACGTTGCCGTCCCGGATGTCAAAATGCCAGTTCTGACTTGATTGGTCGCCGCAGCCTATGGTTGTGTCGATCAGCTGCCAGCTGTCGAGTGCAATCGGGATCTGAGCCATATACGACATCTCGTAGTTGACAGCGGTTCGTCCACTATTAGCAGATGTTCTATGGTAACTCTATGATAACTATGGCTCCGCGAGCTTCAAGATGTTCGGAGCCTTATGTTCGATGGGAGAGGGCTAGCCATGGCCAAAAGAGCTCAGATTGATGATCTCGACGATTGGGTTGGTCGGCCGACGCTTGCCGATCGGGCAAATGCGGACCGGTTTCGACGGCTGAACGATGAGGTTGAGCGCGAAATTGCGCCGGCGAATATTTTTGAGAAACTTGAGGCGCGAGACATCAGCCATAAAGTTGCCGAAGAGCAGCTTTTGAAAGGCATGCAAACGGCGATTGTCAAAAGCGCCCGGGTGCAGTCGCTGGCGATGCTGCTTGGGCCCACCTACGGTCAGAACCTTGATAAGGCGTTCAAGGTTGCGCAGGATTACTTCGGTCGTCCCGAAGAGCGCCAGCGCGCTGCCAAAGATCTAGTACATGGTCTTGGAATATCGATCGAAGATATCGACGCCAATGCGCTGCACTTACGTATGGCTAGTGTTCATGCACTGGACGATATGATTGATCGGAGGGAGAATGGCCGCAATCGAATTATCAAGCGGCATTTGAAAAGAAGGAAGGCGCCGAGTCCTGAAAATCCTACGTCGACAGACAGCAGGGAAAGTCCGCGAATAAGGCAAAGAATTCGTCGCGCCCGGTAGGATTGAGTGCAGCAGGATGGCAAGCCAAAAGCAGATTGCGGCCAATCGGCGCAACGCTATGCGCAGCACTGGGCCTAAAAGTAGGCTTGGGAAATTTCGATCGAGCCGTAATGCGCTGAGGCATGGATTTTCGTTGGGCCTTGCGCTTGATCCAGCCAGCATCAGACGGGTGAATTCCTTGAAAAAGAAATTGCTTGGCGTGAGTGCAAGCAAGGATTTGGAACGAGCCGCTGAGGCGTTCGCCCGGGCCCAGCTTCAGATATCTCGGATCCGCAAGACTCAGTCGGAGGCGCTCGCTGAGTTGGTAAAAGCGTCAGAAGGCGATCCTGCGAATGCAATCCGACGGCTGGGAGCATTAGATCGCTACGAACGATATGCGCTCACTCTGCGCGATCGGGCGCAGTGGGTTTTTGAAAATTGCCAAAACGAAGCCAATTTATTACTTGGTATCAATAACTTATCTCATACGTGAGGTGAGGATTGCGTTACCGTTGATGCCCTCAGCCAGAAGAGCGGCGCAAGGCCGATGTGGGTGATAGAGCGGAGGCGGAATCTTTCCGATCGGTCCAATCGCCCGCGTCCATGCCCGAGCATCAATATTGGTCGACATTCTGTATCGCTGGCGCACCGGCGAGCTCAAAATGATTCCGACCGCCATCGTGTCCAATCATCCGCGCGAGACCTATGCGCATCTCGATTTCGGCGACATCCCGTTTCACCATTTGCCGGTGACGAGGGAAATCAGGCGCGGTCAGGAAACGGCCATCCTCGATCTGGTGGCGGAGACCGGCACCGATCTGGTAGTGCTGGCGCGCTATATGCAGATCCTGTCGAACGAGATGAGCGCAAAGCTCTCGGGCCGTTGCATCAACATTCATCATTCCTTCCTACCGGGGTTCAAGGGCGCGCGGCCATATCATCAGGCCCATGAGCATGGCGTCAAACTGATCGGCGCGACCGCGCATTATGTCACCAGCGATCTCGACGAGAGATCGATCATCGATCAGGACGTCGAGCGCATCAGCCATCGCGATACTCCCGATGCGCTGGTCCGGAAGGGACGCGACATCGAGTGACGGGTGCTGGCAATCCGGCATCACCTGGAAGACCGCGTCATCCCGAACGGCCGCAAAACCGTGGTGTTCATGGATTGAGTCGCGCCGGTCGGCAATCGAGCGCTGCTTTAATGGATCGCGCCCATCGCGTTGTTACTCGATGATTGGGCGGTGGGGTTGTCTGTCTTCGGCGTCTGACGCTCGCGTTCACGCTCCTTCATCATCTCATCGTATTTCGCGGTACCGGGCCGCGGCGGTGCGTCCGCGGGAAGGCCGCCGGCCCAGTGCGGAATCACGTCGCCCATTCCGGCCGCCAGATGCGAATTGATGCTGCCGCATCCGCCCAGGCTGCACACGATCGGCAGGGCGCAAAGCAGGATCGAAATTCGGAGCAGGCGATACGTCATGACTGAATGATTATTATCCCGGTATGGAGATTGCGGGGCAGCGTCGGCCTTTTGGGAGCACATCATCGTCCGTACCGGATCATTGAATGGCTTACCTTCCCAAAAGATTAGCGGCGGCTCGCGCGATGCGATATTCGGTATCTAAACACCTTATGTTCGGCGTGCTGCGCAAGAACGGGGGATTCGTGCTGGTCATGGCGGCTGGATCGATGATCGGGACGTTCATCGGCGGACTCATGCTCGGACTTGTCCCGACATACGTCTTGCTGCCGTTGCTCGCGGCGCTATTGCTGGTATCGGCGGTCAAGATCTGGCGGCACCAATAAACCGACAGGAAGGCTTCTATCTCTCGCGAAATGCGCGGGACATGCTGTCCGCGATCGGCTTCATGATGTACTGAAAGAAAGTCCGTTCGCTGGTCTTGACGAAGACTTCGGCTGGCATCCCGGGCGTCGGATTGAAACCGTGGATTGCCGCGACTTCCGAATTGTGAAGCCTCACGCGAATGACATAGATGTCGCTCGGCCCGAGCTGTTGCGATTTTTTCTCGTCGGCAACAGTATCGGCGGAGAGGTAGATGACATCGCCCGACACCATCGGCGTGACACGCTGGCTGAGTGCCGTCAGCCGAACCATGGCCTCCTGACCGCGTTTGACCGAGTCGATATCCTGCGGTCTCACCCGGGCCTCGATGATCAATGGCTCGTCGAGCGGCAACAACTCCATGATGGGCTTGCCTGGCTCGACCACCCCGCCGCGCGTATGAAATCGCAATTTGACGACGACGCCTTTGACCGGCGCGCGGATCGTGGTTCGGTCGAGAACACCTCTTGCGCTCAGCATCCGCTCGCGGACATCGACCAGTTCGCCGCGCGCTTCGTGCATCTGCTCGACCGCGGTCTTGATGGCGGTCTTCCGCACGCCGTTGATTTGCTCGACCGCCCGAGCGATCCGTTCCTTGGCGTCGCCGATATCGCCCATGATACGGCCGACCTCGCCTTCGAGATTGGCCTGGTTGCGTTGCAGAAGAAGGACATCCGGCTTGCGCACGAGTCCGGCGGCCAGGAGATGTTCCTTGGTCTTGATATCCTCGTCGACGAGCACGATCTGGCGCCGCACGCCGTCGAGTTGAACCTTGGATCCGGTGATACGCTCGTCCAGGGCCTTGATGCTGTCGTTAATTCCGGCAATTTCGCTGTTCATATTGTTGCGTTGCGCGGTGAAGGCAAGAAGCTGGGCGCTGACGATGCTGCGTATCTGCTGATCCTTTGAATCGACCGCCAGTTCAGGCGGAAAGTGAACTTTCGCTTCCTCGCGGACTTGCGCCTGCAGGCGGGCATCGAGGGCTGTGAGGCGCGCGTCGCGAAGGAAGAGCCGTTGCATCTCGGCTTTTGCGGTGGTCCGGTCCAGTTTGACCAGTATCTGGCCGGGTTCGACGGTATCGCCTTCGTGAACCATGATGTCGCTGATCACGCCGCCTTCCAGGTGCTGGATGGTCTTGTTCTGGCCGGTAGCCACAAACACGCCCGACGCCACCACTGCACCCGCGATCGGTGCAGTATTGCCCCAGACTCCAAATCCCATGATCGTCGTCGCAATAATCACGACGCCCGCGATGGTGTGGCCGCGTGTCGAGCGCGGCAGATCAACATGCCAGGGCTGATCGCCTATCATTGTCGTGCTCATGGTCGCCTCTCCAGGCTCAAGTCCGTCCCCGCGATCAGGCGTCGAGCATCGGCGGTCCCGAAGCGCTGGGTTGTTTGTGGCCCGTCACCAGCGGAATCACCTCGGCGCGCGTTCCGAACGCTTGCACCGAGCCGTTTTGCAGAATCATGATCTTGTCCACGCTCTGCAGTAGCGCTGGTCGTTGCGTGATGGTGACGACCGTCATTCGCTTCTCCTTGGCGCGTATCAGCGCCTTGGCGAGTGCGCGTTCGCCGTTCGCATCAAGGTTCGCGTTCGGCTCATCAAGCACGATCAATCGTGGATTGCCGTAGAAGGCGCGCGCAAGGCCGATCCGTTGCCGCTGCCCGCCCGACAAAGGGCTGCCATCCATGCCGATCACGGTTTCGTAGCCGAGTGCGAGCTCCGAAATCATTTCATGCACGTCGGCGGTTTCAGCGGCATCGAAGATGTCCTCGTCGACGGCATCGGAGCGCATCCGCGCAATGTTCGCCTTGATCGACGCTGGAAACAGTTGAACCTCCTGTGGCAGATAGCCGACGCTTTCGCCGAACTGGCGCGGGTCCCAATTGCGCAGGTCCATCATGTCCAGTCGGACATTTCCGGCGGTCGGAATGATCGAGCCGACCAGCATTCGCGCCAGCATGGTCTTTCCGGTGCCGGACGGCCCGACGATCGCGAGGGACTCGCCTGGCTCTAGGTGGAAGCTGATGCCATTGAGAATCACCTTCTTGTTCGGCGGGGGAACGTAGAGGATGCGTTCGACGCTGAGGCGGCCCTCCGGACGCGGCAATCGCAACCGTTCGAGATTGAGCGGCGAACTCTGGAGCAGGGTCTTGATGCGGCTATAGGCCGAACGGGCCTGCACGAAATGCCGCCATCCCTCGATCGTGCCTTCGAGGGGCGCCAAAGCGCGGCTGGCGACGATCGATGCCGCGATGATCATGCCTCCCGTCAACTCGCTTTCCAGCGCGAGGTAGGCGCCCCATCCGAGTATGGTGATCTGGGTGCCCAGACGCAGGAACTTGGAAATGCCGGTCATGATGATGTTGAGGTCGTGGCCGGCGACCTGAGCCTTGAGCGATTCGACCGTCTCCTGGCCCCAAACCTGGACCCCTTCCGGAATCATGCCCATCGCGTTGATAACCTGGGCGTTGCGCGCCATCGCCTCCGCCTGCAGGTTGGCGCGGGTTCCGAATGCATTCGCCCGCGTGAAGGGTATCGCGGTCACGCGCTGGTTGATGAGCGCGACCCCGACCAGCGACACGCTCGATACAAGGACGATCAGTCCGAGTTGCGGGTTGATCAGGAACACAACAGCCAGATAAGCGGGCGTCACCGGAGCATCGAACATCGTCAGCAGGACCGGGCCGGTAATGAATGCGCGCAAATGCTGCAGGTCGGCGAGGGTCTGAAATTCGCGGCTTGAGCCGTTTTGTGCCGCTTTCGCAGCAGCACTCAGCACCGGGCCGCCCAGGCGAGCCTCAGTCTCGACGGCAACTCTCATCAGGATAAAGCGGCGCAGCATGTCCATCAGGACATGGGCTCCGATAGCCAGAATGACGATCGACGACAGCATAATCAGCGTATCGACGCTTCGGCTGGTCAGCACACGGTCCGACATGTTGAAAAGGTAGATGGGGATGGAAAGAACAAGAAGATTTACGACAAGCGAAAAAATGCCAACGGTGACCAGGTTGCGTCGTGCGGCGGCCAGTCCCTTGCCGAGAACGTCCCGAAATTCGTTGTCGCCGGAACGCTTGTGCAATTGCGGATTGCCGCCACCGCCGCCGCCATTGAGATTTCCCTTGCCGTTAAGATTATGCCCGCTCGCTGCTGCCAGAGGAGTTTTGGCTCCATTGCGCGTCGGCGGGATAGTCGCTGGCGTTGTTTCCGTTCGTGCATCGAGCGTTTCAGCCGGCCTCTCAAACGGGTTTCGCCAAAGCTTCTGCGCCAGTTCTCTGACCTGCGCTATGAGCGCGTCCTTCGAGTAGCGATCGCCTGACTCCGCCGGCAGGTTGGGGATGGCTTGATTGTCGCTCAGACTCATTGCCGCTCTCCTCAACCGACAAGTTTCGATTCCTGGTCCATTTAGTGGAGTACACCGGCCATGGGATCGTCGTGCGGAAGCGCCGTGATTGCGTGATGCTGCGGATCTGAATTGTTGGACGCGTCGTCCTGTCCGACAAAGGCGATCACTTCGGGGACGAGCGCCTGGGGATTCGTCTGAGCGACGTGATCCGACTCCTGATTCACGAGATTGGCCTGGATCAGGATGGAATCGCCGTAGACCTGTCCGTTGACATGGGTGTCGGTGTTTGCAACGTCGACGATAGCGGCGTCGTTGCTGAGAACGTTGCCGCCCGTGGCGACGTTTTGAGTCGCCAAGCTGTCGCCGTAGTAGCCGGCCGTGACAGCCGATGGAGACCCCTGGAGTTGAATCGCCACGTTCGCGTCTGAGACGATGTTTGTCTGCCAGATCGCGTTCACGTCATAGTAGTTGCCGGTGACATAAAGGATATGGAAGGTGCCACCGTTGCCGGCGATCAATTGCCCGAACGACGGGTCGAGTTCTGTTGCCCCGCCCGAGATATTGTGGATGAGGTTGTCGAGATCTGAATTCCACGGCAGGGCTTTGTCGCCGCCGTAGTTCTCGATCGTTGCGGTGTTGGTGAGCTGATTGCCACCGGTCGATACGGTCTGGCTCGGAGACGTGCCGTCTCCGGTCATCAGGACGGTATCGTTGTTGTAGAGAATGTTGTTCTGGAAGACCACGTTCATGCCGTGGTAGCTGCCGCCGACGACGATCAGGTCGTAGTTGAAATTCCCGTCATTGATCAGCACGTAATTGCCGAGTTCGTTCTGGCCCGCGTGGACCTCATAGTGCGTGCTCGTGCTGCTCTGCATCGTCACGTCGTTGTCGGAGAGATAGTTGCTCTGCACCAGCGCACGAACGTTGAAGTAGTCGCCATGCACAACATCGACGGACCAGTTCGGGCCGGCGAAATAGCTCGGCATTGTCTCGTAGACACCGGGATGCTGGACGAAGTCCGCGATGTTGGTGGACTGGTCGCCGCCGGTCGTGATGCTGGCTCCGAATCCTCCGACCGTGATGTGATCGTTGTCCATGTACGAATTGGTCTGGAAGATCGCATTGGTCTTGAAGTAGTCGCCCATCACAAGCATCGTTCGCGCCGAATCCGTGAGATCGACGATGTAGGCGCCGTTGCTGGCCGTGTTGCCGCCATCGAGCGCCCACTGTCCCAGACCGTGGCCGAGGTCAGGTACCGGTATCGGTGCAGGAGCGGGAAGCTGATCGGGCGGAGTCGGCGCGGGGTTTTGCAATTCGCCGTTCAGATAATATCCGGGCGTGACCGAGTGCGGGTCGGCCGTGCCGTCGCGATCGGCCCAGGCCTGATCGTGCGCGGCAACGAAAGCTGGAAGTGCATCGGTATGTTGCGGTGCGTACCAGTCGGCTGGAATTGCCGCGTCGGCGCCGGCGGCCATCTGGGCAATGGCGTGGTCGGCTTGTGTCTCCAGCGCAATCAGAAGATTGGTGTCGTGAGTTCCGACCAGTGCATCGTCATTGTACATATTGTTGAACTGATGCGTCTGGATTTCACTCTGTTCGCCGCCTTCCTGATAGACAACCCTGATGACATCGCCGCCGCCACCGCCGCCAGTACCCGGATTGATCGGTGTCAGAACGCCTTGCGCGAGGGATGGACCAAACCGGTCGAGATGGAATTCCGATGCTGGATGGAGATGCGAAAGCGGCAGGTGGTGATTCGGGTCATCAATCGCCTGGGCGTCCTGCATAGCGACAGGACGGCTATCGATATCATCATCGGTCGGCGTGAACGTGAATTGAGGCCGATGGGTCGTGTAGTCCTGCGTATCGGAGCGATAGTCGCCTTCGTCAAGTGCGATGCGGTCGCGGGCTATGTCGTCGAAGATTCGAAGATATCCTGCGAAATGCCAGATGATCTCGGTTATACCGCCGGGCATCATGGGAGCCTCCTGCCTTCAGGCACGCAAAACGTCCCCATTCCGCGAGCGCCCATCGCAGTCTCAGAATTTCGGAGCGGTATTCGTTAGTCGGGAAAAAACCTGCGCGGCGATTGCCGCGCAGGCCCGAAAGGCAGGTTAGCCGGTGTGATGATCGTCGGTGAAGCCGTCGTGGCCCGCCGTGATCGTCTGGCTGTTGAACTGGATGTTGGCGCCCAGGGTGATGGTCTGGTTGAACGCCGACTGGGTTACCGCTGCGTCGGCGTTGACGCCGCTGCTGGCGTGATCGAGGTTGCCCATTCCGCCGCTCATGGTGACCGCGCCACCATGGACATCATGGGCATCCATGGAGAACGCACTGCCCGGATCGCAATAGTCGCTCGGGCTTCCGTTGAACGACACCGAGGGATCCGAGACGTCATTGTGCTGTATTAGATTGTTGACCTGGTCGATATTGAACTGATTCCCGCCGCCGTTCAGCGTCTGGTAGACAACGTCCGGCATGACCAGTGAGTCAGTGGTGCTCAGCCCGTGAAGGTCGATGACGGGGTGGCTGAGGCTGTTGGCGTCGAGGTTGAGGTCGACGTTGACGCACACGTTGACATGGTTGTCGACGGTGTTCTGGATGCTATTGTCCAGATGATTGGTGTCGCTGTTGCTCAGCGAATTGCTGAGGCTGTTGGAATCGCTGTTGCTGTTGCTATTATCGTTGCTGTTACTGTTGTCGTTTCCGTTGCTGTTCCAGTTGTCGTTTCCGTTTCCATTCCAGTTGCCATTGCCGTTGCCGTTCAGATTGCCGTTGCCGTTCAGGTTATCGCTGGTTGAATAAAGCGACTGAGCGGCTGTCTGGGTCTGATCCTGACCTTGGCCCTGGCCCTGTCCTTGACCCTGAAGCTGGCCTTGCAGATTGGCCTGACCCTGAATCTGGCCCTGAAGATTGGCTTGCGCCTGGCCCTGGTTCTGCGTGGGATCGTTGTCGTGCTTGTCGTGTTTGTCGCCGTAACCCATGGTAGGCTCCTGTTGGAAGGAGCATCGTCGCGACGAAAGCGCGCCAATCTTCTACGTCAGCGGCCTTGTCGAGGTCCGATGCGGTTGATACGCCGGTTCTGCCGGCAGCGAGATCAGCACAGGGGCCAATTTCGCACCACAAGGCTCTACCAGCGGCAACAATACGGCTAGCTGCCCTTAGGGAGATCAGCGGCCACCTTGAGGAGAAGCGTTATCAGCCGAAAGGCGTAGTCACTTACGGCTTCGGCTCACGGGTGGGCGTAGCGATCGGCTTGCGATCCGTCGCCGCGGCTATCGCAAATGCGCTTCGAGCCGCGGCAGGAAATCCCAGATTTCCCGGTTGATCCGAGCCATTTCGCGCACCGCTTCCGACATCTCATGGATGCGCGCATCGTCCAGCGGCTTGGTTTCACCGAATCGAAGGGCGCTGCGAGTTTGGACCAGGCGCATGGATTGCGTATGCGAGATCTCACCGCCGCTATCGACGGTATACATGCAGTGATTGAATTCGTTGCGGATGTGCGTGCCGTCGTTAAAGCGCTCGATCAGGCGATCGAGTTCCTTGCTGAGCGCCTTGTCCTTGATCTTGGTTCGCGCCAGCCGCTGGATGAGGTCGAGCCTTGCCCGGGTGGTATTCAAGGTCGCAAACACAATAGCAGCCGAAACCTGATCGACCTTCAGAAGCAGCATCAGGACGTAGATGAACAGGCTTTCGTTGTTGGACCAGTTGAAGACCAGATTCCCGATCAGCGCCAGGATCGTCGTCCGGCGATCCGCCGATTCCGGCGCCGCGGCCTCGATCGCGGCGAAGTCGGGCTTCGGAGGGAGATTGCTGGCGGTCATGGTCGCGCATCGCAAGCTTGGGCAGGCTCAATGCCTGCAACGTTAAGGGCGCCGAAAGCGTTAGCCGATGACGGCGGCGGACCGACAAGCGCTCTGTCCAGCGGCGCCATCGTCTCGTAGGATAGGGAAGAAGACAAGTCTCCCGGAGCGGAGGAGGCGAAAATGCTGCGCTGGGCAGTTGCAATGGCGGAGGTCAGGCGAGGGCGTCGAGCGGCGGTGGCGACGATCGGTCCGCTGGTTGAGCGAAGTCGTGCGTCCCTGAACGGCATTCCCGATATCGCGTGGCGCGATCCTTACCTCGTCGGATTCATGCTGACGCTCATTACCATTGTCGCCAGAATCGAAAGCCGCGCCTTGCAGGATCATGATCTGAGTCTTGTTCAGTCACAGACCTGGCGAGCGATAACGGGCATGGATGCTGATTTGATCGGGGAGGACGCTCTCACTCTCAGCAAGTCTCATCCGCGGGAGTTTCAGCATGGCTGCCACAGCGCGACGATGGTTGCCTCGCGTCTGTGTGGCGCAGCAGCCGTCGCCTCGATCGGATACGAGCCTTGGCAGGACGCGGTTGCGGGACAGAATTCGTTCGTGGATGATGGCCGCAACATGAGCGCGGCATCGAGCCCGGTTACAGGCAACTGGGGCGACGCTTTCGACGCCTACATTGCGGGGCTTCCGTTAGCGAGGCTGTCGTAAAAATTTCAATGGAACCCGAATTCGTGAACAATATTGATATAGTCCAACAGCTAGAAATCGATTAGATTTGCTGGCGTCGGGCGAGGGACAGCCTGGAAGATGTGTTTAATGATGGTTGCGGAGGTGAGCTGACGACGGAGGGATTTGCACGGGTAGGGTGGACCGGCCCGTCCGTTACAGCGTTCGAAACGGGTTGAGTTAGGGGTACCCAATGAGCGCGAACCGACGATCTAGTTCTGACAGTGTCTATTTGCCTGACCATTTCATTTCAGGCGTCGCCCGGGCGGATCAAACAGCGCACGCGACGCCCAATCCGACCCAGATAATTTACCCGCGTCCTTCTCTTGATCTTCGGCCGCCGTTGAATGTCGGGAGTGCGTCATGCGGGGCGTCCCCGCCACAACAACCCCGACATAATCGGGCGCACCTGCAAAACGCTGTCGCGGGGGCGGTTGATGCGGAGCCGCCTTGGCAGGCTCGCCCAAGACCTCCCGCAGCCGAACTCTCTTCAGTCTCCATGCCGCGCGCCGCAGACTTCGACCATGACGGCTGCAACGCACAACGCTTCAACGGAACCGACGATTCATTCAGCGATGCGACAAAGACCGCAAGAAACGCAATTATCATTATAGATGAGCGAGCACTTGTTCGCGATTGCCTCGTGTATTGTTTGCAAGCCAAGTATGTCAGTCATGCGGTTTTCGCGTTCGCGACTTTGTCGGAGTGGATGAAAGTTGAGAATGATTTTCCTGTCCCATCGGTCATCCTTCTCTGTGTTCAGACCCGCCAAAAGAATGCGTTAAGCGATTCCGATGACGTCGAGAGCCTCGCGCGCGTCGCTGTGAGCGCGCCTCTGATCATCGTCTCCGATGTCGAGGATGGTTCACGGATCATGCGCGCCATCGAGAGCGGTGCGCGGGGTTATATTCCAACTAGCATGACGCTCGGTATCGCCGTCGAAGCCGTGCGGCTGGTCGAGGCGGGGGGCACGTTCGTGCCGATCAGTGTGATGTCGTCGTTCCAGAATCGCGGCAATGGCGAAAGCCAGCTATTCACCGCGCGACAGATCATGGTTGTCGAAGCACTCTGCCGCGGCAGGGCGAACAAGCAGATCGCCTATGAACTCGGCATGTGTGAAAGCACCGTGAAGGTCCATATCCGTCATATCATGCGCAAGCTGAAGGCCCGGAACCGGACCGAGGTCGCGATGATGGTAAGCAGCCTGTTTGACAAATTAGTGGATCAAAAGTTCGTGTCGAACACGTGAGGATGGGTCAGTTAAGTCGAACGCCACAATGCGTCATGACGCTATCGACAAGCTTTTGATCGATTTGGCGTCGTGAGCCGTTAAGGTCTGTGGTTCTATTCGAATTCGGCCCCGCCAATGACCAGCTCGGCGCCGCTGCCGTTTCCTGTGCTTGGCTCAATACGAATGGTAACTTGCGACGGCATCTTGCAGGGATCCGGCACAGCAAAACCGAAACGCTGCGGATTGGCGTTTTTTCCCGCAGTGAAAGACTGCTGCGGGAATATGCCGAACCGCCCGATCTCCCGCTGCTCCGTTCCGCAGGGGATCAACACGACAGCTTCGACAGGCCCGCTCGGAGAGGGCCTGAAACCGGTGACCGTAATGACAATTCGCGCGGACGCGTTCTGCGACAGATCGCGGGACGCGGTGATTGCGACCCGCGCCGGGGCGTTGACACTCGCACGCACGTCATTGTTTTCCGCTGCCGCCATCTCGACGGCCGATAGCACCGCCACGGCGAGGAAAACGGTTCGAATCGCGCAACCTATCGTTCGCTTCTTCGGCACCGTCTTCCCTCGCGCCGTATGCTACCCCGAAACGATGATGACCTCAACGCGCTGCGGCATGGCGCTACCGGCCTTGCCGTTTCCGGTCTCGTTGCCCACGACGACCTGTAGCCCGATCGCACTCGGGATCGTTGCGGCCGAACCATAGACGCGCTGGAGTGCATCGGTGAGATCGAGGACGAAGGACGGAAGCTCGTGGCCCTCATGCGCGCCATGACCGCCTTCGCCGTGATCGAGGACGGCGAAGCTCCCGACGTAGCGGGGGTCCGAAGTCGAGGCATCGGCCGGAACAGGTTCGTCGCCCAGATAAATGCGGATCGTCGTCGTGCTCGGATCGGTGATGGCGACATTACGAAGAATGGCCAGTGCGTGACTTCCGCGCGCCGACGCTTCGCGGGCCGCGGGGAAGTCCATCGTTTCGAACCCTGAGCCGACCGGTACGCTGCGCACGACGCCCTGCAAGGCAGCCTGCGGTACGTCGATCTTGAGCGCCAACGCCGCATCCGGCGTCGCACGCTTGGTATTTTCAACCACGGCGGTCGCGACCTTGTCGGTCTTGATGTTGGCGGCCGTCGGCGCTGCGAGGATGGCGTTGAGCGAGCGCTCCAAAGTCATCGTCCGGGCGGCGCTGGCGATCGCTGCCGTTGGTGCCTTGAACCCGTAGCTGTAACCGAGCGTATCGGGAACGAAGAGGTCCGACACTTTCGGCGACCAGAACGATCCGTCCGGATTGAGGAAATTTTCCTTGAACGGCATGTTCGTCCATAGCGGATCGGTGCTGTTCGCGTGTTTGAGATTCCACAGCGCCCATATCCGGTCGATATTGCCGTGATGCATAAAGAATATCGGATCGCGCGGCGATGCGGGCGACGGCATCCAGCCACCGATGTTGTTGTGAACCTGGTTGTGCGGCGACGCTTCGAGTGTGCCTTGCACGCCGCCCCCGCCGGTAATCCAATGGGGATCAAGCGAATTCTGTCCAGCGGGCCGGCTGGTTCCGAAGATCTCGTAGGGCGACGCGTTGAGAATGGTTTTGAGCACCGAAGGCCCGACGATGTTCGCCGGCATCGGCTTGGTCGCTGGCCAGGTCCGTTTTTTCCCGTCCTCGTTCACGCAGAGCCAGTTGGTCTTTCCGTCCGGAGTCCTCTCCGGCAGGAACACTTCGGGCATTGTCGGGTTCGCCGTCCAGTCCCAGTAGGGCATGGCGAAGTCGTCGTTCTTCGTCAGATGCCGGACGATGCGTTCGTACATCGCCGTGAACGCGCGATGCCACGGCAGGAAGTACCAGTCGCCATGCGGGCAGTAGCGAAACCCGGTGTTGATGTTGCCGTGAAAATTCGCGAGTTGTACCCAGTTAAAGTTATCGCTGGCTGCCTTCTGCTTCATGATGCCGACCGCATCGCGATAGGTCGCGACGATCGGGTCGTTCCAGGCAAGCCCCTGCAGCGAACGCCGGACCGGAGGCGTCTTGGACGCCGCGAGCGCTCGCACCGCTGACATGTTCGCAGCGATGAGCCCGGCGCCGATCGCGCCGCCCTGCAAGAGAACCGTCCGTCGTGTCGTTGTCATGTCGTCACCCCCGTTGCGGCTTGAAAGCCGGTGTCAGACGTCCACTCGCGGCAGATTGATGATTGGAGTTTGCGGATCGCGATGCCAGTCGCACTTCGACGCTACGGAATGCCAACCCATTCGCGCGCATCTCGTCGAGCAAGCCCGCCAGTTGTTTGATTGCGAAAAAATGAAGACGTCGCATCCCAGCCAGCAACAGCCGATCGCTGCATAAAGTTAGCGTCCGCCCACAAATGCAGTCAACGATTTGGGAGACTACCTACTCGACACACCTTGGCTTGCTGCCGGTTTGATAAACGCTGAGTTAAGCTGATCCAGCGAACTCAACGGGACTGACGTGGCCGATCGTCGCGTGCCTGCGTGTCGTGTTTTAGAATCGCTCGATGAAGTCGAACACGTCGGCTCTGGCCGCGTCACGCGATCGATGGACCTTCCGGCGTCCCGGTCCATCTTCGGCGACGAGAAAGAGTTTCCCATCGCGTTGTCCTGTGGCGCACACCAAAGGCTGTGATCCAGAACTATTCCAGCCTTTGTGTTGTGATGCGTTTTCTTGACGCGAACCGGTACCCATCCTCGGGTCAAGCCCAAGGACATGCGTCGCTCGAAAACGCTATAGCCGAACAGCGAGTGGACGGGATTCGGGCGTCGTCTGCCGGAACAAGCCACGACATTGCCCAAAAGCGGCGAGCATTTGGGCAACGCACGTGCGGCGTGTTTCGTTGAGGCCGATTGTGAAAGGTCTCGCCCGGATTTGCCGAACAAAACCGATGGCCTTGCCTGAGCGTTCAAAGCGAGGGCTATCGGGCTCAACGGACGGTGAGGAATCTACAGTTGCTCTGCGACCTGACCCAGTAACTTTTTAGCTTCGGCCCGCGCCAGCTTTTCATAATGAAAGAAGGGAGCCTTGTCGCTCTTTTCCAAAAGAACCTCGAGCTGGATCGACCGCCTCGTATCCGTATCGGTATCGACTACCTCGACTAACAGCCTGCCCCATAGCTTCCCGAAAGGGGCGTGATCGTCCAACGCAAACTTCGTGTCGTCTACCTTGATCGGCATCCCGGTCCTCATTTTGATTTGAAGGCTCAGATAGTAGGCCTTGACTGGCTCTCCGAATAGCTCGGTACCATGCTGTGATGCAACTGGCGAATCCGGGTTGCGAGGATAGCCCGGATGTGCAATGGGCAGGGCAGTGCGTCCGGGCGCCGTTTTGTGGCCGCACCACCGCGATCCGGGACCTCAGGTCGCCGTCGTCGTGAGCGGATGGCTTGATCGCCGGCTGCCCCATATCCAGATCGGATGTAACCTGTAGCGGCCGGTGATACCCAAGGACAAGCCAGTGTCCCGAATCCGAAGTGCGCCTCGCTGCGCTATCCTGGATAGAGCCTCAGGACGATACCAAGAGCGAATAGGAGAAGGACGGATATGACAGCTTCGACGGAACGCGCGGTCCTTGCCGGGGGCTGCTTCTGGGGTATGCAGGCTCTGTTGCGCCGGCATCCCGGCGTGATCTCGACCCGTGTCGGCTACACTGGCGGCGAGTTGCCGAACGCGACCTATCTCAATCACGGCGATCATGCCGAGGCCATCGAGGTCAGCTTCGACCCGCAAGCGATCAGCTATCGGCAACTGCTGGAATTCTTTTTCCAGATCCATGATCCAAGCACGCAGGACAGTCAGGGTTACGATCAAGGCGTAAGCTACCGTTCCGCGATCTTCTACACCGGCGACGAGCAGAAGCGGATCGCGGAAGAGACCATCGCCGATGTCGATGCCTCCGGTCTTTGGCCGGGCTGGGTTGTCACCGAGCTTGCGCCGGCCGGACCGTTCTGGGAGGCCGAGCCCGAGCATCAGGATTATCTGGAGCATCATCCCAACGGCTATACCTGCCACTTCATACGGCCGCAGTGGAAGCTGCCGTCCAGGCAGGAGGCCGGTGAAGCCAAGGCCAGCGAAGCCAGTTGAGGGTGGTGGAAATCTCCGGTTTGCCCGCCCCGGTTGAGACCCTTGCGGGCAATGTGACGCAGACATGACGGTCCGCCGGTTGACGGTCCCGTCGGGATTCGCCATGTTTATCCGATGCTGATACCGAAACTTGATCTCACCGGGCTGAAGTGCCCGATGCCGGCGCTCAAGACTCGCAAGGCGTTGAAATCGCTGACGCCTGGCGATCGGCTTGAGGTGCATTGCACCGACCCGCTCTCGGTGATCGATATTCCGAATTTGGTCCGGGAGACCGGCGATTCCGTGGAAATCACCGAACGCGCGGAGAGGCGGATCGTTTTCCTGATCAAAAAAGCGGGAGCGCCGCTGCCGCTGGAGGACCGCTTCTCGTTTCGATCCTGGTGCCCATACATCAAGTGACCTGCCCGCAACGGCGGCCGTTGGGCCGATAAACGGCGGACGACGAGGCGGTTCAACTCGCCACGAACAGGGGAAAGCTTCTATTCGCGCAAGTCGTTTCCGCGCACCCGGCGGATCATCTGTTCGACGTGCGGGATCGGCGTTTCCGGTTGAATGCCGTGGCCGAGATTGAAGATCAGCCGGCCTCCGGCAAAATTCGTCAGCACGTCATCGACCGCGCGGTCGAGCGCGGGTCCGCCTGCGATCAGCGCCAGCGGATCGAGATTGCCCTGAACGGCGACGCGGCTCTGGACCTTCTCTCGGATCAATGACGGCTCGGCGGCCCAGTCGATGCTGACGGCGTCGACGCCGGTCGCCTCGATATAGGACGGCAGCAGCGCACCGGCGCCACGGGGAAAGCCGATGATTTTTGCGTCCGGCGCGACCTTGCGGACGCCTTCCACGATTCTGCGCGTGGGTTCGATCGACCACCGCGCGAATTCGCGCGGTGGCAGCACGCCCGCCCAGGTATCGAAAATCTGCAGCACATCCGCGCCGGCCTTGAGCTGGCCGAGCAGATAGCGGACGGAATTTTCCACCAGCACGTCGATGATTTTCGCAAACGCCTCGGGGTGGCGGTAGGCCATCATCCGCGCCGGCGCCTGATCGGGCGTGCCGCGTCCGGCGACCATGTAGGTCGCGACGGTCCATGGCGCCCCACAGAAACCGATCAGTGCTGTTTTTGAATCGAGTTCGCGCTTGACGCGGCGCAGCGCCTCGAACACCGGCTCAAGCTTCGTCATGTCGGCTTCGCGCGCCAGCGTAGCCGCGTTGTCCGGCGTATCCAGCGGATCGAGCCTCGGGCCTTCACCGACCTCGAAACGCACCGAGCGCCCGAGTGCGTAGGGAATGACAAGGATGTCGGAGAAGATGATGGCAGCGTCGAAGGCGAAGCGGCGGATCGGCTGCAACGTCACCTCGGCGGCGAATTCCGGCGTGAAGCAGAGGTCGAGAAAGCCGCCGGCTTTCGCGCGCAGCTCGCGATATTCCGGCAGATAGCGTCCCGCCTGTCGCATCATCCAGATCGGCGGCACGGCCTGGCGGCGGCCCGAGAGCACCTCAAGAAATGGCTTGATGGTCGAATCCTGTGCCAAGGCGAATTCCGTGAATGGGTTGTGTGTCCGGGTGGTCTGATACACGACCGGCAGGGTCTTGGCCACGGCGTCCGCAGCGTTTGTGGGCGTTCCGCTGCGAACGGCCGTGGGATCGCGCATTGAGGAGGAATGCGCGGGTCTTCAGGCGCGGGATCCGGTGCTTGTGCCTGCACTCACGCCTGACCATCGCCCGGTGACGTCGCTTACGCCGCGTCGACCAGCACCACTTCGGAAATCCTGCGGAACCTGCCGGTCCCATCTTGTTGCCAGAAACGAACCTTTCTGCCGCCGTAATGGTTTGAGGAGGTGTCGGCGTGTGAAGCATTCGCAAAAGGTGACACATGCGCAGGCACGGAGTTGTCCTGTTTTCCACGATTCTGGCCGGCGGCATCGCGGCCGCCGCGCACGCGGAAGAATATCGCGGCACGTTCGCTCAACGGCTCGCCTGCACGCCCGATGTGCTCAGGCTGTGCGGCAGCGCCGTTCCCGACGTCGCCCGTATCGTTGCATGCTTGCGTCAGAACGAGATGCAGCTCAGCGCGTCATGCAAGGCGGTATTCGAGTCCAACGCCGAAGCAACACCGGGCGACATCGCGGCGAAACCTCTGGCGCCCGGGGCAGGTCCCGGTGCGGTCAATCCGCCTGCTCGCTAGACTCTATAGTGTTTTCGAGCGAAGTGGGTACCGGTTCGCGTAAAGAAAACGCGTCAATTCAAAATGATGGAGCCGCTTCTGATTCCATCAGAAGCGGCTCTATGCAACGGGAACGAAGGCCGGGCGTTGACGGCTGTTGCGTGCGAATTTCCGGGTGGTCATCGGCTTGCCGAACAGAAAGCCCTGGATGAAATCGACACCGATGCCGTGCATGGCGAGAAAATCGTCGCGGGTCTCGACGCCTTCAGCCACCGTCTTGACGCCGTGGCTCTTGGCCAGATCGACGATCTGGCGGCAGACGGAGCGCTTGAGTCGCGCGGACGAGCTGCCGTCAACGAATTTGCGATCGAGCTTGATCTCGGCGAATGGAAATTCGGTCAGCGCGGCCAGCGCCGGCCATTCGGTGCCGACGTCGTCGATCGAAAAGCCGATGTTGTGGAATCGCAGTCGCTGCGCGGCTTCGACCGCGAGCGGCAGATTCTGCACGACTTCGCCGCCGCCGACCTCCACGGTCAAGCCGTCGAAGGCGGGGTGATCCGGGAACTGCAAACGCAGATCGTCGACGGCATTGGAGTCTGTGAAGAAGGCAAGGGGCAGATTGATGGAAATATGGATGCCGCCGGACTTGGCGACGAGATAGCGCCAGTCCTCGAAGACCCGGCCGATGACGAAGAGCGACAGGGCGCGGAAATGCGGATCGCCCTTGTCGGGAAGAAAATAGGCTGGTGGAACGATGCCCCAGTTCGGGTGACGCAGCCGGATCAGCGCTTCGGCGCCGCTCAGCGCGAGGCTGCGCGCATCGATCTTGGGCTGATACCAGAGTTCGAGCCAGCCAGCGCCGAGCGCCTCCGCCACATCGACCGGCGGCGGGGGCGGCCCGGCCGGCACCAGGGCGGCGACGCGGGCGTGCAGATCCCTGTCGCTGAAAGGGGTCGGCAGCATGGGCAGCAAGTCAAGCGCCAGCTTCTCGCCGAGCTCCCCTGCCGCCCTGACGGCGGGCGCATCCGGCGGCCCGATCAGCAGCACCATGGCGGCGCAGGCCCGGACCGCAAGCAGGCTCAGGATGTCCGGAACCGACAGACCGTTCATCGAGAAGCTGATGACGACGAGGTCGGGGAAGTCGGAACGCAACGAGGCATCGAGGTCGTCCAGCGTCGCGCAGGCGTGCGGAATGAACCCCTGTTCCTCAAGCGTTTCGCTGAGCAGGGACCGCACGTGATGCTTGCTCTCGACGATGCAGGCGCGGGGCTTGATCCTTCGCTTGCCGAAGGGTGTTTCCGCAATCTTGTCGTCTTGGCGGGCTTTTTGAATCATACCGGTTCCTCATTGGCGAGCGCCAAAGAGAGACTGCCAGCGTATGGCCGCATAAGGGTTCTCGCCGGCTATGCACCGGAGAATGTCCGCGCATCGTTAACCTTGATAAAGCGATTCAAGATTGAATTGAGAGGAACCTGCCGCGCGGGGTCAAGTGTCAGGCGGCACGCGCCGGGCCGAGGTCGATGCCAGCGCGAGTCACGTTCGCAGGAAAGCCACTGCTGCGATCACCAGCGCGGCGATTGCCACCGCGGCCAAAATCAATTGCCGAAGCCGCTGCTGTTTCGTTTCGTGCCGGTCGTGAAACGCCAGCCAGTCCCGGACGAATTCCGGCGGGATGTCGTATACGACCGTATGCCTTCTCCGGTGTGTTTCATGATCGGCGAACATGGCCCTGACAGTGGACACGCCCAGCCGTTCCAGCTCGCAGTGCCACTGCCAGGCGTGTTCGCCGTTAGTCCATTTGTTTTCGAAGGGAAGCCGGTGCGATTTCATACGGACCTCCAGCATGTGTCCGTCGCCGCGTGGCTCTCGCCGTGCCCTGATCTTCGCTGCGAGCCATTGGCGCGCGCTTGAAGATGTTACTGCACAGAACCCTTTTCGTCCAATCCATCTTCGCGCCAGTGCGGCAAGGGTCGTGGCATCGCGACCTTTCAGGCGGCGAGCGCCTGCGGGCGTCGCGAACGCGGAAGATTTCCGCATCGGAACAGGCCGTTATCGGCCTGTGCGGATTGACATCGCCGGGCTCCATGGCTTAGAAACCGCGCGTCCCGGGCGGCTTGGCCGCGAGCCGGGAAGATCATGTTTTGCTGTTTTCGGCCTGTCGCATACGGCCTTTGGAAAATCAGGAACGTTCCCATGAAGGTCCGTAACTCGCTGAAATCGCTGCGCTCGCGCCATCGCGACAACCGTCTGGTCCGTCGCAAGGGCCGGGTCTATGTGATCAACAAGACCCAGCGCCGTTTCAAGGCTCGTCAGGGCTGATTCACGCGCATCGCGCCAACAGCCGCCCGCACTCAGTCATCACAGCTCTATGACGCGCCTGCGCTTTGCGGCGCGTTTCGTTGTGTTTCGAGCCTTTTCGTTTCTGATGGATCAGAAGCGGTGCTCTATGATTTTGATTTGACGCGCTTCTTCACGCAAACCGGTACCCACTTCGCTCGAAAACGCTATAGTATGACGCTTGAGACGCTTGCCTGATTGTCTGGACCTCGCGAATGCCACAGAGATTCCCCGCGGTCGGGTGGTTTTGCCTCGCAATTCTGTTCGCCGTCGCTGGAGCCTTGATGCCTGCGGTCGCCTCCGCCCAGGCTCCGCCGCGCAGCGGCCCGCAGATCGCCCCGCTTGAGACCACTGAACCCAAGGATCTGCCGCAGCCGCCTTCGAAGCTGCCTGGAATCCCCAAGGACCGGGTCCACGGACTCGATTTCCTTTTCGGCGCCCTCAAGGTCGCGCCGGACGAGGAGAGCGCCAAGCATGTCGAAGCGCGGATCCTGGCGCTGTGGAGCCAGACTTCGAGCGACACGACGGTGCTTTTGATGCAGCGGGCAAAGGTCGCGATGGAGGCCCAACAGCCCGACATTGCACTCAAACTGCTCGACGCGGTTTTGAAGTTGCATCCCGACTACATCGAGGGATGGAGCCGGCGCGCGACCCTGTACTACATGCAGAACGACTACCAGCGTTCGCTTGAGGACATCGAGCAGGTGTTGATCCGCGAGCCACGCCATTTCGGAGCGCTCGCGGGTCTCGGCATGATCATGCAGGAGCTTGGTGACGACAGGCGCGCGCTCGATGCCTTCCGTAAGGCGCTCGCCATCGATCCCCATCTCGCGAACGTGCGGGAACTGGTCAAGACGCTGACCGAAAAGGTCGAGGGACGCGATATCTGATATTTGCGAATTCGCAGAGGAGGCCCGCGACGGCAGCGTGGTTTTGGCTTCGTGTCAGCGCGCCGCGGCGCTGACTTTGGCCACGACCAATCTAATGCAATGTCTCGCCTTCGCGCGCCGCCGCATAAAGCCGCTGCAACTCATCCTCCAGCCGCTCGTTGACCATCAGCAGCGCCATCAGCGCGCCGCGAATGTCGCCGTCGCATGACGCCACGATCTGGTCGATTACGGCTTCGCCTGCTTCAAAACTCATCTGATACACTCCCGTTCAACCGCCCCACTTTCCACCGAGAACATGAATAATTTCTGCGGACCGGTTCGCGTTCCTGTGGATAACGTGGATAAATAAGCCAGATTGGAGCGGAAGGTCGAAGCGCGCCGGGTCCAACCGGATGCTTGATCACCTCGCTGGTATCGCGGTGCGAAGAGGTTCGCGCGCTCCGCCTTATCTCATTGGTACGAAAGGTCTTTCTTATTTTATTCATGATCGTTGTCGTTATCGCCGCTGCGCTGGCTGGTCTGGCGCTGATCACGCAGGCCGGTGTGCTTGTCCTCAACCGTATGCATCCTGCGGCAGGCAGAATAATCGGCGTCGCCGGAGCGCGGATTCACGTCGTGGACATCGGGCCGCGCGATAGCGGTGTGCCGCCGGTCGTGATGATCCATGGCGCGAGTTCGAATCTGGAAACGATGCGCCTGCCGGTCGGGGACATGCTGGCGAAAAGCCGCCGCGTCATCCTGATCGACCGGCCGGGGCATGGCTGGAGCAGCCGCGACCGGTTGTCGGATTCCACGCCATCGGTTCAAGCCCGCATGATCGAGGAGGCGCTCGGCAAGCTCGGCGTGACCGGGGCTGTCCTCGTCGTGCATTCATGGGCCGGCTCGCTCGGTTCGCTGATGGCGCTGCACTATTCGCAACGCGTCGCCGGTCTGGTGATGCTGGCGCCGGTCGCCTATCCGTGGCCGGGAGGGGTCGGCACCTATAATGAGGTCGTCGCCACGCCGGTGATTGGACCGCTGCTGGCCTATACCATCACGCTGCCATTGGGTCTGGCACTGGTCCGGCCCGGAACGCGCGGCGTCTTCCTGCCGCAGGCCATGCCGCTCGATTACGTCAGGGCTGCTGCGATTGCGCTGGTGCTCAGGCCGCGCGAGTTTCTTGCAAATGCGCGCGACCTCGTCACGCTCAAGGCGGCGGTCGCCGAGCAGGCGCCGCGCTACGCGACCATCAAAATTCCGACGGTCGTCATCCATGGAGACGCGGACGAGACCGTGTCGCTCGACATCCATTCGCGCCCGTTCGCCACGGCGGTGCCCGGCGCGAAACTGATCGTGCTGCCCGGCGCCGGGCACATGGTGCAGAACGCAGCGCCGGATCTGGTTGTCCGCGAGATCGGGCAGATGGCTGCCGCGCTGCAACCGCTTGTTGGCCGGCCCGAGCCGGCAGGCGAATATCAGCGTCCTATGCGGCAGCTACCATAGAGCCCCGCTTCTGTTGGAACCAGAAGCGGGGCTCTATGATTCTGATTTGACGCGTTTTCTTCACGCGAACCGGTATCCATCCTCGGGTCAAGCCCGAGGACATGCTTCGCTCGAAAACGCTCTAAACGCCGGTTTCACCGTTCGGACCGACGAAAGCGATGCGGGTCATGTTGGTCGCCCCGGGGGTGCCGAGCGGTACGCCGGCCACGATGATGATGCGCTGGCCGGCCTTGGCAAATCCGTCGCGGAAAGCGATCGAGCCGGCGCGATCGACCATATCGTCCTGGTCATGGGCGTCTTCCGCGACCACGCAGTGCACGCCCCACACCACGGCCAGCTTGCGGCCGGTCGCGAGGTTCGGGGTGATGGCGACCACGGGCGGCTTCGGACGTTCGCGCGCCACACGCAGCGCCGTCGATCCGGAACTGGTCCAGCAGATGATTGCGGAGAGATCGAGCGTTTCGGCGATCTGCCGGGCGGCGTCAGCGATGGCGTCGCCGACGGTGGCCTCCGGCTCGGGGCGCTGCGCGTTGAGCACGCCGCGATAGGTCGGGTCGCGCTCCACCTCTTCGCCGATCCGGTTCATGGTCGCGATGGCTTCGACCGGGTATTTTCCGGCCGCGGACTCGGCGGAGAGCATGATGGCGTCGGCGCCTTCGTAAACCGCGGTGGCGACGTCGGAGACTTCGGCGCGGGTCGGCACCGGCGACAGGATCATCGATTCCAGCATTTGCGTCGCGATCACGACCGGCTTGCCGGCGCGTCGCGCCAGCCGCGTCATCTGCTTCTGAAGGCTGGGCACCTGTTCGAGCGGCAATTCGACGCCGAGATCGCCGCGTGCGACCATCAGGGCATCCGCCATCTCGATGATTTCAGGCAACCGGTCGATGGCCTGCGGTTTCTCGATCTTGGCCATCACCGAGGCGCGGCCGCGGATCATCTTCTTGGCTTCGGCCACATCGTCGGCGCGCTGCACGAACGACAGTGCGATCCAGTCGACGCCGGCTTCCAGCGCCGCGTCGAGATCGGAACGGTCCTTCGGCGTCATCGCCGACATCGGCAAATCGGTATCGGGCAGGCTGACCCCCTTGCGGTCGGACATCCTGCCGCCGACGACGACGCGGGTCACGGCGCGCCCGGACGAGGTCTCCTCGGCGATCAGACGCACCTTGCCGTCATCGAGCAGCAGCGTGTGCCCGGGGCGCAGCGCTGCCAAAATTTCCGGATGCGGAAGGTGGACCCGGGTCTTGTCCCCGGGGGTGTTGTCGGAATCCAGCACGAACGTGTCGCCGTTGCTCAACTGGATCGGGCCATCGGCAAACGAGCCGATCCGGAGCTTGGGCCCCTGCAGGTCGACCAGGATGCCGATCGGACGGCCGTAGCTGCCCTCGACGTTGCGGATCGTCGCCACCAGTTCGCGCATCTTGTCATGCGTGGTGTGGCTCATGTTGATGCGGAAGACGTCGGCACCCGCCTCGAACAGGCGGCGGACCATGGCGCTGTCGGATGAAGCCGGTCCGAGCGTGGCGAGGATCTTGATACGGCGCAGACGTCTCATGGCTTGCGTCCGGGCAACGCGCCTGGCGTCAGTCCAGATACGCCCGGAGGCGTTCCACCCGCGGGATTGGGCAGACCCGGAACCGCGCCGGGTGCAGGCAGCCCTGGCACGCGCTGCGGTCCGTGTTCGCCGGACTCCGTCAATTGCACGGTCCACGCACGCTGGTCGCCTGTATCGATCTCGAAGAAGCCGGTGCGGTCGAAACCGCGCGCGAGGCAATTGTCGGTGCCTCTGATGGTGAATTCTTTATCGCGCGAGCACATGTAAGCCTGTCCCGACCATTCGCCGCCATGGTCGTAATCTAGAGCATAAATATAATAATAACGTGCGATGAGCGCGCCGCGCAGCAGCGTTTCGCAGGCACGCGATGAGACATTCCACCAGCCCTCGGTGGTCCAGCCCTCGGCGTCCTTATAGCCAAGGGCGATGCCGACGCGGCCCGACGTATTGTTGCAGAGCCGGAAGTCCGCTGCCGCGGGCGCCGACCACAGACAAATGACGAGGACGCCGAGCGCAGGCAAAAGGCCCGCAGCGCTCGCGCGCCGCGAGAACGGTGGAGGGAAGCATTGGTCTGATTTTGTCATTTAGCGGGGCAAATCGTTTCGCCGTGATTTCGCGTGACTGTCGCGGCCTGTCAACGGCTGGAACCGGCTTTTAACGCCAAGGTGCGTTTTTTCCAGCCTGCAACATCCTATTTGCGCTGCGATATGGTAAAATCTATGACAAGTCCCAACTTTACCCTGTCCTGACAGGCGATGGCGAGATCGGCCCATGACTATTGATGACAAAACACGAATCGAACTGGAAGCCGCGGTATTCCGGCGTCTGGTCGCGCATCTGCAATCCCGTAGTGATGTTCAGAATATCGACATGATGAATCTCGCCGGCTTCTGCCGCAACTGCCTGTCGAACTGGCTCAAGGAGGCGGCCGACGCGAAAGGGGCCGTCATGACCAAGGACGACAGCCGCGAGGCTGTGTATGGCATGCCCTATGAGACCTGGAAGGCGCAACATCAGGGCGCGGCGACGCCGGACCAGCTCGCAGCGATGAAGAAGAGCCAAAGCGGTCACTGATCGTGTTTCGGGCGGGCTGACGCCGCGCAGTCTGTGGGTCGCTGTGGATGAGCGCAATGCCGCCTTGACGCCGGGCGCGCCGCTCGGGAGTGTCGGCCTTCAAGTGTGGTCGGGGCCACCAGCGCGTCCAAGCTCACATTCCATTATCATCGGTAGATTTCAGGAGTAGCAAGATGGCCACCGCTGTCGCCGCCAAGGAAGAGCCCGCGACCAGATTCGCGAAGGACCAGCTCAAGGCCATCGTCGAGCGCATCGAGCGGCTCGAAGAAGAGAAGAAGACCCTTTCGGACGATATTCGCGACGTCTATGCCGAAGCCAAGGGCAATGGCTACGACGTCAAGGCGCTGCGGACGATCGTGCGGATGCGCAAGCAGGACGCCAACGAGCGCGCCGAGCAGGAAACGATCCTGGAGACCTACATGCAGGCGTTGGGAATGCTGTGAACGGCAGTCTGATACCCAACGGGTCGGAGCCGGGCATAGCCGTGCGAAGAACGGCGTCGCTTCCGCTTGCCTATGTCCCGGCTATCCACGTCTTTGATCTGAGTCCAAGGCTTACGTGGATGGCCGGGCGATGGGTCTTGTTCTGGGCCGACAAGACCGGACCCGAAATGCCGGGTATGACGGCCCAATTATAGCGTTTTCGAGCGAAGCATGTCATCTGGCTTGACCCGAGGATGGATACCGGTTCGCGTGACGAAACTCCAGTTCTGATTCCATCAGAACTGAAAAGGCTCTATGAGTTCATCGCGAGATTACCGCAGCGAGGCCGCGCGTACTGCGAGCGCCGTCGTGGTCAGGCGGGCGACAGCCGATCCGGTAAATCGATCGCAGACGATACCCATCTGCGGATTGTCGGAGAAGGTCATCGCGATCGCCCGGTCCGGCTTTTCGAAATAGACCTGCATCAACGTCATGTCCTGGTCGCCGAGGGCCGTTGCCGACATCGTGCGGCTCGCGCTCGGGGCAAGGATCATCGCGCGCATCCAGGCATCGCTGTCGCGTGTGGTCGCCGGCGCCAGTCGGCGCGAGGTGGACACGACAACGCCTTGGCCCTGTGCGCTTTTGGCGACGACGGTGGTCACGCCGTCGACGGCCATCGGATTGCGCGCGGGGGCGGCGCGCCGGACCGGCGGGATCGATGCGGTCGCCGCGACGATTCGTGCGCGGCGGACGTCCTTCGCCGGCGCATAGGCCAGCGCCTGGAAGGTGTCGGAGATGCCGGAGGTCGATTGCGGGTCGGCTTTGGCGAGCGCCTGGCGGGCGCTGATCGCCGCAATCACCTGCTGCGGCGTGGCTTGCTTCGGGGCCGACGGGATTTCGTCCCAAAAGCCGCGGGCATTGATGATGTCGGCCGGGGTCTGCGGTTTGCCGGCTGCGGCCTGTTTCATGGGTTGTGCCGCCGGAACAGTCAGGACGTCGGCGGACGCAAGCCTGAAGCTCGCGGGCGGCTTCGGCCGCGGCAGCGGGACCGGGGCAGCCGACGCGGCCGGTGCCGCGGAGGCGATCGTCGTCTGGTTTGCCGGCTGGGCGGCCGGTGCGCCATCCGATTCATCCTCCTCGTCGGCGGATTTGCCGCGGAACAGCGCCAGCAGGAAATTCGACGGCTTGCTGTTCGCCGCCCCGTCTTCATCCGCGTTCTGGCCGCGCTTCTCGATGTCGGCCATCGCCAGTTGATAGCCGCGCAGGGGGGTGCCGTCGGAGGGAATGTGCACGGTCCGGCCGTTCGGGAAGACGCGCACCAGCTGGTCGTGGGTCATGCGCGGCCAGTGCCGCACATGGCCGGTGTCGAGGTGAACGAACGGCGAGCCTGATTTCGGATAGAAGCCGACGCCGCCTCGCTGCAGGCGAAGTCCGGCGAAGCGGATTTTTTCGAGCGGCACGCCGGGAATGAAGAAGTCCATGGCGTGGCCGAGCATGTGCTGGCTGAAGCGCGCGACGCCGGTGTGCTTGGAGCGGCGGCGAAGCATGGCATTGGTGGCGGGGGAGCGGTAGGCGGAGATGATGTTGATCGGCTGCTTGGCATCGACGTCGCGGTAGACCTCCCAGAGGATGTCGAAGAGGTGACGATCCATGGTGGTCTGCTCCTGGCTGCGCCAGTCGCGGAGAAAGTGATTGAGCTGTTTCAGCGCGGCTTCGTCGTAGCGGCCGTTGCGCTTGAAGGTGACGGTCAGGTCTTCGTTGGAATGGGTGTGATGGAACGACAGGGTGCGCGTTTCGTTGAGCGCGGCGGCATCGTGCACCGATCCCGCGCCCGCCAGCAGCAGAAGCGACGACAGGCCGATGTGATAACCGGTCCTTGGAATCGACAACGATTTCAATATGCGTGCAAAGCCAGCAAGCACGTATGAGCCCACCCGGAGGATGATTTAGTCGAGGGACCCTTCCACGACCCCGTGTGGTGAAAGGGCTAAACTCAAGTCGTAGGACAGGAGGGTTAAATCCAGATTTACCTTAACTCGCCTGCTCCTAAAGGATAACTAGCCCGCCGACTGTGGCAGAAAAGAGCCAGGGGGTTGGGAAGGGGTGGATAATGGTTAACGTTAAAAGGGCTTCATCGCGCGATGAAGCCCTTGTTTTTAATCAACTAAATATGCTTTTCGACAGACCGTGAGGGGCTGATTTGCCCTTACTTTAAAGGGTATCCTTAGAATCCACACCACCTCGATCATGTTCATGATTTTGGGATCGAATCGATCCAATCATGAACATGATCGATTCCCGTATTTTGAGAAGCGGGATGCGGGCGGAAAACCGCACCACACCTTTCCTCATCCCTCTCTAGCGTCCGTAGATTCGGCGGCGGCGGTCTTCGACCTGCGGGGGCGGGTTCTGGAAGCCGAACAGCCGCTCGAAGAACGATGGGCCGCTGCTCGCAAATCCGCCGCTGTTGTCATTGAAGGCCACGCCTTGTTGCGGGATGTCCCCTCTGGGGGCGGAATAGTTCGGCTGGGCATGGGCGACCACCGCCTCGAGATCGCGGCCCTTGGGGTTGCGAAGCAGCGCCAGCATCTTGGCGTCGGTGCCGTAGACGTCGGGGCGGATCTGCAATTTGCCGGCATGATCCACAAACGCGGTCTGATAGGTGATGTTGACCGGGATCGGAGTCGGAAACTTGATGTCGACCTCGTTCCGGCCATACATGCTTCGGATTTTCTCGGGCGTGTAATGATCCTGCGGAAGGGCGATATTTAGCAGCGTCGCGGCATACTGGTCGGGATTTTGAACCCGCATGCAGCCGTGGCTGTAAGCGCGCTTTTCCTTGGCAAACAGGTATTTATCCGGCGTATCGTGCTGATACACCAGGAACTTGTTCGGAAAATTGAAGCGGATGCGGCCCAGCGCATTGCGGTCGCCGGGCGGTTGCGAAATGTGGATGCCGCCGTTGCGGTCGCGCTCCAGCTTGAGACCCATGCGCTCCAGCACGGTCGGATCCTGCTGCAATGCGGGCAGATATTCCTTGTAGATGATCGACGGCGGCACGTTCCAGGTCGGATTGACGGTGATGTACTTCATCGTTTCCGTCAGAAGCGGCGTGGCATGGATTCCCGGCTTGCCGACGACGACGCGGGTGCTCCAGAGCTGCGCGCCATGCTGCATCACCTTGAGCGTGTAGTCCGGAATATTGAGGATGGCGTAGGCGTTGCCGAGCGACGGAGCGCCGAGTTCGCGCGGCAGCCAGCGCCAGCGCTCCATGTTGACGATAATGGTGTCGATCTGGCGATCCTTCCTCGGACCGTTCAGGGCGCGGATGGTGTTGTTGCCCGCGATGCCGTCGGGCTTGAGGTGATTGCGAGCCTGGAATGCCCGCACGGCGGCGGCGACATCGGCGTCGAAGTGGGCATCGTCGGGATTTTGAGTGACGCCGAGCTTGGCGCGAATCTGCGGCACGCGCGGATCCTCCATCACGGCATTCTTGCGGAACACCAGACTCGGACCTTCGGCAATTTCGACCACGGGGCCTTCCGATGTCTTGCGCAACTCGGCAAGCTTCTGCTTCAGCTCCCGATAGAGCTTCTGCGGCGGGTTGTAGCTGTCGAGCGCCGCGGAGGCATCCTTCGCGGTGGTGACGTTCGCCAACACCTGCTCGGGATCGATGGGATGCTCGGGAAACTGGATATCCGCGCCGACCTGCGACCAGTGCATCCGGCCGCTCTGGGCCTGGCGGGCGTAGTCCATCATGCTCGCGGTCAGCTTGAGGTCGGCTTCCGCGAACTGGTCCGGCGATGACGCTGCGGCAAAGTCGGGCACCGGATAATCGGCGGGGTTGAGGCCATCGGCCGCGGCGTCCTTGAGGCGCGCGATCACGCCCTTGGCCTGCGCATTCAGTGTGCCGCCTTCCGTCCATAGCGGCGCATAGCTCCGCGCCGCGTAGAATTTCTCGATCGCTGTCCGCTCGGCCTTGCGGTCGAAGAGTTTTGTGGCCTTGGTATCGAGCAATTCGTGCAGCTTCTCGGCCGCCGGCTGATCCGCCAGCGGGACATTGCTCGCGGCCTTCACCGGCTCGCTCGGCTGCTCGGCCGCCGGCGCGGCGCCGGTCTCTGTGGGAGGCGGCGTGACGGCGGGGGTGATCGTCGCGGTCGCGTCCTTCTTCGGCTCGTCCTTCGTCGCTTCGTTGGTCTTGATGCCGTCCGCAGGAGTGGCCGCGACATTGGCCGGTTTGGCATCCGCTGGTTTTGTCTCCGCCGCCTTGCTGTCGGAAGCTTTGGTGTCGGGCGAAGTCGTCGTTGCGCCGGAGGCCTTTGCGTCGGAGGTCTTTGCGTCGGAAGCCGCCGTCACGTTCGAAGGCGCCTCGGAATCCGCGGCACCGGCCGCTTTAGTCTCAGCCGGCTTCGTATCAGCCGCCTTCGTTTCGGTCGCTGTCGTATCGGAGGTCTTGTGGTCAGCCGGCTTCGTCGCGCCGACGATCGGAGGCGCGGGCGGCACGTTGTCCATCTTGAAATCGGCTGCGGTGGGTGGCGGAACGTTCGCGGGCTCCGGCATCGGAACTGCGGCGTCGATTGCGAGTTCGCTGGCGCTCTTCTTCGCGATATCGGTCTGGGCAAATGCTGCCGAGGTGGACACCGCTAGAAACGTCGCCGCAAGGACCGTCAGGATCCGGTCGAATCCGGTCCGGTTAGTCGAATAGTCTCGCATTCTCTCGCACCCCTTGGGTGAAACTGTTCCGGCGTGGAACAATTTTCTGATGGTTGTCCTGCGTTCGCCCAAGCCTTGATTTTGCAAGTCTTGATTGTGCAAACCTTGATTTCGCAAGCCTTGATCCCGGCGTTTCACGATTCATGCGCGAACGTTATACGCGCCCGATTCGGGCATCCAGCGCCACAGGGACAACTCACGACAAACTGACCTCAAAAGACGCCGTTTGCAACGCGATGCGTGTTTCTGCGGCGCGTTTTCCGTTAGTCTGTCACCACACCGCAACGGTTCATGCTTGTTCTCACACTCTCCTGTGATTCGAACGCAATCTCTCGTGATACGAACGCGATGGAGCTTGTTACTGTTCCTCCTTTGCGGCGATGTCGTCGAGCTTGCGGTAGAGCGTAGACCGCCCGATTTTCAACCGACGCGCCACTTCGGACATTTGTCCGCGATAGTGTGAAATCGCGAAGCGAACGATGTCTGCTTCCAGTTCCTCAAGTGGGCGTATTTCACCATCGTAAGTCAGCATTGCCAGGCTGACTGCATCAGGCAGCGGCGCTATGGGTATTTCATTACCGGAGACCAGGTCGGGTGATGGTCGCTGGAGCACCGGCTCCATGATCAGCGGCTCGCTCGCCTCGGCGTCGGTAGCGGGTTGCGCGCCGATCAGCGGAAAATCCGGGAGGCCAAGCTGCTCGCCCTCGCTCATGACCACCGCGCGGTACACCGCGTTTTCGAGCTGGCGGATGTTGCCGGGCCAGTTGAGCTGCGACAGCCCCGCCATCGCTTCGCCGCTGATGCCGTTGATGGTCCGGTTCTCCTCGGCGCAGAAGCGCGCGAGGAAGTGCCGCAGCAGGTTCGGGATGTCGTCGCGCCGCATCCGAAGCGGGGGGATCGTCAGCGGCAGAACATGGAGGCGATAGAACAGGTCTTCCCTGAACTGCCCGGCCTTGACGCGATCGAGCAGCCGCCGATTGGTCGCCGAGATAATGCGGACGTCGATCTTGACCGGCTTGCGGCCGCCGACCGCTTCCACCGCGCCTTCCTGCAGCGCGCGCAAAAGCTTCACCTGCGCGGTCAGCGGCAGTTCGCTCACTTCGTCGAGAAACAGGGTGCCGCCGGAAGCCTCAACGAACTTGCCGGTGTGGCGTTCGGTTGCGCCGGTGAATGATCCCTTCTCGTGGCCGAACAGGATCGACTCCACGAGGTTGTCCGGGATCGCGCCGCAGTTTACCGCGACAAACGGCTTGGCGCTGCGCTCGCCGGTGCCATGGATGGCGCGCGCGAACAGTTCCTTGCCGACGCCGGACTCGCCCTCGATCAGCACCGGGATCGACGAACTCGCAGCCTTCCTGGCGATCTTCATCACGTTGGCCATGGTCTCGCTGCGCGTGATGATGTCGGCGAAGGTGAGGCGGCCCTCGCGGCTATGGCGGACGCGCCGCAATTCGCCCTTCAGTGCGCTGGCGTTGAGCGCATTGCGCAAGGACACCTGCAGACGCTCGATCCCGACCGGCTTGATCACGAAATCATGGGCGCCGGCGCGCATCGCCGAGACCACGTTGTCGATGCCGCCATGCGCGGTCTGGACGACGACGGGGACACCGATGCCGGCTTCGCGGATTTTCGCCAGCACGCCCATGCCGTCGAGGCCAGGCATCACGAGGTCGAGGATGAGGGCATCGATGACGGGGCCGTCCGAGGCCGTCAGCGCGGCGATGGCGGCGTCGCCGCCCTCGACCACGATCGCGTCATAGCCGCACCGCCGCACCATGTTTTCGACGAGCCGGCGCTGCACCGCGTCATCGTCGGCGATCAAAATGGTGGCAGTCATGGTATTCCCCGCACGCTACAACTATCTGTACCGAATCGGGGCACACTGGCGGACGGGGATTAATGCGCTCTTAAGGTTTGCCGCCCGGTCGTCATGCAACAGTTTTCTTCCTGAGAAAGTCTGGATCGATAATGGCTTCGCGTTCTTCCTCTGCTTCACGCAAATCCGCCGCCGCCCGCAACCCCGCCTCTCATCGCAAGCCAACTGTGAAAAAAGCTGCCGTCGCGAAACCGGATGCGGGACGTCTGCCGGAATGGAATCTCGCGGACCTCTATGCCGGAATCGATGCGCCCGAGGTGGCGCGCGATCTCGACAAGGTCGATGCGGACTGCAAGGCGTTCGAGGCCGACTACAAGGGCAAGCTCGCGACGGAAACCTCGAAGCCGGACGGCGGCTTGTGGCTGGCCCAAGCCGTGCGGCGCTATGAGGCGATCGACGATCTCGCCGGCCGGCTCGGCTCGTATGCGGGGCTGATCCACGCCGGAGATAGCGTCGATCCGGCGATCTCGAAATTCTACGGCGATGTCTCAGAGCGTCTGACCGCCGCTTCGGTGCATCTGCTGTTCTTCGCGCTCGAACTCAACCGCATCGACGACGATGTGATCGAGCGCGCCATGCAAACGCCGGAGCTTGGGCATTATCGCCCATGGATCGAGGACAGCCGCAAGGACAAGCCCTACCAGCTCGAGGATCGCGTCGAGCGGCTCTTCCATGAGAAGTCGCAGACCGGCTATTCCGCCTGGAACAGGCTGTTCGACCAAACCATTGCAGGGTTGCGCTTCAGGGTCGGGACCAGGGAGCTGGCGATCGAACAGACTCTGAACCTGTTGCAGGACCGCTTACCGGAAAAGCGAAAGGCGGCCGGGCAGGCGTTGGCGAAGACGTTCAAGGCCAACGAGCGAACATTCGCGCTCATCACCAACACGCTCGCCAAGGACAAGGATATTTCCGACCGCTGGCGCGGCTTTCAGGATGTCGCGGATTCACGCCATTTGAACAATCGAGTCGAGCGTGAGGTAGTGGATGCGCTGGTGGCTTCGGTGCGTGCGGCCTATCCGCGGCTGTCGCATCGCTACTACGCGCTGAAGGCGCGCTGGTTCAAAAAGAAGAAGCTCGCGCATTGGGACCGCAACGCGCCGCTGCCGTTCGCCGCCACCGGCGTCATTCCGTGGAGCGACGCGCGCAAGATGGTGCTGACCGCCTATGGCGACTTCTCGCCGAAAATGGCCGGCATCGCCGAACAGTTCTTCACCGACCGCTGGATCGATGCGCCGGTGCGTCCCGGCAAGGCGCCGGGCGCGTTCTCGCATCCGACCACGCCATCGGCGCACCCTTACGTGCTGATGAACTACCAGGGCAAGCCGCGCGACGTGATGACGCTCGCGCACGAACTGGGTCATGGCGTGCATCAGGTGCTGGCGGCGAAGAACGGCGCGCTGATGGCGCCGACGCCGCTGACGCTTGCGGAAACCGCAAGCGTGTTCGGCGAGATGCTGACTTTCAAGCGACTGCTGGCGCAAACGAAGAACGCGAAGCAGCGGCAGGCGCTCCTGGCCGGCAAGGTCGAGGACATGATCAACACCGTGGTGCGGCAGATCGCGTTCTACTCATTCGAACGCGCGGTCCATACCGAGCGCAGGAACGGCGAACTCACCGCCGAGCGTATCGGCCAGCTCTGGCTCAGCGTGCAGGGCGAAAGCCTGGGGCCCGCGATCGAGATCAAGCCGGGCTACGAGACCTTCTGGATGTACATTCCGCACTTCATTCATTCGCCGTTCTACGTCTACGCCTATGCGTTCGGAGATTGCCTCGTGAACTCGCTCTACGCGGTCTATGAGCACGCGTCCGAAGGGTTCGCCGAGCGCTATCTCGCGATGCTCGCCGCCGGCGGCACCAGACACTATTCCGAACTGCTGAGGCCGTTCGGGCTCGACGCCAGGGATCCGAAATTCTGGGACGGTGGATTGTCGGTTATTGCCGGAATGATCGATGAACTGGAAGCGATGGGATAGGCCATTGGCCGACCTTTTGTGGCGTCAAACAAGCGAGGAGGGTCTGACGCGCCGGATCGGGGACAACTGGTCGCGAGATTGAACGGGGCGCCGTGCGTCGGCGTTCGCACGACAGAAATCGCATCCCCCCGAGCCGCTTGGCGTTGTTTGCAGGAGCAAAGTCCTATTGAGCGCGCGGCAACGGCGTGTCTGATCGCGCGTGGCAAAATGGCGCAGCGAGCACCGGAAGCCCATAAACCAGGAGCCCACAAACGGTTTGGGCCGAACGCTGCAAGAAAAGCGTGTATTTTTCAATCATAAGCTGTCTTTTTCTGCCGCGCGTGCCCGTCTGGAGCCGAATGCCAAGGCGGGCTGGACGTGATTCAGGTATCCGGCTGACACAGGGTGCGGCCGTCCCGTCCAAAACATCGGGCGAACCGTTGCTCTGTCTTCACGATTGCGCTAATTGCTCACGGGCAGATCAACCTTGGCAGGAGACTTGACGTGTCAGATCATGGCGAATTGGTATTTACGACGGCGGACGGAATGGATTACCCGGCGCACGAGAATGCATATAAAACGTTCATCAGGTTCGGGACGATCGGTACTGCGGCCGTGATCACCATCGTCTCGTTGATGGCGATTTTCCTCGTCTGATTGTCCGGTCGCCGTTCCGGCCGTCTCTGATTTTCGTTCGATAGCAATGTGGCTGGTGCTTTAGTCGTGCGTGGCCGTGGGCTGCGGGAGGCATCATGAAGATTGCGATAGCGAAGGAAATCGATCCGTCCGAGCCGCGGGTGGCGGCGTCGCCGGATACCGTGAAGAAGTTCAAGGCGCTCGGCGCGGATGTCGCAATCGAGCCGGGCGCCGGAGTCAGGTCGGGATTGCCGGATTCGGAATTCACGGCCGCGGGCGCTGTAGTCAGTGCCGATGCGCTCAAGGATGCCGACGTCGTCGTCAAGGTGAAGCGGCCGGAAGTCAGCGAGCTTGCGCAATATAAGCGCGGCGCGCTGGTGATCGCGATCATGGATCCTTACGGCAACGAGGCGGCGCTAAAGAAGATAGCGGATGCCGGCGTGTCGGCATTCGCGATGGAACTGATGCCGCGTATCACGCGCGCCCAGGTGATGGACGTGCTGTCGAGTCAGGCAAATCTGGCCGGCTACCGCGCCGTTATCGAGGCGGCGGAGGCCTTCGGCCGCGCATTTCCGATGATGATGACCGCAGCCGGCACTGTGCCGGCGGCGAAGGTGTTTGTCATGGGTGTCGGCGTTGCCGGCCTTCAGGCGATCGCCACCGCGCGCCGCCTCGGCGCCGTCGTCACCGCAACCGACGTCCGTCCCGCTACCAAGGAGCAGGTGGAAAGTCTCGGCGCCAAATTCCTCGCGGTCGAGGACGAGGAGTTCAAGAACGCGCAGACCGCCGGCGGCTACGCCAAGGAAATGTCGAAAGAGTATCAGGCCAAGCAGGCGGCGCTGACCGCAGAGCACATCAAGAAGCAGGACATCATCATCACGACGGCGCTGATTCCCGGACGTCCGGCGCCGAAGCTCGTGACTGCGGAGATGGTGCGCTCGATGAAGCCGGGCTCGGTGCTGGTCGATCTCGCGGTCGAACGCGGCGGCAATATCGAAGGCGTCAAGGCAGGCAAGATCGTCGATCTCGATGGCGTGAAGATCGTCGGCTTTACCAATGTCGCGGGCCGCGTCGCCACCTCGGCGTCGAGCCTGTACGCCCGCAACCTGTTTTCGTTCATCGAGACGCTGGTCGACAAGACGACCAAGGCCCTCGCGGTGAACTGGGACGACGAACTGGTCAAGGCCACCGCGCTGACCAGGAATGGCGCGGTCATTCATCCGAACTTCCAGCCAAAAAGCGCATGACGCTCAGGTGCACAGCCGGCGAACGGGTTATCCCGTGGGGCCAGACGCGCGGGTTTATCTGCGGGTTTCCGAATCACGCCATCGGCGCGAACGCGAGGCGTTCGTCGCCCGGCGGGCCCCGGAACGACGAATAGGAACGTCCCCATGGAACATATCGTTCAGGCCGTCGATCCCTTTGTGTTCCGGCTGTCGGTTTTCGTCCTGGCCGTATTCGTCGGCTACTTTGTGGTGTGGTCGGTAACGCCCGCGCTGCATACGCCGTTGATGTCGGTCACCAACGCGATCTCGTCGGTGATCGTGGTCGGCGCGCTGCTCGCCGTCGGCGTCGGCATGATCTCGTCGGGTTCGGGCTGGGCGCGGGCCTTCGGTTTCGTCGCCCTGGTGTTCGCCTGCGTGAATATCTTCGGCGGCTTTCTCGTCACCCAGCGAATGCTGGCGATGTACAAGAAGAAGCAGAAGTGAGCGGGGACCTTGAATAAATGTCGTCAAGCCCCGCGGAGGCGGGGCATCCAGTAGGCCGTGACTGCCTGTCTAGAGCGTTTTCGAGCGAAGTGGATACCGATTCGCGTGAAGAAAACGCGTCAAATCAAAATCATAGAGCCTCGCTTCGGATTCAATCAGAAGCGAGGCTCTAGTCATGACCGTTTCGGATGACTGGATCATCCGCTTTCGCGGATGATGACAGAAGGATGACAGAAGAGGGGCTCTTAGTTTGATGAACGCCAATCTCTCCGCGCTGCTTTACCTTATCGCCGGTGTCTTGTTCATCCTGTCGCTGCGCGGGCTGTCGAGCCCGGCGTCGAGCCGCCGCGGCAATTTCCTCGGCATGATCGGCATGGCGATCGCGGTCGCGACCACGCTCGCGGCGCATCCGCCCGCCGATGCTCTGGCATGGCTGCTGGTGATCCTCGGGGTCGCGATCGGCGGCAGCATCGGCGCGGTGATCGCACGCCGGGTGCCGATGACGTCGATGCCGGAACTGGTCGCGGCGTTCCACTCGCTGGTCGGCATGGCGGCGGTGCTGGTGGCCGCGGGCGCGTTCTATGCGCCGGAAGCCTTCGGCATCGGCACGCCGGGCCATATCCATGCGCAGAGTCTGGTCGAGATGTCGCTCGGCGTCGCCATCGGCGCATTGACATTCACCGGCTCGGTGATCGCGTTCCTGAAGCTATCGGGCCGCATGAGCGGCGCCCCGATCATCCTGCCGGCGCGTCACATCATTAACATCGTGCTCGCTTTGGCGCTGGTGTTCTTCGTCGTCGGGCTGGTGATGTCCGGCAGCGTGCTCGATTTCTGGCTGATCGTCATTCTGGCGCTGCTGCTCGGCGCGCTCTTGATCATTCCGATCGGTGGCGCCGACATGCCGGTCGTGATCTCGATGCTGAACTCGTATTCCGGCTGGGCGGCGGCCGGCATCGGCTTCACGCTCGGCAATTCGGCGCTGATCATCACCGGCGCGCTGGTCGGCTCCTCCGGCGCGATCCTGTCCTACATCATGTGCCATGCTATGAATCGCTCGTTCATCTCGGTGATCCTCGGCGGGTTCGGCGGCGAGACCGCCGTGGCCGGTGCCGGCGGCGGCGAGGTCAAGCCGGTCAAGCTCGGCTCGGCGGACGACGCCGCCTTCATCTTGAAGAACGCACAGAAGGTCATCATCGTGCCCGGCTATGGCATGGCGGTGGCGCAGGCCCAGCACGCGCTGCGCGAGATGGCCGACACCCTCAAGAAGGAGGGCGTCGAGGTGAAGTACGCGATTCATCCTGTGGCGGGTCGCATGCCCGGTCACATGAACGTGCTGCTCGCCGAGGCTAACGTGCCCTATGACGAGGTGTTCGAGCTTGAGGACATCAATTCGGAATTCGCCCAGGCCGACGTCGCCTTCGTGATCGGCGCCAACGACGTCACCAACCCGGCGGCGGAGGAAGACAAGACCTCGCCGATCTACGGAATGCCGGTATTGCAGGTCTGGAAGGCCGGCACCGTGATGTTCATCAAGCGTTCGCTGGCGTCGGGCTACGCCGGCATCGACAATCCACTGTTCTATCGGGACAACACCATGATGCTGCTTGGCGACGCCAAGAAGATGACGGAGAATATTGTCAAGGGAATGTAATACGGCGACTCAACAGCGGGAGACCGATATGGCTGACAACAAGGCGAAGCGAGGCGGAAGCGACCGCGGCTTGATAGCGTTGAGTGAAGCCTATGAGGTCCGTTACTGGTCCAGGAAATTCAAAGTCACGCCGTTGAAGCTGAAGGCCGCCGTCAAGGTTGTCGGCCGTTCCGCCAGGAAGGTCGAGGCCTACATCAAGCTGCAGAAGCATAAGGCGAGTGACCGGGTGTTGATTG
Source organism: Nitrobacter sp. NHB1 (assembly GCF_036964665.1). Classification (NCBI taxonomy): domain Bacteria; kingdom Pseudomonadati; phylum Pseudomonadota; class Alphaproteobacteria; order Hyphomicrobiales; family Nitrobacteraceae; genus Nitrobacter; species Candidatus Nitrobacter laanbroekii. The sequence continues at coordinate 314,497 of NZ_JBAMDA010000001.1, forward strand.
CGCTGAGCCAGCCATACGAAGTCAGCTACTGGTCGAAGAGGTTCAAGGTCACGCCCGCAAGGCTCCGCGCTGCGGTCAAGGCAGTCGGACACTCCTCGAAGAAGGTCGGCGCCTACCTCTCTCCCAAAAAGGCCGTCAAAAAGAGGACAGCTGCCAAGAAGAAGACAGTCGTCAAAAAGAAAACAGCCGTCAAAAAGAAGAGGACGGTGAAGAAGGCAAAAAAGAGCGTCCGTAAGCGCACCAAATAACCGCTTGCCGGCTTTATGAGTCGGCGCCTTTCAATGCCGCGGTCGGTGTTGGCGGGCTGGTCAGCAGTTCCCTGCTGCCGGTAGGCACTGAAACCGGTCCATGGCCGCGATCTTACACAGCGTTCGGCCGGATCAAGCTGCTGACACAAACCGACACGGAACGTCACGGCTTATCGCTCACTTGCCACCGATCGGTCGCGATTGATCCCTTAATCGGCCAAAAAGTTTCCCCATCAGACAGCGTGGGAGAGGCCGGTCATGTTGACACTCGCTTTGAAATTTTTCTTTGAGAAGATATTGCCGTCTGTCCTCACGACAGTGACAGCGGCCTACATCGTCAACCATTACATCGCCGACAAGCCTGCCGACGCACCGCTAACCGCTGCTGTGCCCGATAAAGCCGGCAGCAACAATCCCGAGGCCGGGGTTCGGGCGAAGGGTGTTTCCGAAAAGGCGGTCGCGAAGGTTGAGGCCGGGAAGGTCCAGCCCGAGACGGCTGCGGCAAAACCCGCGGAAAAGAAGCGGGCGGAAATCGCGAGCCTGCCGACTGACACGAAAAAGCATCAAGCGGCGCGGCGCGAGAAAGCCGCCGCCAAGGTAACGTCCACGCCGGCTGCTTCGGCGCAGGTGGCCTCGGTTCCGGACGATCATCGCGATGCCAACGATCTTGCGCGTGCCGCGATCGATCGCTTGCGCGGCACGAATGATGCGCCCGTGCGGGTCGAGGCGTCTCGTCCTCAATCAGAGGTTTCTCGAGCGCAACGGGACGCCGATCGTCGGCCGGACGAATCCACGTCGTCGCGCCTGCAAGAGGTCACGCGCGCCGCACCTCAGCCGGCGATGCAACCGCTCCCGCCTGCGATCCGGGTGTCGACGCCGGCTGTCGAAATGCTCTCGCCCGACGCGACGGGGATGGGGGAATCGCAGGTTAACAGCGACGACCGGGTGCGGTTGCCGGTTCCGCCCGCAGATATTCCGCCTGCGGATATTCCACAAGCGTCGCGGCCGCTCGATCTCGAGGCCAACGGGGCGGCGCCGGCGATGCGCACCCATACCACGGTCGCCGACGATATGCTTTCGGCCGCGAAATCGGTCTTCCAGACGGTGCTGCCGCGATAGTCGCGGGCCTAGAGTCTTTTCGCTTCTGATGGAATCAGAAGCGAGGCTCTATGATTTTGATTTGACGCGTTTTCTTCACGCGAACCGGTATCCACTTCGCTCGAAAACGCTCTAACAAACACTTCGCTGAAACGAAAAACGCGAGCCCCCGGGGCTCGCGTTTTTCGTATTCAAATTGGAGTCTCGTTTTAGCGAGGCGGGCGCGGACCGGCACCCGGACCACCACGGCCAGGTCCAGCGCCAAAAGCCGGCTTCGGCTTCATCGGCAGCAGGCCTTCGCGCTGCATCTTCTTGCGCGCAAGCTTGCGGGCGCGGCGCACGGCTTCGGCCTTTTCGCGAGCCTTTTTCTCGGAGGGCTTTTCGTAATGACCGCGGAGCTTCATCTCGCGGAAAATCCCCTCGCGCTGCATCTTCTTCTTCAGCGCCTTAAGGGCTTGATCGACATTGTTATCGCGAACGAGAACCTGCACGCGGCATCCTCTTTCAATTGCACGGATTGAGAATTCGTCAGACAGCGGAAGAGCCGACAAAGGCCAAGCTTTCAGCGTCAAGGGCGCCGATGTACCAGATCAAAGCGCGAATGTCCACCGTTGGGCAGTGGCTTGGTTCGCGGGAAATGCCGGAAATTCGGGTGGAATACCCCCAAAGAACCGCCAGTGGAGTTCAGCAACGCTTCACATCGGGTTGCTATGGAACCTGAGTTGTGATGGCTGATTCCCGCAACCGAGGGAGGCGTGTCATGGATATCAGGAAATACGCGGCCGAACTGATTGGCACTTTCTGGCTGACCTTTATGGGCTGCGGCAGCGCGGTCATCGCGGCGGCGTTTCCACAGGTCGGCATCGGACTGCTGGGCGTTGCCTTTACCTTCGGTCTGAGCGTCGTCACCATGGCCTATGCGATCGGGCACATTTCGGGCTGCCATCTCAATCCGGCGATCACGGTGGGTCTGACCGCGGGCGGCCGGTTTCCGGCCGGACAGGTGGTGCCGTACATCATCGCGCAAGTGATCGGTGCGGTCGCTGCCGCTGCGCTGCTCTATGTGATCGCCAGCGGGGCTCCGGGCTTCGATGTCGCCAAGGGCTTCGCGTCGAACGGCTACGGCGAGCACTCGCCTGGTCACTACAGCCTCATGGTCGGCTTCATCACCGAGGTGACGATGACGGCCATGTTCCTGTTCGTCATCATGGGATCGACCCACGGCAAGGCTCCGGTTTCGCGCCGCTGGCGATCGGGCTCGCGCTGGTGATGATTCACCTCGTCAGCATTCCTGTCACCAACACGTCGGTGAATCCGGCGCGTAGCACCGGTCCGGCACTGTTCGTCGGCGGCTGGGCGCTGAAGCAGCTCTGGCTGTTCTGGGTGGGGCCGTTGATTGGCGGCGTCATCGGCGGCTTGGTCTATCGCGGGCTCAGCAACGAGCCGGAAGGCGTTGTTGCCGGAAAATAGGCGGAAAAGTCGGCAAGAGCTGCGATCGGCGGCTCTTGCCGACTTACACCGTTCGACCGGGAGTGGCGCCGATTTCTGCCCCGGGCAACAATCGGCGTGAGGCCGCTCATGCAACCCGCTGATAGACACCCTTCGTCGTCACCACGAAATCGATGCGGCCGTCCGTCAGGGCGCGTGCGCATTCGGCGGGTGTGTTGACGATAGGCTCCTCGTGAATGTTGAAGCTGGTATTGACCAGTACGGGTAGGCCGGTTTTCGCCTCGAATCGTTGCAGAATGCCGTGATACAACGGGTTGTCTGCTTGGTGGATGATCTGCGGCCGTGCCGAGCCGTCGACATGGACCACCGCTGCGATGCGCTTGCGCCAAGGCTCGTGCACGTCGGTGGCGATTGTCATGTAATCGCAGGCGCGGGCATTGACGGAGGTGACGTCGAAGACTTCGGCGGCCTTCTCGGCCATCACCACAGGCGCGAACGGCATGAACTCGGTCCGTGATAGCCGCTCATTGAGAACGTCGTGCGTGTCCCGGCGCGACGGGTTGGCGAGGATCGAGCGTGCGCCGAGGGCGCGAGGCCCGAACTCCATCCTGCCTGTATAGATCGCGCCGATCTCGCCTGCCGCCAGACAGTCGGCGGCTGTGTTCAGTGGATCTTCGGAGACAAGGCGAACCAGTGGATTGGCGGCGAGCGATTGATCGATCGCATCGGTGTAGTCGCGGCCGAGCAGCACGGGCCCGAGCGACCGCCGATGCTGGAGCCACGCAGGCATGCCGTCGCGTTCAAGCAGATGAAGCAGCGCCGCGCCAATTGTCAGTCCTTCATCGCCCATCGCCGGAAAGACAAAAATCTCATCGAGAGCGAAACTCTCGGCGAGCAGACGGTTAAGCTTGACGTTTGCGAACAGCCCGCCGGCCAACCCGAGATTGCGGCTCGGATATCGCTTCAACAGCGTGCCGACCGATCGCAGCATGACGTCTTCGACGACTTTCTGAATCGACGCTGCGACATCTTCGCGTCGGCCCTTTTTCGCAAGGCTCGCCATCGTGCGCTTCATGTGGGTGTATCCGCGAAAACGCGAATGAACCCGGCCGCTCTCGTCGACATCGAAAAAGGACGCCAGCTTGTCGTAGAAAACAGGATTGCCGAATGCGGCCAGTCCCGTCAGCTTTCCTTCGTGACGATTGGGTCGAAAGCCGAGCGCCAGCGTGGCTGCGCTGTAGGCGCGGCCGAGGCTGTCGACCGGTTTCAGAAGGAAGTCGGTCTCGTTGCCTCCGTAGATTGTCTCGATCTCGCCGTTAGAGAAATGGCGATGGCTGTAGTTGACCTTGTCGCCACCGCCATCTGCCGTTACCAGCAGCGCATCCTGCCAGCCGCTGTAGAACAGCGTCGGCAGGGCGTGGCATTCATGGTGGTTGGCGAAGCCGATATGAGTGTCAGGACGAAAACCGTAGCCCCGTCTGAATGCGTCGAAATCGAACATCGCGGCGTAATCGTGGGAATGCATGCGGTCGATTTCGCCGATCACATAACGAAAGTATTTTCCCTTCGAGCGCCGCATCATCGTGGCGAGCCGTTCGCCGATTCCTGGCACGCGCCGGCAATAGCGCGCCTCGAACAGCATGCGGCTCATGATGACAGCGTCGACGTCGTGTCTTGTCAGGCCGGCGATCGATAACACTTCGTCGATGCAAGCATCCGGAAAGGTGTTTCCATCGCCCTTTTTTCGGGTCAGGCGCTCGAGTTGAATGGCTGCAAGAAGATCGTAGTCGCGAAACAGCGCAGCTGAAGAATCATGAGGTCCGCAGTGGATCCCGAGAATTATCTCGCCGTTTTTCATTTGGACTGTTTGACTTCCGTAACATGGCCCATCTTGCGGCCGGGGCGCGGCGCGCCCTTGCCGTAGAAATGCACGGCTGCGCCCGGCACGATGAGCCACTTCCCGTAGTCGAGGATGTCGTCGCCGATCAGGTTTGTCATGACGGCGCTGCCGTGCCGGACCGGCTTGCCGAGCGGCCAGCCGGCGATCGCGCGGATGTGCTGCTCGAATTGCGAGATCGAGTCGCCGTCGAGCGTCCAGTGCCCGGAGTTGTGGACCCGCGGCGCGATCTCGTTGACGAGCAGCGTCGGCCCTCCGGCGCCCGGCACCACGAACATCTCGACGGCCAGCACGCCGATATAGTCGAGCGCGGTCGCGATCTTTTCCGCAATGTCGCGCGCCTGCGCGGCGAGCGCATCGGGAATCGCGGCCGGTACGCGCGAATATTTCAGGATGTGATCGCGATGCTCGTTCTCGGTCACGTCGAAGCATTCGACGCTGCCATCGCCGCCGCGCGCGGCGATAACGGAAATCTCGCGCTCGAATGGCACGAAGGCTTCCAGGATCGCCGCCTTGGTGCCGAGATCGTCCCACACCTGATCGGGATCGTCGCCCGCGCGAATGACGGCCTGACCCTTGCCGTCGTAGCCGAAGCGGCGGGTCTTGATCACCGCCGGCAGGCCGATGATTTCGATCGCCTCGCGCAACGCCGACGCCGACGCCACGTCGGTATAGGCCGCGGTGCCGATACCGAGCCCGGTGACGAAGTTCTTCTCAACCAGGCGGTCCTGCACCGTCTCCAGTATGCGATGGTCGGGTAGCACCGGCCGGCGCGCGGCGAGCACCATCGCGGTCGCTGCCGGGACATTCTCGAATTCATAGGTGACGACGTCGACGTCGGCCGCGAACAACTCCAGCGCCTCGACGTCGGCGTATTCGGCGCAGGTGGCGTTCTGCACCACGTCGAACGCCGGCGAGTCCGGATCCGGCGAGAACACCTGGCACTTGAGGCCAAGGCGCGCCGCCGCCAACGCCAGCATCCGGCCGAGTTGCCCGCCGCCGAGAATTCCGATGGTGTCGCCCGGCTGAAGCGTCACCCGCCGAGAATCGCTCACGCCGATCCCTCCGGGCGTTCGCTTACCGCATCCGTCTGCTGTTTGCGCCATGCTTTGAGGCGGCCGGCGAGCGCCGGGTCGTTGAGGGCGAGCACGCTTGCCGCCAGCAGCGCCGCATTGATGGCACCGGCCTTGCCGATCGCGAGCGTTCCCACCGGAACGCCGGCCGGCATCTGAACGATCGAATACAGCGAGTCGAGCCCGGCAAGCGCTTTGGATTCGATGGGTACGCCAAGCACCGGAAGCTCCGTCAGCGACGCGGTCATGCCGGGCAGGTGCGCGGCGCCGCCCGCGCCCGCGATGATGACCTTGAAACCCTCGGCGTTGGCGCCCCTGGCGAATGCGAACAGCCTCTCAGGTGTCCGGTGCGCGGACACGATTCGCGTCTCGTTCGTCACGCCAAGCGCGGCCAGCGTTTCCGCGGCGTGACGCATGGTCTCCCAGTCCGACTGGCTTCCCATGATGATGGCGACGGCGGCGGTCATTTATTATTTCTTTCGGAAATCCAGAAACATGTTCCGAATTATAGGGGGGTGTCTTGACGAGGCAAGCAGTCGGGAATGAACTATCCTTTCTTGGTGAACGGCGGCAAGCCTTGTGACGATGAAAAAGACACCGAAAGCGCCCACCGCTACGGCCGTGAAACGCAAGGCGAGCCGCCGCAAGGTTGCGCCTGCCGCGCGGCTGGCCGCGCTCGCGCCCAAGCAAACGGTACAGCGTGACGTTGCGGCGGACGCCCGAGCCACGATTCGCCGCCTCAAATCCCAACTTGCGGCGGCGCAGGAGCGGATCGCGGATCTTGAGTCATCCGCGGATACCGATTTTCTTCTGGACGTTCTCAATCGCCGCGGCTTCGAACGCGAGCTTCACCGCTCGGTCGCCTATATCCGGCGCTATCATGCGAGCGGTGCGTTGTTCGTGCTCGACGTCGATCGCCTGAAGCCCATCAACGATGCTTTCGGTCATGCGGCTGGAGATGCGGTGCTGAAGGCGGTAGTCGCGGTGCTGTCTCGACACGTGCGATCCTCCGACCTGATCGGGCGGCTCGGCGGCGACGAGTTCGCGCTGCTCTTGTGGAATCTCAGCGAGACCGACGCCAAAGCCAAGGCGTCGGCGCTCGAAGAAGCCATCGACCGGCTGACATTGACTTTCCGCGGACGGGCGATCACGGCCGGCGCATCGATCGGAGTCGCCATCCTCGGACCGCACGCCGACGCCGGCACGGCGCTGGAGCAGGCCGACTGCGCGATGTACGTCCGCAAGGCGCAACGGCGGAGCGATTGAGAGGCCGCCCAGTAGGTGGTCAGAGCATGATGATGAAATGAGATTAGCCGGACTTCATCGTCATTGCGCGGAGCGCAAGCGACGTTGCGATCCAAGACTCGCTGAAGAAAGCTGGATTGCTTCGCTTCGCTCGCAATGACGATATAACCCCATTTCGTTCCGCTTTAGACGTCGCCATTCCAGCGCCGCTGCCATTCAGGCAATGATATCCGGCGTGATCTGGTCTTCGATGAAGGCGATGCGGTCGCGCAGTTGCAGTTTGCGTTTCTTCAACCGCTGTAGTCGCAGCAAATCGGGCGCGGGCGATTGGTGCAGGGCATCGATGGCGGCGTCGAGGTCGCGGTGTTCCTGTTGCAGCCGGGCGAGTTCAGCTCCGAGTTCGCGCTCTTCTTCGTCGGCCATGATGACGCACTGACTTGAATCGCGAAGAGTTTGCGAAGGGTTAGGAGTTTCAGCTCGGCGAATTATCGCCCTTGCCCGCGCGCCGCGCAAGTCGTCGGGTTCCGCGCTCACGGTTCATTTCTGCTAATCCCTGCAAATATGATTGACGCGCTTTTCTGTCCCATCGACAGCCGCCACGGTTCATGTACACTCAAGAATCCGGAGCGAATCTGAGGTTAATCCTACCGAGGAGGTTCGAATGGCAATTCAGGCGCATCTCGCTGAACTGGAACGGAAACATCGGATCCTGGAAAGCGAATTGCACGATGCCCTCAGGCATCTTTCCACCGACGACCTGAGGATCGCCCAATTGAAGCGCCGTAAACTGATGCTTAGGGACGAGATCGAAAGACTGAAACTCTGCACGGTCGAGACCCTCCACTAAACTCTCCCAATCCCTGCTTTTGAGGGGCCTCGGCGCCTGGTGCCGCCGATCAATTGCAGCCGGTTCGCACGCCGGACTGGCGTGCGGCCAGGCCGGCGTGTGGGCTACCTCACGGCCAGCGAGGCGACATGGTCCGCGATCGCAAGTGACGACGTCAGGCCGGGCGATTCAATTCCGAACAGATTGATCAGCCCCGCCACGCCGTGGTCGGCGGCCCCCTCGATCATGAAATCCTGTTTCGCGACGGCCGGCGGAACGATCTTGGGCCGGATTCCGGAATAGGCCGGGATCAGGGCGTCGTCGGGCAGGTCGGGCCAATAGTGCCGGATCGCCGGGTAAAACCGCGCTGCCCGCGCCGGATCGACGTCATAGTCCGGGCTGTCGATCCATTCCACGTCGGGACCGAAGCGGGCCTGCCCAGCGAGATCCAGCGTGAGATGCACGCCAAGGCCGCCGGGCTCCGGCACCGGATAGACCAGGCGCGAAAACGGCGTGCGGACGCTGCAACTGAAATAGTTTCCCTTGGCGAGGTAAGCCGGTGGAATCCGGTCTACGGGCATGCCTTCGATGCTGCGCGCCACTGCCGGAGCGCCAAGGCCGGCGGCATTGATCAGCAGATCGCAAGCGAGCGTCATCGGCGTGTCGCCGCCGGTTTCGATTTCCAGACCGTGCGATGTCGTCTTGGCGTGCAACAGCGGCGTATGAAAAGCGAAGGCCGCAGCGTCTCGCTCGGCGTCACCGCGCAATGCCAGCATAAAGGCGTGGCTGTCGATAATGCCCGTCGATGGAGACAGCAGCGCAGCCACGCAGCACAGCGCCGGTTCGAGCGCGCGGGCGTCGCCGCCGCTCAGGAGTTGCATGTCTTCGACGCCATTGGCCTCGGCGTGCGCCCTGATGGATCGCAATTTGCCGGCCTCCTGCTCCGTCGTCGCGACGATCAGCTTGCCGCAATTGCGGTGTGGAATACCGTATTCGCGGCAATACGCGTAAAGTGCGTGCCGGCCGCTGACGCAGGTCCGCGCCATCAGGCTGCCGGCGGGATAGTAGATGCCGGCGTGAATCACCTCGCTGTTGCGCGACGATGTTGCCGTTCCGACGGCTTCCGCAGCCTCGAGAACGATGACCTCACGGCCGGATCGCGCGAGTCGCCGCGCGATCGCAAGCCCGATCACACCTGCGCCCACGACTACGCACTCAACCCTGTCCATTCGCGGCCTAGTGTCCCGAATCCGAAGCTCGCCTTACTGCGCTGCGCCCTCCGTAGCTCTCATGGCGTATCGGTGCAATTCGCGCGGCCGGTCTCCCATTAGCCGGGCATTAATCATGAGAAAGCAATTGTGCAATCCAAGTCGCTTTTTCCGATCGCGAGGGTAAGCATTTACCTGATTCAAACCCGTCAGGCCAGACACTCTACCGGCAAATCTCGGGTGCGCGATGACTGGCAAGGATTGGCAGGCGGGCGGCAAGAGGGTCGCTGCTGCGGTGGGGCTCGTATACGCCGCTGTCGCTGCGGCGCCCGCGGACGCGTGGGCCGCGGCCATCGGCTTGTCGCCGGACAGTCCTGTCGTCGGGGCCGATGCCGGCATCTGGGAAATTTTCACTGCCGGCTTTATTGCCGTTTCCTTGCTGGCGGCGGCCGTCATCTGGGTGACGTCCGTGCTGCGCAAGGCCAGGCGCTCTCTAAGCAGACACGCATTCGTCAATTCTGCGCTGAACAATCTCAACCAGGGCGTGGTGATGACGGATTCGCGTCAGCGGATCATCTTCTGCAACGACCGCTATCTCGAAATCTACCGGTTGCTTCGATCGGATATCCGGCCGGGCATGACGGACCCCGAACTTCGCGATCTGCGGCGCGCGCGCGGTATGCCCGACGCCTGCGGCGACGAGCCCTATCGATTGTCTAATGCTCGCGAGGGCCTGTTCACCGAACTGCCTGACGGGCGTTTGATCGCAGTGAAGCGATTTACGCTGCCGAACGGCGGTTCGGTCGCGACGCACGAGGATTGCAGCGAGCAGCGCAAGCTTGCCGGGCAACTGGCGACTACCAAGCAGTTTTTGGAATCGGTTATCGACAACGTCCCGGTGTGTATTGCCGCCAAGAGTATCGAAGACGGCCGCTACATTCTGGTCAACCGCGCCTTCGAGCGTTTCTCCCGCTTGTCGCGCGATTTCATCGTCGGCAGGCGCGCCGATGAAATCTTCCAACCCCAGACGGCCGCCAATATCGCTGCGATGGATCAGGTCGCGCTGGCCTCGCCCGAGAGCCATTATTACAGCGAAATGGTATTTGAGCGGGGCCCGGAGAAGCGCACGCTAGCCAATAACAAGGTGGTTGCCCGCAACGAGGCCGGCCAGCCGGTGTTTCTGATCGCCCTGTTCGACGATGTGACCGAGCGCAAGTCGTTGTCGCGCGAGTTGGAGAACGCCAAGAAGTTCCTCGAAACCGTCGTCGACAACATTCCGGTATCGCTGATCGTCCAGTGCGCCAGCGATGGCCATTACCTGCTCGCCAATCGCCGCGCCGAGACGATTCTCAATCGCCGCCGCGAGGATGCAATCGGGCTGACCGCATCCGATATCTTCGGTCCGCGCGATGCGAAGCTGATCGTCGCCCGCGACGAAACGGCGGTTGGGAAGGGTGGCCTCTTGACCGAAGAGCACCCGATCAGCACCGGCGCAGGGTTGCGGCTGTTCCTGACCCGCCGCGTTACGGTGTCCGGCGATGACGGCGAACCGCAGTATCTGATCAAGACGCACGAGGATGTGACCGATCGTCGCCAGACCGAGTCGCGCATGGCGCACATGGCCTATCACGACGGGCTGACCGACCTGCCGAACCGCACCGCGTTCCTGAAAGCGCTGTCGCAGATGATCGAGGCGTGTGAGGGCACAAACGAAGAGTTCGCGGTGCTGTCGGTCGATCTTGACGGCCTCAAGGACATCAACGACGTATTCGGCCACGCGGTCGGCGACAGCCTGCTGATCGAGGTGGCGCGGCGCATTCAGAACGCGACGCATGGCGGCCTCGTCGCCCGGCTCGGCGGCGACGAATTCGGTGTGATCATCGATGGCAAGCAGCCTGCCGCTGGTCAGGCGCTCGCCGAACAGATCGTCGAGGCAATGGTTCCGGAATTTCCGATCGAGGGAAAGTCGATCCGAACAGGCCTTACCACCGGCATTTCGCTGTTCCCGCGCGACGGAACCGATCCCGCATCGCTGCTCGCCAATGCCGGCGTTGCATTATTCCGCGCCAAGGCGAAATCGCGCGGCTCCATCAGCATTTTCGAGCCGGAGATGGACCGGCAGATTCGGGATCGCCGCGTGCTGCACCAGGATCTGTCAAACGCCATCCGGAACGGCGAACTGTCGCTGCACTATCAGCCGCAGGCGCGCACGGGCCGCAAGCTCGTTGATGGCGATGTGACCGGCTTCGAGGCGCTGGCGCGATGGAGTCACCCGACCCGCGGCTTCGTTCCG